>JBBIJJ010000025.1:0-27283 GCA_037446035.1 Burkholderiales bacterium
GCTAAGCGACTTCGGTCGCCGCCCGGCAGCGCGCCGGCCGCACCCGGCTCAGGCGAAGTTCTTCGCCGCGAAGTCCCAGTTGGCGAGCGAGTTCAGGAACGTTTCGACGAACTTCGGACGCGCGTTGCGGTAGTCGATGTAGTAGGCGTGTTCCCACACGTCGATTGTCAGCAGCGGCTTGTCCGCAGTAGTCAACGGCGTGCCGGCATTGCTCGTATTGACGATGTCGACCGAGCCGTCCGGTTTCTTCACCAGCCAGGTCCAGCCCGAGCCAAAGTTGCCGACGGCGCTCTTGGTGAACGCCTCCTTGAACGCGGCGAACGATCCCCACTTTTGCGCGATCGCAGCGCCGAGCGCGCCCGCGGGTTCGCCGCCCCCGCCGGGCTTCATACTGTTCCAGAAGAACGTGTGGTTCCAGACCTGTGCGGCGTTGTTGAAGATGCCGCCCGAGGACTTGCGGATGATCTCCTCAAGGCTCATTGCCTCGAATTCGGTGCCCTTGATCAGGTTGTTCAGGTTGGTGACGTAGGCCTGGTGATGCTTGCCATAGTGGTACTCGAAGGTCTCCTTCGAGATATGCGGCACCAGCGCGTCCATCGCGTAGGGCAGGGGCGGAAGTGTGTGTTCCATGGGTGTCCTTTGCCTGGCAGGTTGATCGCAACCAGATTCGGATTCTAGCCATCGCTGTCGCGCTGCTTGCCCGCATCGTTTACAAGGAAATCGACCCGCACCCGGGCCCCGCCGCGCGCAAAGCG
The DNA here is from genome assembly GCA_037446035.1 of Burkholderiales bacterium. Lineage (GTDB taxonomy): Bacteria > Pseudomonadota > Gammaproteobacteria > Burkholderiales > Burkholderiaceae_F > DSNY01. The sequence goes on from JBBIJJ010000025.1 coordinate 756, forward strand.
CAGGCGCACTTCGTCGCCGACGGCCAGCTGGGCGGCGTCGCGCACGCTGCGACCATCGGGCGCGTACGCAATGGCATAGCCGCGCGCCAGAACCGCATCCGGGTCGAGCGCATGCAGGCGCGCCGTCAGCGCGGCGCAATGCCCGCCCCATGCACGCAGACGTTCCTGCGCGATCGCCTGCAGTGTGGCCGTCGCGCGATGCACGCGCACTTCGACCGCCACGACGTTGGCGGCGCCTGCGCCCAGCCGCCGCGACAACGCCGTCAGCGCCAGGCGTGGTGCCGCAACGCGCCTGTCCGCAGCGCGCGCCAGCCGTGCAACCAGCGCCCCAATGCGCGCGTCCAGTCCGCGCAGCGGTGCGCGCGGCGCCGCCAGCGCGCGCAGCGCGTAGTCGAGCCGCTGTTGCGCGCGCTCGACGGTCGCGGCCAGCCGGCGCCGCAGCGCCGCCGCTCGCGCATCCAGCGCGGCGAGCAGCGAATCGCGTTCGGGTGCGACCAGTTCGGCGGCCGCCGTCGGCGTCGGCGCGCGCAGATCGGCAGCGAAATCGGCGATCGTGAAGTCCGATTCGTGACCGACGCCGACGATCACGGGAATGCGGCTGGCGCGGATCGCGCGCGCCACGGCCTCCTCGTTGAACGCCCACAGATCCTCGATCGAGCCGCCGCCGCGAACCAGCAGCAGCGCGTCGACCTCGGCGCGGCGGCTCGCGGTCTGCAGCATCGCCGCGATGCGCTCTCCCGCCCCGGCCCCCTGCACCGGCACGGGATAGACGATCACTCGCAGGTACGGCGCGCGCCGCACGAGCGTGGTCACGACGTCGCGCAGCGCGGCTGCCTGCAGCGATGTCACGATGCCGACCGCGCGCGGCAGCCGCGGCAGCGCGCGCTTGCGCGCCTCGTCGAACAGCCCCTCGGCGGCAAGCCGCGCCTTCAGCCGCAGGAACTCCTCGAATAGCCGGCCCTGCCCGGCGCGACGCATCGACTCGAGCGTGAGCTGATACTCGCCGCGCGGCTCGTACAACCCCACTTGCCCGAGAACCTCGACCGCATCACCGTCGCGCGGACCGAAGTCCACCAGCGCATTGCGCCCGCGGAACATCACGCAGCGCACCTGCGCGGCGTCATCCTTCAGCGTCAGATACCAGTGTCCGCTCGCCGCGCGCGTGAAGTTGGCGACCTCGCCGCGAACCCGCACCAGCGGGAAGCCGCGCGCGAGCAGCCCAGCAACCGCGCGGTTCAGCAGGGAAACCGTCAGCGTTTCCCGCGCCGTTGCTGCATTTTCCTCGCCGAATTCAAGCGCCATGCGGGTTTCCGGGACGAACCTTTCCACATGCCCGCACGGTTGCTGGCCACCGGCCTCCGGCGCGCTGTCGACGTCTTGCCCTGAAGCACAAAACTTTGATTTGCATGAATTTTTCTATCTGCTCAGCGAGCGAGCAAGCCACCGAAAGCCTGTTGCTGCACGGGTTTGCGGCGTCGGCGCATGGCTTGTTCACATAGTTGTCCACAGATTCTGTGGAAATTTGCCCGCCCATGGCGAGCCACTAAACTGCGCGCTTTCGTCGTAGCCCCCGCATCGGGAAGGACGTCCCTCTTGTTCGCGATCGTACAAGCCATCGGCTGGCCGATCTGGCCGCTCATCGTCGCCTCGATCATCGCGCTGGCGCTGATCATCGAGCGCAGCGCCGCGTTACGCCGCCGACGGATCGTTCCGGCAGCGCTGCTACAGGATGTGCTGTCGCTGCACGCCAGGCGCCAGATCACACCCGAGGTGATCGCCAAGCTCGAACAGAACTCGCCGCTTGGCCGCGTGCTCGCGGCGGCGTTGCGCAACGAGCGGGCGCCACGAGACATCGCCGGCGAGGCGGTCGCCAACGCCGGCAGCCATGTCGCGCACGACTTGTCGCGCTATCTGACGCTGCTCGGTTCGATCGGGTCGATCGCACCGCTGCTCGGGCTGCTCGGCACCGTGATCGGCATGATCGAGATCTTCGCCTCGCAGCAGGCCGGCTCCAGCCCGCAGCAGCTGGCGCACGGCATCTCGATCGCGCTGTACTGCACCGCCTTCGGCATCATCGTCGCCGTGCCTGCGGTGCTGTTCTACCGCCATTTCCGAACCCGCGTCGAGGACATGCTGGTCGACATGGAGGACCAGGCGCAGCGCCTGCTCGACACGCTGTACAACGAGCGGCTGCTCGGTCGGGGCGGCTGATGCGCTTCCGCCGCCCGACGGACGAGGAGCCAGAGATGAATCTGATTCCTCTGATCGACGTGATGCTGATCGTGCTGATCTTCCTCGCGGTCAGCACGACCTACTCGCGCTTCGCGGAGCTGCAAATCGAGCTGCCGCGCGCCGACGCCGCCAAGACCCAGAACCGGCCAAACGAGATTCAGATCGGCATCACCGCCGACGGCCGCGTGGCCATCGACCGCGCGCTCGTGCCGTTCACCGACGCGGCCGCCTTTGCTGAAGTCCTGCAGCGCGCGGCGAAGGGCCGCGACAACCCGCTGCTCGTGATCAACGCCGACGCGCAGGCGCCGCACCAGTCCGTGATCAACGTGATGGAGGCCGCGCGCATCGCCGGCTTGCCGCGCATCAGTTTCGCCACCCAGCGGCAGTCCGCGGCCGCAGCCAGATAGGCGCGCAGCCTATGACGCTGCGCGCCCGTCTGCAGCAAGCGCTGGTTCACATGTGGCAGAAGCGCGGCGCCGGCGCGCGGCTGCTGTACCCGCTGACCATCGCGCATCGTGCGTGGCGTGCGCTCGACGCGTGGCGTTACGCGGTCGGGCTGCAGCGACCACAGCGCATCGGGGTGCCGGTCGTCGTGGTCGGCAACCTATACGTCGGCGGCACCGGTAAGACGCCGCTCACGATCGAGATCGTGCGCGGGCTGAAGGCGCGCGGCTGGCGGCCGGGCGTCGTCGCGCGCGGCTACGGCGCAGCCGCGAGCCAGCCGCGCGAAGTCGACCCGTACGGCAAGGCGGGCGATTTCGGCGACGAGCCGTTGCTGATGGCCCATGCCACCGGCGTGCCGGTGGCGGTCGGCCGCGACCGCGTCGCCGCCGCGCAGCTGCTGCGCAACCTGCACCCGAACGTCGACGTCATCGTCGCCGACGACGGCCTGCAGCACCGGCGGCTTGCGCGCGACGTGGAGATCGCGGTCATCCACTACCGCGGGCTGGGCAACGGCTGGCTGCTGCCCGCGGGTCCTTTGCGCGACCCGCCCGAACGGCTGCAGGACGTCAGCGCGGTCGTCTTCCATGGCGACATCCTGCCGGTGCGGATCCATTCTCCGCACTTTTTCATGCGCACGCAGCTCGGCCCGGTCTATGCACTGAAGGATCCGTCGCGCAAGGTCGAACTGGCCGATCTGGCGCGCGAACAGCGCGATAAGGGCGTGCGCCTGCTCGCCGCCGCCGGCATCGGCATGCCCGACCGGTTCTTTGCAATGCTGCGCGCTCACGGATTGCAGTTCGACGAGCTGCCGTTGCCCGATCATTACGACTACGCCGCCAACCCGTTCGCGAACCGGCGCTTTGACTGCGCGCTGATCACCGAAAAGGACGCCGTAAAATGCCGCGGCATTCCTGCGCTCGCGGCCGACGGCCGCATCTGCGTCGTGCCTTTGCGCACGACGGTGCACGGCGCGCTGCTCGATCTGATCGAGCAGCGCATCCGCGCCGCCGCGCCCGCCGACGAAATGTCCGCCACGCGCGCGCAGGCGCTTAACGACGCGAAAGCCGCCGATGGATCCCCGATTGCTTGAAATCTTGGTCTGTCCTGTCACCAAGGGCCCGCTGGAATACGACAAGGCGCGGCAGGAGCTGATCTCGCGCGCCGCGGGCTTGGCGTATCCGATCCGCGACGGCATTCCGGTGATGCTCGAGAGCGAAGCGCGCCGGCTCGACGAGCCGGCGCCTTCGGAGTGATCGCACCGCACCGAACGGTGGCGCGGCGATGACGGCGGTGCCGTTCGTCGCGATCGTGCCGGCGCGACTGGCGTCGACGCGGCTGCCGCGCAAGCCGCTCGCCGACCTCGACGGCGCGCCGCTGGTGGTGCGCGTCGCGCAGCGCGCGGCCGCAAGCGGTGCGCAGCGGGTCGTCGTCGCTGCCGACGGCGACGAAATCGCTGCCGCCTGCCGCGCTCACGGTGTCGAGGCCGTGCTGACCTCGCCCGCGCACCCGACCGGCACCGACCGGATCGCCGAAGCCTGCGCGCTGCTGGGGCTGGCCGGCGACGCGATCGTCGTGAACGTGCAAGGCGACGAGCCGCTGATTCCGCCCACAGTGATCGCCGACGTGGCCGCACTGCTGGCGCGCCAGCCCGACAGCGCGGTCGCCACCGCCGCGCATGCGCTGCGCGACGCGGCCGAGTTCTTCGATCCGAACGTGGTCAAGGTCGTCATCGACCGCGCCGGACGCGCACTGCTGTTTTCGCGGGCGCCGATCCCGTGGGCACGCGATGCGTTCGCGGCCGATCGCAGTACGTTGCCCGCTGGGCTGCCTGCCCTGCGGCACGTCGGGCTGTACGCCTACCGCGCCGCGTTCCTGCGCGCCTACCCTGCGATGGCGCACGATGCGCTCGAGGCGTTCGAAAGCCTTGAGCAGCTGCGTGCGCTGGCGCACGGCTACCGCATCGCCGTGCTGATGCTGCCGGCGGCGCTGCCGCCTGGCGTGGACACCCCCGCCGACCTCGAGCGCGTGCGCGCCATCCTCGCCGGCCGCGGCTAGACTGCCCGCCTCTTCCAGAAGGAGGACGGTAAATGAAGCGACTGATGGCTGTCGCGGCGCTCGCCGCCGCGCTCGCGTGCGGCACGGCGGGCGGCAAGACCCTGCGCTGGGCCTCGCAGGGCGATCCGCAAACGGCGGACCCGCATTCGCAGAACGAAGGGCTCACCAACATGTTCTCGCAGTCGGTCCACGACACGCTGGTCATGCGCGACAACGCGTTGAAGCTGGTTCCGGGGCTGGCGACCGAGTGGCGGCAGATCGGCCCCACCACGTGGCGTTTCACCCTCCGGCGCGGCGTCAGGTTCCATGACGGCTCGCCGTTCACCGCCGACGACGTGGTGTTCAGTTTCGAGCGCGCGCAGCACCCGAACTCGCAGCTGCGCCAGTACGCGAACGCGGTCGGCAAGGCGCGCAAGGTCGACGACTACACGGTCGAGTTCGTGCAGGACCGGCCGAACCCGATCACGCTGGAGCACGCCACGACGATCTACATCATGAGCAAGGCGTGGGCGGTCAAGCACAAGGTCGAGCGTCCGCTCGACTTCAAGGGCAAGGAAGAAACCTACGCATCGCGCAACGCCAACGGTACTGGCGCCTGGATCCTCGTGTCCCGCGAGCCGGGCGTCAAGACCGTGCTCAAGCGCAATCCCGACTGGTGGGGCATCCGCGAAGGTCGCGCGCCGGGCAACGTCACCGAGGTCGTCTACACGCAGGTCAGCGCCGACGCCACCCGCACCGCCGCGCTGCTGGGCGGGCAGATCGACTTCGTGCTCGACCCGCCACCGCAGGATCTCGCGCGCCTGGAGAACAACAAGGACACCAAGGTCTTGCGCGGACAGGAAAACCGGGTCGTGTTTTTCGGTTTCGATCAGTACCGCGACGAGCTGCTGTACTCCAACGTCAAGGGTCGCAATCCGTTCAAGGACGTGCGGGTGCGGCAAGCCGTCTATCACGCGATCGACATCGAAGCGATCCGCACGCGCACGATGCGGGGCTCGGCGCTGCCCACCGGCGGCATCACACCGTCGATCCTGGCGTCCAATCCTGACGCCGAGAAGCGGCTACCGTACGACCCGCAACGCGCGCGCCGGCTGCTCGCCGAGGCGGGGTATCCGAACGGCTTCGAGGTCACGCTCGACTGCCCGAACAACCGCTACGTCAACGACGAGGAGATCTGCATCGCGGTGGCGGCGATGCTGACCAAGGTCGGCATCGCGACCAAGGTCACCGCGATGCCGCGTGCGACCTACTTTCCCAAGCTGGAGAAGCACGACACGAGCTTCTTCATGCTGGGCTGGGGCGGCGCCATTACCGACGCGCAGACGACGCTGTGGCCGGTGCTGCGCTCCAAGGACGAACGGACCGGCAACGGCGGTTTCAACTACGGCCGCTACGTCAACCCCAAGCTCGACGCGTTGATCGACGCCGCCGGGACCGAGATGGACGCCGACAAGCGGCGCGAGCTGATCCGCCAGGCGCTCGCCGAGCACAACGCGCAGGTCCACCATGTGCCCTTGCACCGGCAGATGATCCCGTGGGCGATGCGCGCCAACGTCCACGTCGTCCACCGCGCCGACAATGTGCTGAACATGGAGTCGGTCCGCATGGACTGAGAAGCTGTGAAGATTTCGTCGCGAGCGGGCCGCTGGCTAGGCGCACGGAGCACAGGGCCGAGACATATCAACCGGATACGCGAGGCCCGAAAACACAGTTTCGGCGCAGGCTCACATCGGCAGAGCCGATGTGAAGCGAAGCGGCCGGAGCCAAAACCGCGCAACGACGCCAGCGGACCGCGCAGCAGAAAGGTTCACAGCTTCTGACGCGTTGGGCAGCGCGTTGCTTACACCAAGCTGACGCGGCCAGCGCGAGCGGCCGCCGCCGACTTGCGCGAACGCAAACCGCGCAGCGCTGGGAGGCGAACCTTTGCCGCTAGAATCCACCGTTCTGTCGGCCGGAGCTGGACCCGCGCCGACCGCGAAAAGAAAACGTGCAGCGGAAGGACGGGGATGCGGGTGATACTGCTCGGGCCGCCCGGTGCCGGCAAAGGTACCCAGGCGGCGTTCATCCGGGAACGCTACGGAATCCCGCAGATCTCCACCGGCGACATGCTGCGCGCCGCGGTGCGGTCCGGCACGCCGCTGGGCGTGGCAGCAAAGAAGGTGATGGAGGCCGGACAACTCGTGTCGGACGACCTCATCATCGGTCTGGTGACCGAACGCCTGAAAGCGCCCGACTGCGCTGCCGGCTACCTGTTCGACGGGTTCCCGCGCACGATCCCGCAGGCCGAGGCGCTGCGAAAAGCCGGCGTGAAGGTCGACGTCGTGCTCGAAATCGAAGTACCCGACGCCGACATCATCGAGCGCATGAGCGGCCGGCGCGTTCATCTCGCGAGCGGCCGCACTTATCACGTCAAGTTCAACCCGCCCAAAATCCCGGGCCGCGACGATGTGACCGGTGAGCCGCTGATCCAGCGCGACGACGACCGTGAGGACGTCGTGCGCAAGCGGCTCGAGGTGTACCACGCGCAGACCAGCACGCTGGTCGACTACTACGCGAAGCGGGCCGCCAGCAGCGATGCGATGGCGCCGCGCTACCGCAGGGTGTCCGGCGTCGGCGGCGTCGAAGAAGTCCGCGACCGCGTTTTCGACGCACTCGAACACTGAACCCAGCTGAACGTTTGTTTCCACGGAGAGGAGAAGAACCATGTCTGGATTGACGCTCGCCCTGCTCTGCGGCCTCGCGGCCGTGGTCTTCGGCGCGTGGTCGATTTCCTGGATCCTGAAGCAGCCCGCGGGCAACCCGCGGATGCAGGAGATCGCCGCCGCGGTGCAGACCGGAGCACAGGCGTATCTGAACCGCCAGTACCGCACGATCGCGATCGTCGGCGTCGTGCTGGCCATCATCATCGCGGTCGTGCCGCAGCTCGGGCTGTGGACCGCGATCGGTTTCGTTCTTGGCGCGGTACTGTCGGGCGCGGCCGGCTACATCGGCATGAACGTGTCGGTGCGCGCCAACGTCCGCACCGCGCAGGCAGCCACGCAGGGACTAAACGCGGCGCTGAACGTCGCCTTCCGCGGCGGCGCGATCACCGGCCTGCTGGTCGTCGGACTGGGGCTGCTCGGCGTGGCCGGCTTCTACTGGATCCTGACGGTCACGCACGACACGTCCAATACGCGCGAGCTGCTGCACCCGATGATCGGCTTCGCGTTCGGCGCGTCGCTGATTTCGATCTTCGCCCGTCTGGGCGGCGGCATCTTCACCAAAGGCGCGGACGTCGGCGCCGACCTGGTCGGCAAGGTCGAGGCCGGAATTCCCGAAGACGACCCGCGCAACCCTGCGGTGATCGCCGACAACGTCGGCGACAACGTCGGCGACTGCGCCGGCATGGCGGCCGACCTGTTCGAGACCTTCGCGGTCACCGTGGTCGCGACGATGCTGATCGGCGGCTTCTTCTTCAAAGCGGGTGGCGACGCCGGCATCGTCTACCCGCTGGCGATCTCCGGCGTGTCGATCATCGCGTCGATCGTCGGCTGCTTCTTCGTCAAGGCGAGCGAGGGCGGCAAGATCATGAACGCGCTGTACCGCGGGCTGATCGTCGCCGGCGTGATCTCGCTGGTGCTGTTCTATCCGGTGACCGACTGGATCCTGGGTCCGGTCGCCACCTCGGGCGGCGTCACCGTGATGAACATGTATCTGGCCGCGGTCGTCGGCCTGGCGTTGACCGCCGCGCTCGTGTACATCACCGAGTACTACACGGGCACGCAGTTCTCGCCCGTGCGCCACGTCGCGCAGGCATCGACGACCGGGCACGCGACCAACATCATCGCGGGCCTGGCGGTGTCGATGAAGGCGACCGCCTGGCCCGCGCTCGCGATCTGCGCGGCGATCCTGGCGTCGTACTGGCTTGCGGGGCTATACGGCATCGCGGTGGCCGCGACCTCGATGCTGTCGATGACGGGCATCATCGTCGCGCTCGACGCCTACGGCCCGATCACCGACAACGCCGGCGGCATCGCCGAGATGGCCGAACTGCCGAAGGAAGTGCGCGCGATCACCGACCCGCTCGACGCGGTTGGCAACACGACCAAGGCGGTCACCAAGGGCTACGCGATCGGCTCGGCGGGGCTCGCCGCACTCGTGCTGTTCGCCGACTACACCGGCGGGCTCGAGCAGGCCGGCATCAAGGTGACGTTCGACCTGTCGAACCACATGGTGATCATCGGCCTGTTCATCGGCGGCCTGATCCCGTTTCTGTTCGGCGCGATGGCGATGGAAGCGGTCGGCCGCGCCGCCGGCTCGGTGGTCGAGGAGGTGCGCCGTCAGTTTCGCGAGATCAAGGGCATCATGGAGCACAAAGCCAAGCCCGACTACTCGCGCGCGGTCGACATGCTGACCACGGCGGCGATCAGGGAGATGATGATTCCGTCGATCCTGCCGGTGATCGTGCCAATCGCTGTCGGCGTAATCCTCGGCCCCGCCGCGCTCGGCGGCGTGCTGATGGGCACGATCGTCACGGGCCTGTTCGTCGCCATTTCGATGACCACCGGCGGCGGCGCGTGGGACAACGCCAAGAAGTACATCGAAGAGGGCAACCACGGCGGCAAAGGCTCCGACGCGCACAAGGCGGCCGTCACCGGTGATACGGTCGGCGATCCGTACAAGGACACCGCAGGGCCGGCCGTCAACCCGCTGATCAAGATCATCAACATCGTGGCGTTGCTGATCGTGCCGATCATCGCGACGATCCACGGCGGCAAGCCGGCCAAAGCGGCCGCCGCCGCCGCGCCGGTCGCGGTCGTCGCACCGGCGGCGGTGTCCGTCGCCACGGCGGCCGACAAGAAGGCCGAGTAGCCGACGCCGGCCGGACACGAGGAGCGCGACCGATGTTCGACGAACACGATCCGGAAACCGGCTTTGCGGTCGGATTCGCACTCGCGATCGCGATCTTCGTCGCGCTGTTCACGATCGGCGTCGCCCTGTTCGTCACGCATCCGCCGCGGCCCGCTACGGCCGCGGCCACGAGCGCGCCGCTGGCGCCGATCAAGGTCTACTTCGGCGCCGGCGAAGCGCTGCTGCCTGAGGAGGCCGGCGCGCGGCTCGCGTCCGTCGTCGCCGTCGCACGCGCCGAAGCCGGCAAGAAGATCGTGGTCTCCGGCTACCACGACAAGACGGGCGACGCGAGCTTCAACGCCGAGCTGGCCAAACAGCGGGCGTATACGGTGCGCGACTTCTTGCGCGCCGCCGGCATCGCCGACGACCGCATCGTGCTCGAGAAGTCGCAAGAGACGCTCGGCGGCGCCGACGACCGCGAAGCGCGGCGCGCCGAGGTCGTGCTGCAGTAGCGCCGGAAGTCGGCGAAAATCCGGGCGGCCCGCAGCGATGCGCGCCGCCCTTTTTCATGAACGCGACCCTGCGACCCGCCACGACCGCCGATCTCGCGCAGATCGCGGCGATCTACGCGCACCACGTCCGGTACGGGCTCGCGAGCTTCGAAGTCGAACCGCCTGACGCGGCCGAGATGCACCGGCGGTTCGATGCGATCGTCGCCGGCGGCTTTCCCTACTTCGTCGTGGAAGCCGACGGCCGCGTGCTCGGCTACGCGTACGCGAGCCACTACCGCACGCGGCCGGGCTATCGCTACTCGGTCGAAGACTCGATCTACGTCGCGCCCGACGCCGTCGGCCGCGGTCTCGGCAAGCGCCTGCTGCGCGCCCTGATCGACGCCTGCGAGCAGCGCGGATTCCGCCAGATGCTCGCGGTGATCGGCGACTCAGCCAACGCCGCCTCGATCGAGCTGCACCACGCCTGCGGATTCACGCAGGCGGGACTGCTGCCGGCGATCGGCTTCAAGCTCGGCCGCTGGGTCGACAGCGTGCTGATGCAGCGCGCGCTCGGCGAAGGCGATCGGACCGCACCCGGCAACCGTCCGCCGCGCGCCTGAGTCCGGGCGGCGCGCGTTCGCGCGCGACCGTCGCTCACAGCGAACGCACGACGCGCACCGTGCCGCGGTCCGCGGGGTCGTGCTGCGAGGCGAACCCCAGTTGCGGCATGAACTTCAGCATCCGCGTGTTGGTCGCCAGCACGCTGCCCTCTATCGTGGCCAGACCGCGGGCGCGCGCGACGTCGATCAGCGCGTGCATCAGGATGCCCCCAGCCCTGAGCCCTGTCATGCATCGTCGACCGCGATCGCGAATTCGCAACCCGTACCGGACGCATCGACGACATAGCGCGCGACACCCACAAGCGCCTCCCGTCCATCCCGCTCGACCGTGGCCGCCAGAGCGACGTGATGCACCTGGTCGACGTCGGTCAGATACCTCAGCTTCGATTCCGGCAGCTCGCGCACCGTGACCATGAAGCGCTTGTAGCGGCTGTCCATCGACAGGTGCTGCACGAAGTCCGCCTCGAGCGCCATGTCGGCGGCGCGCAGCGGCCGCACGGTGACCGGCGTGCCCTCGACGACGTGATGCGTCGTCGGCAGTTCGTCCACTAGGCGCGCCGGCGCGCGGCGACGCTCCGCCTTGCCCGCTGCCAAGTACGCGACGATCGAATCGACCGTGGCAAGCCGCCCATAGTCGGCTTCCGGAATCTCGACGCCAAGCCGCTCGCACAGACCGGCAGCGACGTTGAGCCAGTCGATCGAATCGAGGTCGATCTGTTGACGCAGCGGCCGGTCGAGCCGGATGCGCTCAACGTTCGCCTCCGGCGCGATCGATGCGATCGCGGCCAGCACGGCGCGACGAATCTGCTCCAGTTCCACGCTGATTTCTCTGAACCGCAGGGCCGGTTCCGCCCCAGCGGCTGGTTCGACCGTAGTCTAGGCCGACTGGCGCGGGCGATTGCGTTGGCGCGATCGGCGCGCCGGATACGGACTCGATGTGGGCGTGTTCGGAGTGCGGGCAGAATGGCGCAGATCGGCCATGAGCGGCTGCTCCATGGAGGCGAAACCCAACTGGGCGAGCCCGAGCGTCGTACAGCTTTCGGGAAACCTGATGGCCCGGTATGGGTCGAACCCTGCCCTTCGCCCATGAACGCTTCATCCGCTCGCGCGCGCTCACGCATCCCGCACATGCGCCAGCGCCGCGCGCGGCGACTCGTAGGTGTGGGGCGCCACGCCGCGGCGCTTCAGCGCGCGGCCGAGCTTCGCGCGCAGAAAACCCGAGGTCGTGTAGCGCGACACGCCGTCGTAGTAGCGGTCGACCAGCCGTCTGACCATCGCCGCGTAGTCGTCTTCGATCTCGGGCGCCAGCTCGAAGTGGTCGTAGTTGACGATCGCATACACGCGGTGGCCGATGGGTTTCAGATGCGCATCGACTTCGCGCTCGATCGCGTCGACGTCGGCCTTCGTCGCCACCTTCAGCCGCTCGAAGTTGATGAACAGGATGTTCTGCTGGTCGTCGTAGGCGAAGCGCGATGAAAGCGGTATCGCGAGCATGCGTTCGCGCAGACCCATCGGCTCCTCGGCGAAGATCGCCGCGTCCATCGTGCGCGGCGTGCCGCGGATCATCGGCGCGAAGTCCATGCGCGCCAGGATGTCGCGCTCGATGTCCACGCCGGGGGCGACCTCGATCAGCTCCATGCCGTCGGGCGTGAGCTGGAAGACGCAGCGCTCGGTCACGTACAGCACCGGCTGGCCGCGCCGCATCGCGTACGCACCGGAGAAGGTGCGGTGCTCGACTTCGCGCACGAACTTCTTCGGCCCGTTGTCGTTGTGCAGCGTGAGCTTTGCGTCGACGATGCGCACCTGCAGGTCGCCTGCGGTGAAGGTGCCGACGAACACGATCTTCTTCGCCGACTGCGAGATGTTGATGAAGCCGCCAGCGCCGGCCAGGCGCGGCCCGAACTTGCTGACGTTCAGATTGCCCTCGCGGTCGGCCTGCGCCAGCCCGAGAAACGCGAGGTCCAGCCCGCCGCCGTCGTAGAAGTCGAACTGGTAAGGCTGGTCGATGATCGCCTGCGTGTTGACCGCCGCACCGAAGTTCAGGCCCGACGCGGGAATGCCGCCGATCACGCCGGGCTCGGCGGTAAGTGTCAGCAGATCCGTCACCTTCTCCTCGGCCGCGACCGCGGACACGCCTTCGGGCATGCCGATGCCCAGGTTGACGACGCTGTTGGCACGCAGCTCGAGCGCCGCCCGGCGCGCGATGATCTTGCGCTCGCTCATCGGCATCGGCGGCACCAGCGACGCGGGCACACGGATCTCGCCCGCAAACGCCGGGCTGTACGGCTCGGCGAAGGTCTGGTGGTGGTATTCGGGTCTTTCGGCGACGACCACGCAGTCCACGAGCACGCCGGGAATCTTGACCTGGCGCGGATTGAGCGAACCGCGCTCGGCGATGCGTTCCACCTGCACGATCACGATGCCGCCCGAGTTACGCGCCGCCATCGCGATGGCGAGCGCCTCGAGCGTCAGCGCCTCGCGCTCCATCGTGACGTTGCCGTCGACGTCGGCGGTCGTTCCGCGCACGATGCCGACGTCGATCGGGAACGCCTTGTAGAACAGGTACTCCTCGCCGCCGATCGTCATCAACTGCACGAGATCTTCGGTCGCGCGTTCGTTGATCTTGCCGCCCGAGATCCGCGGATCGACGAAAGTGCCGAGGCCGATGCGCGTCAGGTGCCCCGGCTTGCCGGCAGCGATGTCGCGGAACAGGTGCGTGATGACGCCCTGCGGCAGGTTGTACGCCGCGATGCGGTTGGCGACCGCAAGCGCCTGCAGCTTGGGCACGAGCCCCCAGTGGCCGCCGATCACACGGCGCACGAGCCCTTCATGTCCCAGGTGGTTCAGCCCGCGCTCCTTGCCGTCGCCCTGCCCCGCCGCGTAGACGAGCGTGAGATCGCGCGGCCGGCCGATGCCGCTCGGGTCCTGTGCGGCGCTCTCGACGAAGCGCGCTTCGAGCGCGACCGCGATGTTTTCGGGAAAGCCGATGCCGACGAAACCGCCGGTGGCGACCGTGTCGCCGTCCTGGATCAGCTGCACCGCCTCGCGCGCGGAAACGATCTTTCCCTTCTCGAAAGTCCGCAGCGCGTTCAACAGTTCGCGTCCGTGCACACTCATCGCTGCCGTGCCCCTTTCTTTCGGTCCTCGAAGCCTCGCGCAGCAGACTGTAGACGCACCCTGCGATTGCGCAAGATTGCGTCGCCCTGGCCCAGCAAATCATGCATTCCACAGGCCGCAGATCATGCGTTCGTATGCTTGCCCCACGGCGCTGTTGGCGCGATAGTCAATCCGTTTCCATCGCTGTACGGATCCGTATGCACCCCGGCCGACGATCGCTGCGTTGCAGGCCGATCGGCTACCTCATCGCCCAGGCATGGCTGGCGCTGCCCCTTGCCGCAGCGGCCCAGTCGAAGGCGCCTGCGGATCCGCAGCCGCTGCAGCGTTACGGTTACGAGGCCGTGGCCGTGGCCGTGGCCGCGCCTGCGGCGCCTGGCGGCAGTCATGTAGCCGGCGCCGTGCGCACTGGCCGCGGCGAACTGACCGCGCTGGGCGCAACCCGCTGGACCTCGGCCAGCCTGATCGAACTGCCGCGCGACGCCGCACCGGGCCGCTACCAGCGACCGCATTACGCGCTCGGCTTCCGGTCGGAGACGTTGCGCGGCTGGCTGAAGGACGCAGGCCTCGATGCGCAGACCTGCATCGCACCAGTATTGCGACTGCGCACCAAGCTTTCCGGCGATGGTGCGCTAAGCGGCGCGCTGTGGGTGTACGCCCGCTGCTCGTTTCACTGATCCTGCCGCGCCCGCTGCGCACCGCCGCGCGTCCGACGGCTGGTCGAGTTGCAAATTACGCTCGTGCCGGCCATAGTGCGGCCGTCGCGCATCGCGGTAGAGTGCACGCGCCGTGTCCAGCTTGCGATCATCGATCGGCTCTACGTTGGCGGCCATGTGCGGCGCCGCACTGATGCTTGCCGCGGCCGCCGCGCCAGCCACCGAACGCCTGCCCGACCCGCCGATCTATACCGCGCCGCACCTCGGCGATCCGAGCACGCAGCGCACCGCCGACGCCGATCCGCATGGCGCTGGCAGCACACCACCGCTGCAACGTCCGTTCGCGCCACGCACTTCGGGCATGGCGTTGATGGAACTGCCGCGAGAGTCCTTGCCCGGCAGCGGCTACCAGCGCCCGCACCACGCGCTCGGTTTCCGCTCGCCGATGACCGAGTCGTGGCTGCACGAACGCGGCATCGACGCCAGCGACTGCTACCTGCCGCTCGTGCGCCTGCACACCAAGCTTTCCAATTCGGGCGCCGCGAGCGGCTCTTTCTGGATCTACGCGCGCTGCGCACTGCGCTGACGCGCGGCCGGCCTCTAGAATCCCCGCTTTCGACGCAGCGGAGATGCCATGGAAATCAGCAACAACGCGTTCATCGTCACCGGCGGTGCATCGGGGCTCGGAGGCGCGACGTCGCGCATGCTCGTGGCGCACGGCGGCAAGGTCGTCATCGCGGACGTGCAGGCGGACAAAGGCGAAGCGCTCGCCAAGGAGCTGGGCAACGCGACCTTCGTCAAGTGCGACGTGACCAGCGAGTCCGACGGCAAGGCCGCGGTGGCAGCTGCGCTCGCGCTGGGGCCGCTGCGCGGACTGGTCAACTGCGCCGGCATCGCGATCGGCGAGAAGACCGTCGGCAAGGACGGCCCGCACCGACTCGATGCGTTTGCGCGCGTGATCAACGTCAATCTCGTAGGCAGCTTCAACATGATCCGGCTGGCGGCCGACGCGATGGCGAAACAGGCGGCTGTGGCCGACGGCGAACGCGGCGTGCTGATCAACACCGCATCGGTCGCAGCGTTCGACGGCCAGATCGGCCAGGCGGCGTATTCGGCCTCGAAAGGCGGCATCGTCGGCATGACGCTGCCGATCGCGCGCGACCTGTCGCGGGCGGGCATTCGCTGCATGACGATCGCGCCGGGGATCTTCGAGACACCGATGCTGCTCGGCATGCCGCCCGAGATACAGGAGTCGCTCGGCAAGATGGTTCCGTTTCCGCAGCGGCTCGGCCGGCCGGCCGAGTTTGCCGCACTCGTCCGCCACATCATCGAGAACGTGATGCTCAACGGCGAGGTCATCCGGCTCGACGGCGCGATTCGCATGCAACCCAAGTGACGGCCGGTGGGTGCGCAGCGCGCATGCGGGCCATGCCGTCGACCGCGCGCTAGCGGAGGTCGACGCCGCGCGAAGCGCCTGTCGATGCGCCGGCGCACGCTTGCAGCACCGACGCATCGGCGCGTACGCGCGCGGCGATGGTCATCGGGGCACGCCGGTCGCGCCGACTGCCGGACAGAGCCCATGAACACGTCGATCCTCGCGACTGCGATTCGTCTTGCCGTATCGTTTGCGGCAGTCTGGGTGACCGGCTGCGCGACGCCGCCGCCGCCGAGCCAACCCGAAGCGCCTTCCGGCTTTCGCGCCGGGCTGACCTCCGCGACGGCCGTGCGCCACATGGCCGCGGCAGCGAATCCGCTGGCGGCCGAGGCGGGACGCGAGATCCTGCGCGCCGGCGGCTCCGCCGTCGACGCCGCGATCGCGATGCAGATGGTGCTGACGCTGGTCGAGCCGCAGAGCTCCGGCATTGGCGGCGGTGCATTCCTGCTGCACTGGGACGGACAGCGCGTGCAGTCGTATGACGGCCGCGAGACCGCGCCGATGGCGGCCGACGAGAACCTGTTCGTCACGCCGCAGGGCCGTGCGATGGGCTTCGTCGAAGCGGTCATCGGCGGCCGGTCGGTCGGTGTACCCGGGCTGCTGCGCATGCTCGAGATGGTGCACAAGCAGCACGGCAAGCTGCCCTGGGCGCGGCTGTTCGAGCCCGCGATTCGGCTGGCCGACGGTGGTTTCGCCGTGTCGCCAAGGTTGCACGCGTTGCTGGCGCGGGACAAGCACCTCGCTGGCAACGATGCCGCGCGCGCGTACTTCTACGAAGCGGACGGCTCGCCCAAAGCGGTCGGCGTGCGCCTGAGGAATCCGGAACTGGCCGCAACGCTCAGGGCCATCGCGCACGGCGGCGCCGACGCGTTTTATCGCGGACCGATCGCCGCGGACGTCGTCGCGGCCGTGCGCGGCCATCCTTCGAACCCGGGTCGCCTGGCTGCACACGATCTGGCCGACTACAGGGCGAAGGAACGCGCGCCGCTGTGCACCGACTACAAGCAGTGGCGCGTGTGCGGCATGGGCCCACCGTCGTCCGGCGGCATCGCGGTCGCGCAGATCCTCGGCATGCTGAACGTGCGCAACATCGCGGCCGTGCCGCCGGTCGAAGCCGGCGGACGGCTCGAGCCGCAACCCGACGCGGTACACCTGTTCACCGAAGCGGCAAGGCTCGCCTTTGCCGATCGCAACAGGTACGTCGCCGACAGCGACTTCGTTGCCGTGGACGTCGCCGCGCTGACGGACGCGGCGTACCTGGCCGACCGAGCGAGGCTGATCGGCGACCGCAGCATGGGCCGAGCTTTGCCCGGCACACCGTCCGCAACGAAGGCCGCATGGGCCGAGGACGTATCGCCTGACCGGATCGCAACCTCGCACATCTCGGCGGTTGATGCGTTCGGCAATGCGGTCGCGATGACGACTTCGATCGAAGATGCGTTCGGCGCGCGGATGATGGTGCGCGGCTTCCTGTTGAACAACCAGTTGACCGACTTCTCCTTCCTGCCGCGCGAGTCCGACGGCAAGGGCGGTGCGAAGCCCGACGGCGCGCTCGTCGCCAATCGCGTGCAGCCCGGCAAGCGCCCGCGCTCGTCGATGGCGCCGACGCTCGTGTTCGACCGCGCAAAGGGGCAGCTCGTCGCCACCCTTGGCTCGCCCGGCGGCGCACACATCATCAATTACGTCGCCAAGACGCTCGTCGGGCTACTCGACTGGCAGCTCGACGTGCAGCAGGCGATCGCATTGCCCAATTTCGGCAGCCGTAACGGCCCGACCGAAGTCGAGGAAGGGCGGGTCAGCGCGGTACTGATCGACGCGCTCACCGCGCGCGGCCACGAGGTGCGCGCGCTGCCGATGACCAGCGGGTTGCAGGGCATCGTGCGCGTGCGACTGCGCGACGGCCGCGCGGGCTGGGCCGGCGGGGCCGATCCGCGCCGCGAAGGCGTCGCACTGGGCGATTGAGTAGACTGCGCGCCGCAGCGACGAAGGAGGCAAGCACCATGGCAATCAAAGTCGGCGACCGGCTGCCCGACGGGCAACTGCAGGAATACATCGAAGTCGAAACCGCGGGCTGCTCGGTCGGTCCGAACACCTTCAACGTGGCCGATCTGGTCAAGGGCAAGAAGATCGTGATCTTCGGGCTGCCCGGCGCGTACACGCCGACCTGCTCTGCCAAGCATGTGCCCGGCTATCTGCAGCACTACGACGCGCTGAAAAAGAAAGGAGTCGACGAGATCTGGTGCCTGTCGGTTAACGACGCGTTCGTGATGGGCGCATGGGGCCGCGACCAGAAGGCCGGCGGCAAGGTCCGCATGATGGCGGACGGCTCGGCCGAGTACACGAAGAAGCTGGGACTCGAGCTGGATCTCACCGCGCGCGGCATGGGCATGCGCTGCCAGCGGTTCTCGATGCTGGTCGAAGACGGCATGGTCGAGGCCTTGAACGTCGAGGCGCCCGGCAAGTTCGAGGTCAGCGACGCCGAGACCATGCTCCGGCAGCTCTGAACACGACCCGGCACGCGCACCCGCAGGGGCGCGCGTCCGGTCAATTCAAGCTTCTGGCCGCGCTCTGCAACCGCGCGAGCCGCGCGCGTAACGCGCACGCATCGCGCGGCTCCGGACGCCGCGCCAGGTACACGCGCAGGTCTTCGGCCGCGGCACGCGGACATTCCAGCCGCTCGAACACGAGGGCGCGATCGCGGCGCTCCTCGGCCGCGTCGGGCAGCAGCGCGACGAGCCGATGCTGGATCTCCAGCAGTGCGGGCCAGTCCTCGTGCTCCGCATGAATCGCCTTCAGGTTGCGCAGCAGGCGCGCAAGCACCTCGCGTTCGCTCGCCGCGCGCAAGTACGGCGCAAGAGGCGGCGGCGCGCTCCGGCGCAGCACCGCTTCGAGCCGCGCGCGCAGCGCCTCGGCCGAAAGCGTCTGCCCGCGCGCATAGACGTCGATGACGAGATCGCCTTGGCTCATCGCCAGCTTGACCAGGAAGTGGCCCGGGAAGCCGACACCGACGAGCTTCAGCCCGATCGCGCGACCAAGCTCGATGTAAAGCAGCGACAGCGTGATCGGAATGCCGGTGCGCCGCTCCACGACGCGATGCAGATAGCTGTTGTCGACGCTGTAGTAGTCGTTCTCGTTCGGGTGAAAGCCCAGTTCTTCGAAGAAAAAGTGGTTTAGCATGCGCAGGCGGCCGACAGTCGAGGCGTCGGGCGGGATGCGCGCCGCGAGCCGCTCGCCCCAGGTCCGCACGGTCCGCACGACCAGCGCGGGATCGAAGTCCTGCCGCGCATAGAGGGCGACGCTGGCAGCGGCCTCGAGCAGCGCCAGCGGCGCTTCGCAGTGCACGCCGACGAGTCGCTCGAACGATTCGAGAGCGTTCATCTGAGCCGCAGCAGGAAGTCGCGCGGGCGGAATCCCATCAACCAAAGCGCGCCGAAGTATGCGGCCATCGCCCCGGCAATGACCGCGGCGAGCAGCCCCGCGCGCATGGGCCAGTGCGCATGCAGAGCGATCCAGTCGATGCGCCGATCCACGGCCCAAAGTAGCACCGCGAGCAGCGCCAGCGCAACGGCGAGCCTGGCCGCGAAGCGCCCCCAGCCGGGACGCGGCCGATAGATACCGCGCCGCGTGAGCCCCGCGAGCAGCATCGCCGCGTTGGCGAGCGCCCCGAGACTGATCGCCAGCGCCAGCCCCGCGTGTGCGAGCCAGGGCACGAGGACCAGGTTGGCGAGCTGCGTCGCCACCAGCACGACCAGCGCGATCTTGACCGGCGTCTTGATGTCCTGCTGCGCGTAGAAACCCGGCGCGAGGATCTTTACGGCGATCAGACCGAACAGGCCGACCGCATAGCCCACCAGCGCCGCCGCCGTCTGCGCGACGTCGTGCGCGCCGAAGCGGCCGCCGTGGAACAGCACGGCGATCAGCCCTTCGGCCAGAATGCCCAGGCCCAGTGCGGCGGGCAGCGCGATCAGGCAGGTCAGCCGCAAGCCCCAGTCGAGCAGGCCGCTGTAGTCTTCGGTGCGCCGCTCGGCGTTCGCGCGCGACAAGTTCGGCAGCAGCACGGTGCCCAGCGCCACGCCCAGCAGCGCCGTCGGAAACTCCATCAATCGGTCGGCGTAGGCGAGCCACGACACGCTGCCGGTCGCCAGGTGCGAAGCGATGTTGGTGTTGATGATCAGGCTCACCTGGGCGACCGACACCGCGAAGATCGCGGGCAGCATCAGCCGCAGGATGCGGCGCACCGCGTCATCGCGCAGTGCCGCGCGCAGTCCGGTCAAGCGCGGCAGCCTGCCGATGCGCGCGAGCGCCGGCAGCTGCACCGCGAGCTGCAGCACGCCGCCGACGACCACCGCCGCGGCAAGCGCGAAGATCGGCGGATCGAAGCGCTGCGCGAGCAGTCCGGCGAACACGATGAAGCTCAAGTTCAGCAGCACCGGCGTCAGCGCCGGCACCGCGTAGCGGTTGAACGTGTTCAGCACGCCGGCGGCAAAAGCCACCAGCGACATGAAAAAGATGTAAGGAAACATCCAGCGCGTCATCGCGGTGGCCAGGTCGAACGCCGACGGGTTCTTCGAGAACCCGCTGGCGATCAGCCAGACCAGAACCGGCGCGCCGACGGCACCCGCGATCGACACCGCCAGCAGCGTCCAGAACAGCGCCGAGGCGACGTGCGACAGCAGGTTCTGCGTACGCGCATCGCCATGCCGCGTGCGCACTTCGGCCAGGATCGGCACAAAGGCCTGCGAGAACGCCCCCTCGGCGAACATCCGCCGCAGCAGATTCGGCAGCCGGAATGCAACGTTGAAGGCGTCCATTTCCACGCCGGCACCGAAGGCGCGCGCGACGATCAGCTCGCGCGCGAGCCCCGTCACGCGCGACAGCAGCGTCATGCCGCTCACGGTCGCCGCTGCGCGTAGGAGATTCACCGGAGGGGGAGGCTTTCGCAGAGGGGAAGGACGAGGCCGCGCGTTTGTTCGCGCAGGCGCGTTTTGCTATAGTTCGCGTCCTTTCGGCGCCCCTATTTTCTCACGGACCGCGCCGCCACAGGATTCCCGACCATGGCGAACACCAAACAAGCCCGCAAACGCGCCCGCCAGGCCAGCGCGCGCAACGCGCTCGCGACCTCGCAGCGCTCCAAGGTGCGCACCGCGATCAAGTCGGTGCGTAAGGCGATCGCCGCCGGCGACAAGAAGACGGCGGCCGAGATCTTCCGCAGGGCCACCAGCGTGATCGATTCGATCGCCGACAAGAAGGTCATCCACAAGAATACGGCCGCGCGCAACAAGAGCCGGCTCGCCGCAGCCATCAAGGCGATGGCGTAAGCGTCCTTTGCGAACCGTTCGACCGGCACAGGCCCGCGCTCTTGCGGGCCTGTGCTTTTTCATCCGCTCGTTGGGGCCGGCAGCGAACACCCTTCGTACACCGGTAACCCATTGTCGCGCGCGAAGTTCATCACGAAGTCGAACGCCATCGACTCGATGTCCCTGAGCCGCTCGTCGACGACGACGCACTTGACACCGCCGATCGTTACCGGCCGCACGTATGGCGAATAGCCGATGAACGCGTCGCGCCCCGCGCCGACGCCGCCGGGCCGAAAGCCCGACATTACGCCGCACAACCGTTCGGCCCAGTCGCTCGGACGGAACGCCTTGCCGTGCACGGTGACGCCGTGGATGAAAAACTCCCTTGCTCCGGCCTGGGGATCGGCCACGCCGCATGGCTCCGCAATGATTCTCGCGCGGGCGCGCCGGGGCGACCCCGACCCGGCGCCGCTCGTCGGCGCTGCGCACGAGCTGACGGGCTGAATTATATCTTATATAAGACTTCGGCGTGGCGTGGACGAGCCCGCCGTCGGACGCAGGTCGACCAAGGCGGGCAGAGACGCGCCTGCCGCATCGATCGATCGCGGCGCCGGGACGACGACTCCGAAGGTGTGAATCTTTCTGCTGCGCGGCCCGCTGGCGTCGTTGCGCGCTGCTCGGGCCTCGCCTATCTACTTGATATGTCTCGGCCCTGCGGCTGCGTGCGCCTAGCCAGCGGCCCGCTCGCGACGAAATCTTCACACCTTCTCCGGTCAACCGCGGTGCGGCTCCGCCCGCTGGCTGCGCTTGCTTTCGCGTCGCAAATCCCGCATAAATCCGGTCGATCGCCGGTTTCCCCTACGACAAGACGCTGCCCGAACGCAGACCGCATGTCCAAACCCACATCGAAAGTGCTCGTCATCAACGACGAGCCGCTGATCCTCAGGGATCTGCTCAAGGGACTAAACGCGGCGGCGCGGGCACTCGACAACCCCTTCGGACTGACGTTCGTCGGCGCGCTGACCGCGCGCGAAGGGCTGCAGCTGATCGAAAAGGACGGCGACACCCAGATCGTGATCGTCGACGACAAGCTGTACGCCGTGCAGGAGGGCCCACGCAAGGGCCTGCCGACTCGTAACGGCGCCAAGGAGTCGCCGCGCAGTCTGCAGGTCAGCGCGCTGAAGCTGGTACAGAAGATCACTGCGCTGCGGCCCGAGCTCGACATCTACATCCTGATCGAGAAGGAAAAGGAGGACCAGGTCGTCGACGCACTGTTTGCCGAGGCGGTCGACGGCTACTTCTACCGCGAGGAGC
This sequence comes from Burkholderiales bacterium, assembly GCA_037446035.1. Classification (GTDB taxonomy): domain Bacteria; phylum Pseudomonadota; class Gammaproteobacteria; order Burkholderiales; family Burkholderiaceae_F; genus DSNY01. Next base: position 23,244 of record JBBIJJ010000025.1, read on the forward strand.
GCGACTACCGCGGCATCTACCGCATCCTCAATGCGCAGATCGCGGAACGTGCGCGTACGCCGTTTTATGACGCGCTGCGCGCCTACGTGCTGTCGGCCAAGGACGCGTGGCACACGCCCGGGCATTCGAGCGGCGACTCGCTGCGCGGCAGCCCCTGGATCGCCGAGTTCTACGAGTTCATGGGCGAGCACGTTTTCGACGCCGACCTGTCGGTGTCGGTCAAGGCGCTCGACTCGCTGATGGAGCCGACCGGGGTGATCGCCGAGGCGCAGCAGATGGCGGCCAACGCCTTCGGCGCACGCAAGACCTTCTTCGCGACCAACGGCACCTCGACCGCGAACAAGGTGATCCTGCAAACGCTGATCGCGCCGGGCGAGAAGCTGCTGCTGGACCGCAACTGCCACAAGAGCGTGCACCACGGCGTCGTGCTGTCGGGGGCGCGGCCGATCTACCTCGATTCCAGCGTCAACCGCCGGTACGGGGTGTTCGGCCCGGTGCCCAAGCAGACGCTGTTGCGCGCGATCGAGGAACACCCGGACGCGCAATTGCTGGTGCTGACCTCGTGCACCTATGACGGCTTGCGCTACGACCTGAAGCCGATCATCGACGCGGCGCACGCGCGCGGCATCAAGGTGCTGATCGACGAGGCGTGGTTCTCGCACGCGCGCTTCCATCCCGATCTGCGGCCGACCGCGCTCGAGTCCGGGGCCGACTACGCCACACAGTCGGCGCACAAGACGCTGTCGGCGTTCTCGCAGGCTGCCTTCATCCACGTCAACGACCCGACTTTCAAGGAGCACCTGTTCCGCGAGAACTTCAACATGCACACGTCGACGAGCCCGATGTACAGCCTGATCGCCAGCCTCGACGTGAGCCGCAAGCAGATGATGATGGAGGGCTACAAGCTGCTCGAGCGCACGCTGATGCTGGCGGGCGAGCTACGCGAGCAGATCAACTCGACCGGCGCGTTTCGCGTGCTCGAGCTCGACGATCTGCTGCCCGACGAGGTCAAGGGCGACAACATCCGGCTCGACCCGACCAAGATCACGGTCGACATCTCCTCGTGCGGCATGACGGTCGACGAGCTGCAGCAGGAACTGTTCAGCCGCTTCAACATCACGATCGAGAAGTCGACCTTCAACACGATCACCTTGTTGCTGACCGTCGGCACCACGCGCTCGAAGTGCTCGCGGCTGTACGACGCGCTGATGCGCATCGCACGCGAGAAGCGCGCGCCGCGGCGGCTGTACCGCACGCCGGACCTGCCGCCGTTCACCGATCTGGTCTGTCTGCCGCGCGACGCGTACTACTGCGGCGGCGAGCTGGTACCGCTGCTGGACGAAAACGATCAGGCCAACGCCTCGCTCGCCGGTCGCATCTGCGCCGACCAGATCGTCCCCTACCCGCCCGGCATCCCCGTGCTGGTGCCCGGCCAGCTGATTACCGAGAACATCGTCGAGTACCTGATCCGCTACCTGCGCGTGCAGAACAAGGTCGAGCTGCACGGCGTGGCGTATCAGGGCTACTTCCCCAGCGTCCGGGTGCTCACCGCCGCCGAGGAGCGGCGCCTGTCTTCGCTGCGCGTACTGCCGCGCCAGAAGGCAGCGTAGCGCCGCGCACGCAATTGCGCGTGCGGTGCCCGCCGACGCGGGCGTGGCGCGACCCCGGCGGTCTGTCCCGGCGCTGCGGCCGAACAGCGGCACGCGTACGCGCCGGGCACGCGGCGTAACGCCGCAGCCGTACACGCGTGTTCCTATAATCGGGTCATCGCGGCGCGCTGCGCGCCGCGATTTCGTTTCCACGCCGGAGCCGCCATGTCGTCGCACCTGATGAACACCTACAACCGCCTGCCGGTCGCGTTCACACACGGCAAAGGCGCGTGGCTGTACGGCGACGACGGCAACGAATACCTCGACGCGCTCGCAGGCATCGCGGTCAACGGGCTCGGCCATGCGCACCCGCGGCTCGTCCGTGCGCTTGCCGACCAGATCGGCAAGCTGATCCACACGTCGAACGTGTATCGCGTCCGCGAGCAGGAGCTGCTGGCCGACCGCATCTGCGCGCTGTCCGGCATGGACGAGGTGTTCTTCGCCAACTCCGGCTCCGAGGCGAACGAAGGCGCGCTCAAGCTCGTGCGCTTTTACGGCCACCAGCACGGCAACCCCGAGGCGCAGACGATCGTGATGGAGCACGCATGGCACGGCCGCACGCTCGCCACGCTCGCGGCCACCGGCAGCGAGAAGGCGCGCAAGGGCTTCGACCCGCTGCCCTCGGGCTTCATCCGCGTGCCGTACAACGATCTGGCGGCGATCGAGCGCGTCGCCGCGCAGGACCGGCGCGTGCAGGCCGTCTGGCTGGAGGTTCTGCAGGGCGAAGGCGGCATCCGCGTCGCCGACCGCGACTACGTGCGCGCGCTGCGCCAGCTGTGCGACGAACGCGACTGGTTGCTGATGATCGACGAGGTGCAATCCGGCATCGGTCGCACCGGCAAGTGGTTCGGGTACCAGTGGGCGGACATCCGACCCGACGTCATCACGCTCGCCAAGGGACTCGGGTCCGGCGTGCCGATCGGCGCGGTCGTGGCGCGTGGGCGCGCCGCCGGCGTGCTCGGCCCGGGCAACCACGGCTCGACCTTCGGCGGCGGCCCGCTCGCTTGCCGCGCGGGCCTGGAGACGTTCGCGATCATCGAGGAAGAGCGCCTGATGGCCAACGCCGCTGCGCAGGGCGAGCGGATCCGCGCGGCGTTCGCGCGCGAACTGGCCGGCGTGCGCGGCGTGGTCGCGATCCGCGGCCAGGGGCTGATGATCGGCATCGAGCTGGATCGCCCGTGCGGCGATCTGGTCAGGCGCGCGCTCGACGCGAAGCTGCTGATCAACGTCACGCAGGAGCGCGTGATCCGGCTGCTGCCGCCGCTGGTGATCGACGCACACGAAGCCGACGAGATCGTCGCGCGGCTGGCGCCGCTCGTGCGCGCTCTCCTGGCCGAAGCGGCGCCGCGAGCCGCCTAGGAGTCGCCATGCCGGACGGATCGATCAGGCACTTCCTGCAGCTTGCCGACTTCACGCGCGACGAGATCGTGCACGTGTTCGAGCGCTCGCGCGTGATCAAGGACCGCTTCAAGCGCTACGAGTTCTACCAGCCGCTACGCGACCGCACGCTGGCGATGGTCTTCGAGAAGGCGAGCACGCGCACGCGCGTGAGCTTCGAGGCCGGCATGTACCAGATGGGCGGCTCGGTGATCCACATCACGACCGGGGATTCGCAGCTCGGGCGCGCCGAGCCGATCGAGGACACCGCGCGCGTGATCTCGCGCATGGTCGACCTCGTGATGATCCGCACCTACGAGCAGAGCAGGATCGAGCGCTTCGCCGCGTATTCGCGCGTGCCGGTGATCAACGGGCTGACCAACGAATACCACCCGTGCCAGATCCTCGCCGACATCTTCACCTTCATCGAGCAGCGCGGCGCGATCGCGGGCCGCACGGTCGCGTGGATCGGGGATGCCAACAACATGGCGTACACCTGGCTGCAGGCCGCCAGGCTGCTCGGCTTCACCGTGCACGTGTCCACGCCGCCCGCGTATGCGCTCGACGCCAAGCTCGCGCCGCCGGGACCGCACTTCAAGGTCTTCGACAATCCGCGCGACGCCGCGCGCGGCGCGCACCTGGTGACGACCGACGTCTGGACCAGCATGGGCTACGAGGCGGAAAACGAGGCGCGCCGCCGGGCTTTCACGCACTGGCGAGTCGACGCCGCGCTGATGAAGTTTGCCGCGCCCGAGGCGCTGTTCATGCACTGCCTGCCCGCGCACCGCGGCGAGGAGGTCACCGAAGAAGTGCTCGAAGGCCCGCAGTCGGTCGTCTGGGACGAAGCCGAAAATCGCCTGCATGTGCAGAAGGCACTCATGGAGTACCTGTTGCTTGGAAAGGGCGTCCATTGACGAAGGCACGGCAGGCATTTTCGACGCAGGCTAACTTCGCGCCAGCGAAGTTAAGGCGCGCAGCGCCGGCCGGAGACAAAACAGGCTGCACGTGCAGAAG
>JBBIJJ010000026.1:0-26651 GCA_037446035.1 Burkholderiales bacterium
CCGCGTTCGGCCTTTACGTCGCCGCCGGCGGCGCGCTTCACACGCGCACCGTCTATGCGCTCGGCCTGCGCACCTGCGTGTGGGTCGCGATCACCTTGCTGGCGTCCTGGTTGTTGCGGCGACGGCCCCTCGCGTGAACGGAAAAACTTAGCGCAGGTCATGGCCGGCCCCGCCCCCGCGGCGCGAGGATGCGCCCACGGAGAAGGGAGGAGGCCATGCGCACGGTTCGGTCGAAAGCCGAAAGCCGAAGCGACGGCGACGGCGGCGCGCTCGCGCTGCTCGCGATCTGCGGCATGGTCGTCGCCGTGGGCCTGATGGTGGCGACGTTCGACCGGCTCGGCACGCTGGTGCCGATGGCGCGAGCCGCCGCCACACAGGCCGTGCACTGACGCGCTTCGCTGCGTCGCGGCAGCTTCCCGTTCCGGTTTTTTTGGGACGCATCAAGGCCGGCAAGTCACTGGCTGCGTAACGTCCGCGCACCGCGGCCACCGGTCGCACCGACCGCAAACGAGACCGCTGAAGGAGGGAACCGTGGAACAGAAGCCACAAGAAGAGCAGGAAGAAAAGATCCCTGCGTTTCAACTGATGCTCGACAACCCGTTCCTGCTGCTGTTTCTCGGCATCGCGATGCCGACGGTGCTGTACATCGTCTGGGGCGTGATGGAGATCGTCGGCATCCCGATCACGGGACTGGCGAAGTGACGCATCCGTCCGTGAGCAAGATGCGAAGCATCGCAGCGAACGGGAACGGATGCGTCGCCCCGCGGCCGCGCTGGCAGGCGCGGCCGGCTACGGGCGGCGCACAGCACGCAGGTGCTGTGCGCTTCACGCCCTCCGCCCCGAGCGCGCCAAGCGCGCGAGGGATCTCATCCGCCTCGAAGCGCCCCACGGCCGCGCTGGCAGGCGCGGCCGGCTGCGGGCGGCGCGCGGCGCGCAGGTGCCGCGCGCTTGCCGCCCTTCGCCACTCGCCTACGGCTCGGGATGACAGTCGCAGCCGCGCAGCGAACGGAAACGCATGCGTCATCCCGAGCGTGCAGAGCGCGCGAGGGATCTCATCCGCTTCGCTACGCCGAGATCGCCCGCCTACGGCTCGGGATGACACGACCCGCCGCGCCGTTTAGCGCACCCTGTTCGCACCAACCGACCGCCCTCACTTACCGGAACCCCAACCATGAGCGCGATCCAACCGCCTGCCCAACGCGTCTGGTGGAAGCAACCGATCCACAAGGAAGAGATCCTGTGGATCGTCATCGCTTTCACCTGGTGCCTGGTGATGTTCTTCATGATGCCCTACTGGCACGTGTACGGTAAGCAGAACCTGTCGTCGGAGACCTACCGCGTCACGCCGGCGCTGTTCCAGCGCGCGGCCGAGGAGATGGTCGCCAAGTACACGGTGCGGACCGAAACCGACGAGAAGATCCCGGTCGTGCATCCGCCCGCGGGCGCCGACATCTACCTGATCGCGCGGCTGTGGTCGTGGTGGCCGATCCTCGAGCTGGAGCAGGGCAAGACGTACCGCCTGCACCTGACCGCGATGGATTATCAGCACGGCTTCTCGCTGCAGCCGGAGAACATCAACGTCCAGGTGCTGCCCGGCTACCAGCACGTGCTCACGATCACGCCGAACCGCGCCGGCACCTACGCGATCGTCTGCAACGAGTTCTGCGGCATCGGCCACCACAAGATGGTGTCGAAGCTGTACGTGAAATAAGGGGGAGAACGAACGATGGCCAACAACGTTGCGGAGTTCCGCACCTGCCCCCGCACCGGGCTGCAGTTCCACCGGTCCGCCGAAAACCTGATCAAGGCGAACGCGGTCGCCGCGGTGGTCGCGCTGCTGGTCGGCGGCATCCTCGCGCTGCTGGTGCTGCTGACGCGCTGGCAGGCGGTGCACATCATCGACGCCGAGAACTTCTACATGGTCCTGACCGCGCACGGTCTGGACATGCTGGCGTTCTGGATCATCTTCTTCGAGATCGCGGTCCTGTACTTCTGCTCGTCGACGCTGCTGCGCTCGCGGCTGGCGACACCCGGGCTCGGCTGGGCCGCGTTCTGGCTGATGCTCGCCGGCGCGGTGCTGAACAACGTCGCGGTGTTCCGCGGCGACTCGAGCGTGATGTTCACCTCCTACGTGCCGCTGCCCGCGAACCCGATGTTTTATCTCGGCCTGATCCTGTTCGCGGTCGGCGCGCTGATCGGCTGCTTCATCTTCCTTGGAACGCTGGTCGTCGCCCGCGCCGAGAAGACCTACGAAGGCTCGATCCCGCTGGTGACCTTCGGCGCGCTGACCGCCTGCATCATCGCGATCTTCACGATCGCCTCGGGCGCGATCATCCTGATCCCGACCTTCCTGTGGTCGATCGGCTACATCAGCTACATCGACCCGCTGATGTACCGGCTCGTGTGGTGGGGTTTCGGCCACAGCTCGCAGCAGATCAACGTCAGCGCGCACGTCGCGGTGTGGTACGCGATCGCGGCGATCGTCTTTGGCGCCAAGCCGATGAGCGAGCGCGTCAGCCGCGTGGCCTTCACGCTGTACATCCTGTTCCTGCAACTGGCCTCGGCGCACCACCTGCTCGCCGACCCCGGCTTGTCCACCGAGTGGAAGGTCTTCAACACCAGCTACGCGATGTACCTCGCGGTGCTGGCCTCGATGATCCACGGCCTGACGGTGCCGGGCGCGATCGAAGTCGCGCAGCGCGAGAAGGGCTTCACCAAGGGCCTGTTCGAATGGATCCGCAAGGCGCCGTGGGGCAACCCGGTTTTCAGCGGCATGTTCATCTCGCTGCTGGGCTTCGGCTTCCTGGGCGGCATCTCGGGCGTGATGATGGGCACCGAGCAACTGAACATGCTGATCCACAACACGATCTACGTGCCGGGGCACTTCCACGCCACGGTGGTGATCGGCACCACGCTGGCGTTCATGTCGATCACCTATTTCCTGATCCCGACGCTGTTCAACCGCGAGGTCATTCTGCCCGGGCTGGCCAAGTGGCAGCCGTACCTGTTCGGGCTCGGCATGGCCGTGTTCGTGCTGGCGCTGATGGGCGCCGGTACCTTGGGCGTGCCGCGCCGGCACTGGGACATCTCGTTCGCCGGCGCCGCGCTGCCGTACGAGTTCCCGGGCACCGCGTGGCTGATGCTGGCGATCATGGGTATCTCGGGGCTGGTGGCGATCGTCGGCGGTGCGGCGTACATCCTGATCACGGTCGGTTCGCTGCTGTGGGGCAGGAAGCTTGAAGCCGGGGCGTACTCGCCGAAGGGCACGGTGCTGAAGATGCCGGTGGCCACCGCGATGACCGGCCACGGCAGCGCGGGCTTCGCCGCGCCGGGCACGTTCGTCTTCGCGCTGGTGTTCCTCGCGGCTTTCGTCCTGTACTACTTCGTCAACTGGAAGTACCTGTCGACGGTGTGGGGGCTCAGTTGAGGGTTCGGGATTTGGCCAAGCGTCTGCGCGCCGATCGTCGCCAATGGGTACGACGGGTTTGCGAGTGAGAGGGGTTTATTCAGTGTCGCGACACCGGCGCGCTGCAAGTGCGCTTCGCGCTCGCGGGCGCCGGGCTCTGTCATCCCGAGCAGCGCGAGGGATCCCGGCGTGGCGAGCGGCTGAGATTCCTCGCCTTCGGCTCGGAATGACGAAGGGGGAGTGGCCGGAACGACGGACCGAGTAACCGGAACGACGGACCGAGTAGCCGGAACGACGGACCGAGTAGCCGGAACGACGGACCGAGTAGCCGGAATGACCACGAGCGATTGGGACGGTGTGACAAGGAGCGATCCGCTCGAAGTGACGAACGGTGATTGGCTTGGAATGACCACGGCTGCGGGACGCGGACGCCGGGCGGTCGGGGGGTGTCGCGAGGATTGATCATGCTGAATCGCCTCTGGATCCTGAATCCTGCCTTTAGGCCACTGCCATGAACGCGACCACGATCGCCGCCGACCGCCCGCTCTCGGGGGTGCGGCTGCTGTTCGGGCTGTTCAAGCTGCGCATCGGGCTGGTGATCGCGGCCACCGCGCTGGCGGGGGTCGCGATCCAGCCCGGCGCGGGGCTCGCGCCGCTACAGGCGCTCGCGCTGTTCTGCGCCGTGCTGCTCGCCTCGGCCGCGGCCGGCGCGTTCAACCAGTACTACGAGGTCGACCTCGACGCGCAGATGCGCCGCACGCGCGCGCGCCCGTTCGTGGTCGGTCGGCTCGCGCGTCACCGCGGCTGGCTCGCGCTGATCGCATTGCTGGTCGCGCTCGGCGTGGCGGCGGCATGGGCGGCCGGCAACGCGTGGTCGGCGCTGTTCACGTTCCTGGGCGCGTTCTTCTACGCGATCGTCTACACGGTCTGGCTGAAGCGCCGCACCTGGTGGAACATCGTGATCGGCGGGCTGGCGGGCAGCTTCGCGGTGCTCGCCGGCGCGTCGGCAGTCGCGCCCGCGCTGTCGCCGCAGGCGCTGCTGCTCGCGCTGATCCTGTTCCTGTGGACGCCGCCGCATTTCTGGAGCCTTGCGATCGTCTGCCGCGACGACTACGCGGCCGCCGGCGTGCCGATGCTGCCGGTGGTCAAGGGCGACCGCACGGCAGCGCGCGCGATCCTCGCGCACACGGTGGTACTGGTCGCGCTGTCGCTCGTGCTCGCTCGGCTGACCGCGGGGCCGTTCACGCTCGCGCTTGCGGCAGCGGGCGGTGCCTGGTTCGTCCGCGCGGCGTGGCGGCTCGCACGCGCACCGTCGCGCGACGCGGCGCGCCGCTCGTTCCATGCGTCGCTCGCCCAGCTTTCGCTGCTGCTCGTCGGAGTCCTGCTCGATGCCGGACTCTGAGCGCGCAGCGCCAATCTTGCCCCGAGGACTTCCACCAACCCGCAGAGCCTGGGTCAAACCGATTCCCTCTCGGTTGCTCTGCGCCCTCTCCGTCCTCGGGGCAGTCCTTTTCTGCGCGCCCACCGCGGCGAACACGCCCGACGATCTGGCGCGCGCCGTGCGCACGAGCCAGGCCGCGATCGGCCGCAGCGTCGGTGACTGGTCCTTCGTCGATCGCGCCGGCCGCCCGGTGCGAATGTCGGACTATCGCGGCAAGCCGCTGGTGGTGAGCTTCATCTACACCGGCTGCTTCCAGGTCTGCCCGGCGACGACACAGTTCCTGCGCCGCGCCGTGCAGCAAGCGCGCGCCGCGCTGGGCCCCGGCAGCTTCCGCGTGGTCTCGATCGGCTTCAACCAGCCTTTCGACGCGCCCGAAGCGCTCGCCGCCTTCGCGCGCCAGCAGGGCATCGACTTCGCCGAGTGGGAATTCCTCGCGCCGCGCACGACCGACGTCGAGCCGCTGCTCGCCGAATTCGGACTGACCGTCAAGCAGACGCCTTCGGGTTTCGATCACCTGATCCAGGCGACGATCGTCGATGGCGATGGCGTGATCTACCGCCAGGTCTACGGCGATGCGTTCGAGCTGCCGATGTTCGTCGGCCCGCTGAAGGAACTGCTGTCGGGGCAGGCCACGCGCCAGCTCACGCTCGAGAACGTCTGGACCAAGGTCAAGCTGTACTGCACGGTCTACGACCCGGCGAGCGGGCGCTACCGCCTCAACTACTCGCTGTTCTTCGAGCTGTTCGCGGGCATCACATTCCTCGGCGCCGTCGCGGTCTTCGTGCTGCGCGAGTTGCGCCGCGGGCGTCTGCGCGCGTGACCGGCATCTGTTGACACCCATCAAGGCCCCCTGCCCGCGCGCTCGCGCAAGATCGCGGGCATGACACGACCGATCCACGCGAGTCCCGACCGCGCCGCCGCCCGCGCGCTGCGCGCGCTCGAGCGCGCAGGCGACCGCGTCTTCGGTGCCGGCGCGAACCCGCTGCGCCAGCTCGGCGCGCTCGCCGTGCTCGCGTTGTGGATCGCGATCGGCAGCGGCTGCATCGTCTACGTCTACTTCGACACCTCAGCCGCCGGCGCGCACGAGTCGCTCGCACGGCTCGCGCGCGAGCAGCCGTGGTTCGGCGGGCTGGCGCGCAGCATCCACCGCTACGCGGCCGACGCATTCATGCTGCTGGCGATCGCGCACGTCGCGCGCGAATGGATCCATCGCCGCTACGCGGGCTTCCGCTGGTTCTCGTGGATCACCGGTGTACCGCTGCTGTGGCTGATGCTGATCGCGGGGCTGGTCGGCTACTGGCTGGTGGCGGACACGCGCGCGCAGTTCGTCGCTACCGCGATCGGCGAATGGGCCGGCGCGATCCCCGGCGTCGGCGCCGCGATGCTGCGCAACTTCATCACCGACGAAGCGATCTCGGATCGCCTCTTTTCGCTGCTGGTGTTCATGCATCTGGGCGTCGGTTTGCTGGTGCTGCTCGGCCTGTGGGTGCACGTGCAGCGGCTGGTGCGCCCGGCCACGCAGCCGGCGCGCCGGCTTGCAGTCGGCTTCGGCGCCACGCTCGCGCTGCTGGCAGCGGCCGTGCCCGCGCTGTCGACCGCGCCGGCGGATTTCTCGCGCCTGCCGCAGCCGGTGCCGATCGACTGGTTCTATCTCGCGCCGCTGGTGCTGGTCGAATGGACCTCGCCGGCGGTGGTCTGGCTGCTCGCGGCTGCGCTCACCGTGCTGCTCGTCGTGCTGCCGTGGACCGTGCGGCAGGCGCGGCCGGCACCGGCGGTCGTCGACCTCGCGCAGTGCAACGGCTGCGGGCGCTGCTTCGACGACTGCCCGTACGGCGCGGTCGTGCTCGCCCCGCGCAGCGACGGCCGGCGCCATGCGCAGCAGGCGGTGGTCGCCGCCGACCTGTGCGCGGGCTGCGGCATCTGCGTCGGCGCCTGTCCGAGCAGCAACCCGTTGCGCTCGGCCGAGCCGCTCGTCACCGGCATCGACCTGCCGCAGCTTCCGGTCGCGGTGCTGCGGGCGAATCTGCGCGCTGCGCTGGCGGCGCATCCCGGCGCAACGGTCGTGTTCGGCTGCGACGAAGGCGCGGCGCTCGATCGCGTCAGCGCTCCCGGCACGGTCAAGCTGTCGCTCGCCTGCGCGGGGCAGTTGCCGCCGTCATTCGTCGACTACGCGCTGCGACGGGGCGCGGCGCGCGTGCTGGTCGCAAGCTGCGGGGAACACGCGTGCGCGTACCGCTTCGGCGCGCGCTGGACCGCGCAGCGGCTCGCGGGCACGCGCGAGCCTGCCCTGCGCGCGCACGTGCGCGGTCCGAAAGTGCGCCTGATCGAAGCCGACCGCGGCGAAGAAGACCGCGTGCGCTCCGCACTCGCCGCCGGCAACGAGCTCGGCGGGGCGCAATCGATCAAACGCCGAGGCGATGACGCAGATGCATTGCAGTCCTCTGTGTTCTCTGCGTCCTCTGCGGCCAAACCACAGCGTTCGAGGGCCCCTCAATTCACCACCGACGACACAGAGGGCATAGAGCAAGACAGGAACAGGAACTTCGTGTCCTCCGTGTTGAACACGTCCGCCGCGCTCGCGCGCGTCCGCCACTCCGACCCGTAGATGTCACAGGAAGCCAGCCCGATCGTCCGCTACCCCGCGCAAGCGGTGCTGTACGCGCTGTTCGCCGCGTTCGTCGGCTACTTCTCGACCGCGCCTTCGCTGCGGCTGCTCGGCGACGACGAGGCGCTGCTGCGGCTGTCGCTGCTGCACGCGGGCAAGCCGAAGGAGGACTGCCGCAAGCGCACGCCCGAGGAGCTGGCGAAGATGCCGCCGCACATGCGCACTCCGCTGGACTGCCCGCGCGAACGCTCGCCGGTGCGCGTGCGCGTCGAACTCGACGGGCGCGCCGTGATCGACGAGTCGTTCGCCCCGGCGGGGCTGTGGAAAGACGGCGCTTCCGCCGCGTATCGCCGGATGCCGATCGCGGCCGGTCGCCACACGCTGCGCGTACAGTTGAACGACGACGCGCGTCGCCGCGACTTCACCCACGAACGCAGCGTCGAACTCGACGTGCAGCCCGGCCGCATCGTGCTGATCGACTTCGACGCCGAAAAAGGAGGCGTGCTGATCAAATGAAGGCCTTCTCCGTTCGCTCCGCTCTGTCCGCACTGTCCGCCGCGCCGGCCGGCACGGATGTCCGCTACACGCTCGCCGTCGCCGGCGGCGCGCGGCGCACGCTCGCCTCCGCCTGGCTGTGGCTGGCGATCGCCGCGTTGCTCGCCAGCGGCGTCTTTTCGATCCTGCTGGTCGTCGCGCGTGCGCCGTTCCTGCAGCCGCTGCTGCCGACGGTCGACTTCTTCCGCGTCGCGCTCGTGGTGCATGTCGATCTGTCGGTGCTCGTGTGGTTCGCATCCTTTGCCGGCGTGCTGTGGAGCATTGCGGGCACCGAGCGGTGGCTCGCGCTCGCGTGGGCGGCGTTCGGGCTGGCGGTGCTCGGCACGGTCGCGATGAGCGCCGCTGCGTTCGTGAATCCCGGCGCGCCGGTGATGGCCAACTACGTGCCGGTGCTCGACAGCGGGCTGTTCCTGTGGGGGCTCGCCGTCTTCGGAATCGGCTTCGGGCTGGCGTCGCTGCGCGCGCTGGCGGTGCCGCAGAAGGTCGGCGCTTGGCTCGCGCCCGACGGCGCGCTGCGCTTCGGGCTGAACACGGCGGCAGTGGCGGCGGCGATGGCGCTGCTCGCGCTCGTCTGGTCGGCCGCGGCGATTTCGCCGGCGCTCGAAGCGAAGACCTACTACGAGCTGCTGTTCTGGGGGCCGGGGCACGTCGTGCAGTTCTGCTGGAGCCTGCTGATGATGGTCGCTTGGCTGTGGCTGGCGACGCTGGCGGGCGCGCGCGTGCCGCTGTCGCCGCGCATCGTCGTGCTGCTGTTCGCGATCGGACTGGTCGCGGTGTTCGCAACACCCGTGATTTACCTCGCGTGGGACGTCGCCTCCGTCGAGCACCAGAAACTGTTCACCTGGCAGATGCGTTTCGGCGGCGGATTGGCGATCGTGCCGATCACGATCGCGGTGCTGATCGGTCTGGTGCGAGCGGCGCCGGTTGCGCAGGCCGAGCGGCCGTGCCGCGCGGCGCTCGTCGCGTCGCTGCTGCTGTTTTCCGCGGGCGGGCTGATCGGCTTTCTGATCCAGGGCTCGGACGTCCGCATTCCGGCGCATTACCATGGGTCCATCGTCGGGATCACGCTCGCGCTGATGGGTCTGACCTACGCCCTGTTGCCGCGCCTCGGCTATACGCGGCCGCTGCCGCGGCTCGCGACCTGGCAGCCGGTGCTGTACGGCGGCGGGCAGTTCCTGCATATCGCCGGCCTCGTGTGGTCCGGCGGTTACGGCGTGCAGCGCAAGGTCGCCGGCGCCGAACAGGTGCTGCGCACGCCCGCGGAAGTCGCCGGCATGGCGCTGATGGGCATCGGCGGGCTGATCGCGGTGATCGGCGGGCTGGCGTTCGCGCTCGTCGTGTTGGGGACGTTGCGGCGGAGCAAGGCTTGAGCGAACGGCTGACGCAACCGCTGCTCGTGACCGCCTTCGTGCTCGCGCTCACCGTGCTCGGCGCCAGCAGCTATCTGCGGCTCGCCGCCAACGGCGTCGGCTGCGAACCGTGGCCGGTCTGCTACGGCAAGGAGGTCACCGCGCAAGCGGCGCGCGCGTCGGCGGCGGCGCAGATCGCACGCGCGACGCACCGGGTCGCCGCCTCGGCGTTCGCGCTGGTCGCGCTCGCCGCGGTCGTGCTCGGCTGGCGCCGCTGGAGCCGGCCCGCGCGCGCAGCCGGCATCGTGCTGCTGGTCGTGACGGTCGCGCTGGCGCTGATCGGCCGGATCACGCCGTCGGCACTGCCGGCGATCACGCTCGCCAACGTGCTCGGCGGGCTGACGCTGGCCGGCGGCGTCGCTTTTCTGATCAGCGCGCAGCGCGCGACGGCGCAGTACGTGCCGCCGCATCGCCACCCGCGCGCACTCGCGGTCGTACTCGCGCTGCTCGCACTGCAAGCCGCCAGCGGCACGATGATCAGCGCGCGCTCCGCCGGTGCGGCATGTGCGATCGAATGCAGCGAAGCCTGGCTGCCGGGCGCGGCGCGGCTGTGGAACCCGCTCGAGCCCGGCACCGCGGTGGACCTGCTGCGGCGCGTTCGCGCCGGCGAGCCGCTGCATGCGCTGCATCGGCTCGGCGGCATCGTCGTCGCGGTGCTCGCGGTCGCGGTGGCGTCGGCCAGCACGCGGCGGCCGGGCACACCGTACGTGCGCGCGGTCGTCGGCGCGTCCACGCTGGCGGCGGCACTCGGGCTGGCGCTCGCCGCCTACGAAGGGCCGCTCGCCGTGGCCGTCGCGCACGCGCTGGCGGCCGGCGCGCTGGTCGCCGCGTGCGCGGCCCTGCTGGAACGCTGTCTCGCCGTACGGAGGACCAAATGATCGTGATCGACGCGCGCGGGTGGGAGCCGCCGCGCCCCTTCGAGGCCGTGATGGAAGCGCTGTGCAACCTGCCCCCCGGCGAACGCATCCGCCTGATCCTCGAACGCGAGCCGTTTCCCTTGTACCGCGTGCTCGAGCGCAACGGCTATGCCTATTTCCCCACCGCGTGCGACGACGGGCGCTACGAGATCGACATCTGCGAGCGCGTCGCGCCGCGGTCGGGGTGAGGGAGCTCGCGCCCGCGATCGCCCCCGGCCTGCGCCGGGGCATCCCCTGCCCCGCGCCGAAGTCACCGCGCGCTGCGCGCGGCCCCGCTGCAGAACGAGTCGGCACGCGGCCGCAGAAAATCAGACGGTGGGGATGTTTCTACCGCGCGGGTCGCTCGCGACGAAGTCTTCACACCTTCTCAGCTCGCGTGCTTGCGTAGCCGTTCGAGGTCGCGCACGAGGATCCGGCGGCCTTTCACCTCGATCAGCCCGAGCGAACTGAGATCGTGCAGGATGCGCGAGAAGTGCTCCTGCGTGAGATTGAGCCTCGAAGCGATGATGCCCTTGGCCACCGGTAGCTGAATTTCGACGCTGCCGGAGCCTTCGGCCTGATCGGCCGCGTGGCAGTCGCGCAGCAGGAAGCCGATCACGCGTTCGGTGCCGGAGCGCGTCGAATACGACTCGACGTCGGCGATCAACTGGTGCAGCCGCCGCGACAGGCCGCCGAGCAGGCGGCGCGCGAACACCGGATCGCGGTCGATGCTCTCGAAAACGGTCTCCTTCGGCACGAACAGCAGCAGACTGTCGGCGAGCGCCTGCGCGGTCACCACGTGCGGCAGATCGAGGAACATCACCGCTTCGCCGAAACTCTGCCCCTGGTCGAGGATCTCGACGACCTTCTCGACACCGGTCGACGACACGAACGACAGCTTGATCTGCCCGAACACGATCACGTACATGCCGGCGGCCGGATCGCCGCGATGAAACAGCACGTCGCCGCGTGCGACGCGCAGCTGCCGCGTGCTGTCGGCGATGCGCGCGCGCTGCTCGGCCGTCAGCTCGCGGAACAGCGCGAGATTGGCAAGAAAGGTTTCGGCATGCAGGACTGCGGCCATGGCGTCTCCCTGTTCTGCGGGGTGTGCCGACTGCGGCTTCATACGGCCGGCGTCTTGGCGCCGCTTGCGCGGGCGCCCGCGAGCGGCCGCCCGCGCGGCGTCGGCTCGGAGTCTGGTGAGCCGATGGTGCTCCGTCTTGACGTGCATCAGAGCGGCGCGACGTAGCCGCCTGTGAGCGCTTGACATGCCACTTTGGAGGTAGTCGCGAGGCCTCCGACGAGCCGGCGCGCGATGCATTAGCGCAAGTCAAAGGCAGCCGCGCGCGCGCGCCGGTACCGTGCACGCACTGCGTCACGGAGCGGGAAGTTGAAGCAAGGCATCAAACGGCAAACAGCGTTCGCGAGCGGGGTGGTGCTCGCCTGGGCCGGCCTGGCATCGGCGCAGACCGGCACGCGGCTCGATACGGTGGAGGTGATCGGCGTGGCCTACCGCATGGAGCGCCAGATCGACGACGTCGCGCCGACCGCCACCGCGATCACGCGGCGCGACATCGAGCGCGAGGTGGTGACCAACCTGCGCGAACTGCTGCGCTACGAACCGGGTGTAGCGATCGAAAATGCGCCGGCGCGCTTCGGCCTCGGCGCGATCGGCATCCGCGGCATGACCGGCAATCGCGTGCTGATGACGCTCGACGGCGTGCGACTGCCCGACGCCTATCGAGTCGGCAGCTTCTCCAACGCCTCGCGCAACCAGCTCGACCTCGCACTCTTGCAGCGAGTCGAGATCCTGCGCGGACCGAGTTCGTCGCTGTACGGCTCGGACGCGCTCGGCGGCGTGGTCGCGTTCTCGACCGTCGACCCCGACGACGTGCTTGGCCCCGACCGCAGCGCGCAGGCCACGCTCGATCTGGGCTACGCGTCGGCCAGCGAGCGCTGGCAGCGCGGGGCACTCGTCGCCGCGCGCGCCGAGCGGCTCGCGGGCCTGGTCGGCATCCAACGCGCGGTCGGGCACGAAACGGACAACTTCGGCACCAACGAGGTGATCGGCACTGCGCGCACCGCGCCCAACCCGCAGCGTGCAGCGTCCGAATCGCTGCTCGCCAAGCTCGTCTGGCCGCAGGCGGGCGGCGGCCGCTGGCGCCTGACGCTCGACCGCCACGTCGCCGGCATCGAGACCGACGTGCTGTCGCTCAATCCGCAGTCCAGCCGCACCAGCCGGCTCGAGGGCGACGACCTTGGCCAGCGCGAGCGCGTCAGCGTCGACGCCGACCTGCCGGGCGTCTTCGGTCTCGCGCGGCAGCGCTGGCTCGTGTATTCGCAGCGCGCGCTGACGCGCAACGACACGCTCGATTTGCGCACCAACACGACGGCGACCTGCCTGTCGGCGATCGGCACCGTCAACTGCCTGCGCGAGGTGCGCTTCCGCTTCGAGCAGAAGGAGCAGGGGTTGAGCTGGCTCGGCGAACTGGACGGCAGCGCGGCCGGCCGCTGGCTGTTCGGACTCGAGGCCGCGCGGCTGCGTGCGGACGAGCTGCGCGACGGCCGGCAGACCAACCTGAACACCGGCGTGACGACCAACGTGGTCGGCACCGAGACGTTCCCGACGCGCGACTTTCCGCTGTCGACGACCGACCGCATCGGCGCGTTTGCGCAGGACGAAATCGCGCTCGCCGCCGGCCGCCTGACGCTGATTCCGTCGCTGCGGCTCGACCGCTTCAGCACGCATACGCGGGCGGACGCGGCGTTCCTGTCCGGCAGCGCCGGGCGCGTGCCGGTCGACAGCGCCGACCAGGCACTGTCGCCGCGGCTCGGGATGCTGTATCGCGCGTCGGCCGCGACCACGTTCAGCGCGCAGTGGGCCAGCGGCTTTCGCGCGCCGCCGGCTTCCGACATCAACATCGGACTGTCGAGCCTGCCGTCGGGGTACGCGGTGATCCCGAATCCGCAGTTGCGCGCCGAGCGCAGCCGCGGGCTGGAGCTGGGCGTGCGCGGCCGCTACCCGCGCTTCGAATACACGGCGACGGTGTTCGCTGCGCGCTATCGCGATCTGATCGCCTCGCGCGCGGCGCTGCCCTGCCCCGCCGATCCGCGCTGTGTGCCGGGCGCGACCGGCACCTTTCAGTCGCAAAACGTCGCGCGCGCGCGCATCCGCGGCGCCGAAGCGAGCGCGCTGTGGCGCATCGCCGGGCCTTGGTCGGTGCAGGCGGCGCTTTCGCACGCGCGCGGCGACGACACGGACAAGAACGTGCCGCTGAATACGGTCGAACCGACGCGGCTGGTCGCCGGCGCGTTCTACGACGCCAACGGTCTGAGCGCCGCGCTGCACGCCACGCATGCGCGCGCACAGACGCGCATCGACCAGACCGCGGCGGTGCGCTTCGCGCCGCCGGCGTTCACGGTCGTCGATTTGACCGCGAGCTGGCAAGTGCATCCGCGCGTGCGGCTGTCCGTCGGCGTGTTCAACCTGTTCGACCGCAAGTACTGGCTGTGGTCCGACGTGCGCGACGCGCTGAATCCGGGGGCGACGATCGATCGCTACACGCAGCCGGGGCGCAATGCCTCCGTCCTGCTGCGCGCGCAGATCTAGCGACAACCCTGATGCCGGGACCGGTCGCTCGCAGACTTGATGCAAGCCATGGAAATGGCGACGCCTGGCCTCTAGCGTCGCCCCAAACGCGATGCGCGTGGACCCGCGCGCGCCTGATTCCGCTTCAACCCAAAAAAGGAGACCGAGATGAAACGAAGCACACTAGCCATCGCCGCGCTGGCCGGCACGCTGGCTGCCGGAATGGCGTTTGCCCAGGCCAAGGGCGACGCTAAGAAGGAGGAGCGCGCGCCGGTGACCGGCGAAGAGCTGCGCTACCAGGCCGGCGGCTCGCCGCTGGCGGGCGTCGAGATGCATCAGGACGTCAATCCGAAGGCGCCGCAGATGACGAAGGCCGAGTTCGACCGCGGCCGGCAGATCTATTTCGAGCGCTGCGCCGGCTGCCATGGCGTGCTGCGCAAGGGTGCGACCGGCAAGCCGCTGACGCCGGACATCACGCTCGCGCGGGGCACCGAGATCCTCAAGGTCTTCATCAAGTACGGCACGCCCGCCGGCATGCCGAACTGGGGCACGTCGGGCGACCTGAACGACGCCGAAGTCGACCTGATGGCGCGCTACATCCAGCAAACGCCTCCGACGCCACCCGAGTTCGGCATGGCCGAGATGAAGGCGACCTGGAAGGTAATCGTGCCGCCCGAGCAGCGGCCGAAGAAGAAGATGAACAAGTACAACATCGACAACATCTTCTCGACCACGCTGCGCGACACCGGCGAAGTGGCGCTGATCGACGGCGACACGAAGAAGATCATCAACATCGTCAAGACCGGCTACGCGGTGCACATCTCGCGCGTGTCCGCGTCAGGCCGTTACGTGTACGTGATCGGGCGCGACGCCAAGATCAACATGATCGACCTGTGGATGGAGAAGCCGGACAACGTCGCCGAGATCCGCATCGGGCTGGAGGCGCGTTCGGTCGACACGTCCAAGGCCAAGGGCTACGAGGACAAGCTCGCGATCGCCGGCGCCTACTGGCCGCCGCAATACGTGATCATGAAGGGCGACACGCTCGAGCCGCTGAAGATCGTCTCCACCCGCGGCATGACGGTCGACACGCAGGAGTTCCACCCCGAGCCGCGCGTGGCAGCGATCGTCGCCTCGCACTACAAGCCCGAGTTCGTCGTCAACGTCAAGGAAACCGGCAAGATCCTGATGGTCAACTACAAGGACATCGACAACCTGACGGTGACCGAAATCCCGGCGGCGCGCTTCCTGCACGACGGCGGCTGGGACGCGAGCAAGCGCTACTTCCTGGTGGCGGCCAACCAGAGCCACAAGATCGCCGTCGTCGACGCCAAGGAAGGCAGGCGCGTCGCGCTCATCGACGTCGACAAGATCCCGCATCCGGGCCGCGGCGCCAACTTCGTCCATCCGAAGTTCGGCCCCGTATGGGCGACCGGTCACCTCGGCAGCGAGAAGATCGCGCTGATCGGCACCGACCCGGTCAAGCACAAGCAGTACGCGTGGAAGGTCGTGCAGATGCTCGACGGCCAGGGCGGCGGCAACCTCTTCATCAAGACGCACCCGAAGAGCAGCAACCTGTACGTCGACACGCCGCTGAACCCGGACAGCAAGATCGCGCGTTCGGTGGCGGTGTTCAACATCAAGGACCTCGCGGCCAAGCCGAAGATCCTGCCGATCGCCGACTGGGCCGGCATCCCCGAAGGCCAGGGCCGGATCGTGCAGCCGGAGTACAACAAGGCGGGTGACGAGGTGTGGTTCGCGGTGTGGAGCGCGAAGGACCAGACTTCCGCGCTGGTCGTCGTCGACGACAAGACGCTCAAACCGAAGGCCGTGATCAAGGATCCGAAGCTGATTACGCCGACCGGACACTTCAACATCTACAACACGCGGCACGACGTGTACTGAGGAGGTCCGCCGATGCAACGCAGACTCACGATCCTCGCGGTCGCGCTCGGTGCCGCGCTCGCCGCCGCCGGCGCGGCGCGCGCCGACGAAGCGCTCTCCAAGAAGTACAACTGCACGGCCTGCCACCAGGTCGACAAGAAGAACGTCGGCCCCGCGTACAAGGATGTCGCCAAGAAGTACAAGGGCCAGGCCGATGCGGTCGCCAAGCTCGCGGACAAGGTGAAGAAGGGCAGCTCCGGCGTCTGGGGTCCGGTGCCGATGCCGCCGAACGCGGCGGTGCCCGACGCCGACATCAAGAAGCTGCTCGAGTGGGTGCTGGCGATGTAGTCCGACACGGCGCGCGCCGGCTGCGCCGTGCCATCGCGGCCGCGCATCCGGCGCCCGCATTCGCTGTCTTGGCGACCGCGGCTTTCGCGGCCGCTTTTCATTCGTCCGCGGCCGAGCTCGCCGTTCGCTCAGCGGACGGACGCTGGCTGCTGCAGGCGGACAACGAGACGCGCACCCTGGTGGCGACCGACGCGGCAAGCGGCGCGCTCATTCGCCGCATCCGCATCGCCGACAAGCGCGGCAACACCTCGCGCGTGGCGCGCATCTTCGATGCGCCGCTGCGCAAGAGCTTCGTCGTGCTGCTCGCCGACATTGCGGAAGCCTGGGAACTGTCGTACGACCCGAACGCGGAGCCCGTTTACGACGGCCTGGTGCACGACTACCGGATGGGCGAGGGCATCGCCGATCGCGGGCCGTTCGCGGTGCGGCGGATCGTTCTCGACGAGCCGCTCACCGATGCGGAGTTCAACGCCGACTTCTCGCAATTCACGGCGAAGGCAGCCGACGGCTCGCTGCACGTGGTCAATCTGCACGTGCGCCGACGCATCGAAATTCTGCGGCCAGGCGGCGCGCGCGCGGACTGACGCGGCGACGCGCGCGGTGACGCTAGGCGCGCCCTGGCGCGCGCGGCCCCTGTCGCGACGGGCGCGCCGCGCACGGGAAAGAGCCGCGCGCGCCGTGGTCTCTACCGCCCCCGCACACGCCGTACTTCGATCTCGCCCTCGCTCGTCACGCGTCCGCGCACTTCGACGTAGCCACCGCTGCGGGCGCGGTCGACACGCGCTGCGCCCATGCCGCGCAGCGGCAGCGCGTCGAGTTGCGCCGGACCGGTGAGCGTTCCGTGCAACGGCACCGCGGCGCCGACCGGAATCGGTGCTGCGCGTCCCTGCGCGTCGCGCGCGCCATCGGCGATCCAGCGCTCGATCAGCGCAATGTCCGCCTCGTCCAGATATGGCGGGCCGTCGAAGGGCATGCGCGGCCTCGCCTGCCCGCGTACGCGACGCAGCAGTTCGCTCGCCTCGGGCCGTCCCGGCACGACGCGGGCGCGGTCGACGGCGGCGATCGTCGCGGCGTAGCTGTTGAGGCGCTAACCCTCGGGCGCCGGCCCCATGCGTCCCTGCTCGGTATGGCAACTGGCGCAGCGGCGCGCAAAGATCGGCGCGACGTGCGCGTACGTCACGGATTCACCCGGCGCGGGGCGCGCGGGTTTCGCGTCGACTGCGGCGGCGGGCGCTCCCACGGGCATGCCCGCGTCGATCCATGCGACGAACGAAGCGATCTGGGCGCCGGTCAGAAAGGGCGGGCCGGTCATCGGCATGCGCGGCTGGCTGGTGCCGCGCAAGCGGCGCACGAGTTCGCTCGCTTCGCCCGCGCCGGCGCGCACCACGGGGCCGCGTGCGCTGCCGGCCAGCAGTCCTTCGAGCGTGTCGAGCTTGAGCCCGGCGGCGGCGCTCGCGCCCGAATGGCACATCACGCACCGCGCCTGCAGCAGCGGCGCCAACTCGGCGTAGGTGGGCTGCGCGTACGCCGGCCCGACGCCTGCGAGCGCGGCGGCGAGCGCGGTCCGGCGCGCGGCGTCAATCCAGCGCACAGGTGCGGAACCCGACGAAGATGTCGTCGCGCTCGCGCAGGTAGAAGTTGCGAAAGCGCGGATGCACGAGCCGCTGCGGCGTGGCGAAGCTCGCGCCGCGCACCGCGCGGTGCGTGCCGAACCACGGCGCCGAATAATCGGCGTACGGATCGGGCGCAAAACCCGGGTAGGGCTCGAAGGTCGTCGCGGTCCACTCCCACACGGCGCGCGCCGGCGCGATCGCACCGCGCACCGCCGCGTTCTCCCACTCGGCTTCGGTCGGCAGCCGCCGCTTCGCCCAGCGGCAGTACGCCTCGGCTTCGTGCGCGGTCACGTGGCGCACCGGTTCGTCGGGCGCCAACGGCACCGGCGCGCCGTAGCGCACGGCAATCCACGCGCCGCCGTCGCGCTGCCAGCCGCGCGGAGCGCGGCGGCCGCTGCGTTCGAGCCACGCGCGACCCGCGTCGGTCCAAAGCGCCGCGCGCGCATAACCGCCGTCATCGACGAACGCGGCGAACTCGCGGTTGCTGACGCAGCGCTGCGCGATCGCATACGGCGCCAGCCGCACGCGGTGCGCCCACTTCTCGTTGTCGAAGACGAAGCCGGACGCGGTGCGCGCCATCCCCAGCTCGACATCGCCGCCAGCAAGCGATGTATCGCCAACGCCGCCGGACGCGGCCCGCGGCGGCAGCCCGGCCGGCGCCGGGTAGCCCAGCGTGTTGCGCATGTAGACGAAGGCTTCGCCGTGCATGTCCTCGTGGAACAGCGACAGGCGGAAAAAATACAGGCCCGCGTCGGAGTCCTCTGCGCGCTCCAGTGCGCCAAGGGCGGCGTGCAGCGTGGCGTCCAGATACTCGAGCGTGGCCGCGCGCGACGGCAGATCGAGCGTCCAGCGCGTCGGATGCGCGACCTTGCTCGAGTCGTACCAGCGGTCGGCGTCGGCGAGCAGCGACGGCGCGAGCGGCGCGTCGGCGCCGCGTCGGCGCACGCACCAGCGCTCCATGAACCAGCCGACGTGACCCACCTCCCACAGGAACGGATTGACGATCGGTTGGTACTCGATGTCGCGCCACTGCGCGTCGGTCAGATCGTCGACGAGCGCCCTCGTATACTCGCGCGCCGACAGCAGCGCCGCGCGCAGTTGCGCTTTGTCGAGCTGCCGCGCCGAATCCGCCTGCCGCATGTCCGCCCCACCACGGAAGAAACCGCCCGCAAGCGCGCCGGGCGCGAACTTGCTATCGCGCCGGCGGAGACCGCCGGCGGGTCCGGGAGACGACGCCGCGTATGCCGCTCGCGCGCGCGCCGCGCTCCCCGCGTCGTGGCAACGGTCCCCCGCCGCCCGCCCGCGCCGTCCGCTCGTGGCGATTATCACGCCCTCGCTGGCTGACGCAAACACGGGCAACTGGCACACGGCCGCCCGCTGGGCGCGTTTCCTGCGAGCGCCTTATCGCGTGCGCGTGCTCAAGGCGTACAACGGCGAGGCGGCCGACGCACTGATCGCGCTGCACGCGCGCCGCTCGGCGGCGTCGATCGCGGCATTCGCACGCACACATCCGGACCGGCCGCTGATCGTCGTGCTCACTGGCACCGATCTGTACCGCGATATCCGCACCGACGCCGCCGCGCAGCGCTCGCTCGAACTGGCCACGCAGCTCGTGGTCCTGCAGGAGCGCGGGCCGGACGCGCTGCCGCCCGCACTGCGCGGCAAGGCCGTCGTCATCTACCAGTCGGCCCCGCGCCTGGCGCCCGGCGCGCCGCGCCGCACGCACTTCGACGTGGCGGTGATCGGCCATTTGCGCGACGAGAAGGACCCGCGGCTGGCGATGCGCGTAGCCGAAGCGCTGCCCGAGGAATCGCGCATCCGCGTGCTGCATGTCGGCGACGCACTCGATCCCGCGCTCGGACGAGCGGCGCGCGCGACCGCGCGGTGCTGCGCGCGCTACCGCTGGATCGGCGGATTGCCGCGCGCGCGCGCGCGGCAGGTCATGCGCAACGCGCGACTGCTGCTGCATCCCTCGAAAATGGAAGGCGGCGCACAGGCGATTCTCGAGGCGATCCAGTCCGGCACGCCGGTCGTCGCCAGCGACTGCGCCGGCAACGTCGGCATGCTCGGCCGTGACTACCCGGGGCTGTTCCCAGTCGGCGACGTGCAGGCCGCGGCAAAGCTGCTGAGCCGTGCGGAAACCGACGCGAAATTCCTCGGCGCCCTGCGGTCGGCGTGTAAGAGACGGGCCGCGCTGTTCGACCCAACGCGCGAGCGGCGCGCCGTGTTGCGGCTTGTGGATAATGCGCTCAAAGAGCCGCAAGCGTCAGGGACATGATCGGGCCGGTCAGACGCTCACCCCACACCCGTGTCGCCGCCGAGCGGAAGGCGAGGCACGCGGCGACCGCCGGCGACCCGGTGCCGCAATGACGGAGAGGGCGTGAAGGTCTCTTCGCGTGCGCCCCGCGGGCAGGTGCACGCGGCGGCGAGGCCGAGACGTTTGGATCGGCGCGGCTCGAAAAGCGCCTGCCATTCGGCACAGGTTCACGTGCGCGCAGCGCACGTCAAGCCCGCCGCAGGCAGGCGGCGAAACCGATACCGCGCAACGACGCCCGCGAGCCGCGCGGTAGAAAGATGCAAGGCTTTTGAATGGAGATCACACGATGAACGCGCCCGAGCAGCCAAAGATCCGGCTCACGTCCTTTTCGCACGGCGGCGGCTGCGGCTGCAAGATCGCACCGGGCGTGCTGTCGGAGATCCTGCGCAACGCGGGCGCTTCGTTGGCCAACAAGGTCCCGAAGGAACTCCTGGTCGGGATCGAAACGGCCGACGACGCCGCCGTGTACAGACTCAATGGCGAGCAGGCGCTAATCGCGACGACGGACTTCTTCATGCCGATCGTCGACGACCCGTACGACTTCGGCCGCATCGCGGCGACCAACGCGATCTCCGACGTGTACGCGATGGGCGGCACACCGATCATGGCGCTCGCGCTGCTGGCGATGCCCGTGGACAAGCTGCCGCTCGACGTCATCCGCCGCATCCTCGAAGGAGGCGAAGCGGTATGCACCGCAGCGGGCATCCCGATCGCCGGCGGGCATACGATCGATTCGGTCGAGCCGATCTACGGACTCGTGGCGCTCGGCCTCGTGCACCCGGATCGGGTCAAGAAAAACAGCGGCGCGCACGCGGACGATGCGCTCGTGCTCGGCAAACCGCTCGGTGTGGGCGTGTATTCGGCGGCGCTGAAGAAAGACAAGCTCGACGCCGCAGGCTATGCGGCGATGATCGCGACGACCACCCAACTGAACACGCCGGGCCGGCGTCTGTCGGAACTGGCGGGCGTGCACGCGCTGACCGACGTCACCGGCTTCGGCCTGCTCGGGCATCTGCTCGAGATCTGCCGCGGCTCGTCAGTCGGCGCAGAACTGGCGATGTCGCGCGTGCCCTTGCTGCCGGGGGTCGAAGCGTTGGTCGAGCAGGGCTACGCGACCGGCGCGTCGGGCCGCAACTGGGCGGGCTACGGCAAGGACGTCGTGCTCGACGGCGTGTCCGAGACGCAGCGCAAGCTGCTGACCGATCCGCAGACCAGCGGCGGCCTGCTGGTGGCCTGCGCGCAGGAGGCGGTCGCCGACGTGCTGCGCACCTTCCGCCAAGACGGCTTCGAGCACGCGGCGGTCATCGGTCGGCTCTGCGCCGGCGAACCCAAGGTTCGCGTCGCTCCGTAGCACCGCGCGCCGCGCGCAATCCCGCGCTTGGGCGGCCGGATCGCGGCCGGCTTGCCGCATAATCGCGCCTCGCCGTTTTGGCGAAGACGCGGCACAACGGGGTTCCAGCCGACGGCCGAAAGCCGGATGCTGCTCGAAGCTCCCCTCTGCGCCCCAGCAGATGAGGGCAGCCGGCGGGGGCTGGGCGCCCAAAGCGACAGGACCTTCTGAACCTCCACCAGGCCGCGCTCCGTTTGGTTCGTCCTCGATGCGCAAGCTGTTCCGCCAGGAAGCGATCGACGCCCAGCGCGAAAAACTGCTGGGCGAGGTGTCGATTGCGCGCCCGGTGCCGCTGTGGGTCTTCACCGCGCTGGCGGTGGGTTTCGCCGCCGCGCTGGTGTCGTTTGCGGTCTGGGGCGAGTACACGCGGCGCGAGCGCGTCGAAGGCTTTCTCGCGCTCGACGCGGGGGCGGCGCGAATCATGGCGCCGGAAACGGGAACGATCGCCGAGCTGCTGGTCAAGGAAGGCGACGAAGTCGCCGAGGGCGCGCCGATCGCGCGGCTTGTCACCGAGCGCGGCACCGCCTCGGGCGTGACTTCGTCCGAGCTGGTGCAGCGCGAGCTGAAGGAACGCTCCGCGCGCATCGACACCGAGATCGAGCAGGCGCGCCAGCTCGCCGAGCAGGAAGTCGACAAGCTCAAGCGCCGTATCGCCGATCTGCAGAAGGAGCTGGCGCAGCTCGACACCGAGATCCGGCTGCAGCAGACACGCGTCGCCTCGGCGCGGCAGGAGCTGCAGCGCACGCTCGATCTGGTCAAGGAAAAGTTCGTCTCCGACACCGCGGTCACTCTCAAGCGCAACGACCTGCTGGACCAGGAGGCCAAGCTGCAGGCGATCCGGCGCCAGCGGCTCGCGGTCGAGCGCGACCTGGGCAGCGCGCGCGCCGAGCTGCCAACGGTCGAGACGCGGGTCAGGACGCAGATCGAGCAGCTCGCGCGGCAGAAAAGCGAGCTGCAGCAGAATCTGGTGCAGGAGGAAGCGCGCCGCGAGAACGTGATCCGCGCGCCGATCGCCGGCGTCGTGACCAACATCGCGGTGGCGCGCGGCGACTCGGTCGCCGCCGATGCGCCGATCGCGACCGTGCTGCCCAAGGGCAGCGGACTGCAGGCGCAGCTTCTGGTGCCGACCCGCGCGGTGGGCTTCGTGCAGCCGGGCAATCAGGTCGTGCTGCGCTACGAGGCGTTTCCGTTCCAGCGTTTCGGCCAGTACCGCGGCACGGTGCAGGCCGTGAGCCGCACGGTGTGGACGCCGGGCGAGCGTGTCGGCCCGCTGACGGTGCGCGAGCCCGCGTACCGCGTCGATGTCGCGCTCGAGCGGCAGACGGTTTCGGCCGGCGGCCAGGAAATCGCGCTGCGGCCGGGCATGCTCGTCAACGCCGACATCCTGCTCGAGAAACGCACCGTGCTCGAGTGGATCTTCGAGCCGGTGCTCGAACTGAAGGGGCGGTTGCAGTGAAGCTTTTCGGCCGCGAGGTGCCGCTGATCCTGCAATCAGAGGCGCCCGAGTGCGGCATCGCCTGCGTGGCGATGGTCGCGAGCTTTCACGGCTTCCGTACCGACCTGTCGGCGATGCGGCTGCGACTGGCGCCGTCGATGAAAGGTGTGACGCTCAAGCACATCGCGGCGATCGCCGACACGATGAAGCTCGCCGCGCGCGGCGTGCAGGCACCGCTGACGGCGCTCGGGCAACTGCGCCTGCCGGCGATCCTGCACTGGGACATGAACCACTTCGTCGTGCTGACGAAGGTCGCCGGCGACCGCATCACCGTACACGACCCGGCGCAGGGCAAGCGCGTGCTGTCGCTCGAGCAGGCGTCGCGCCATTACACCGGCGTGGCGATGGAGCTGGCGCCGGCGCAAGGCTTCGTGCAGCGCGACGAGCGCGAAAAGGTACGCGCGTGGCAACTGCTGCAGACCGCCGCCGGCATGAAAGGCGCGATCGCGCAGGTGCTGCTGCTGTCGCTGGTGCTCGAGGTGTTCGCGATCGCCTCGCCGTTTTTCGTGCAGCTCGTGATCGACCGGGTCGTCGTCGGGCGCGACCGCGACCTGCTGACCGTGCTCGGGCTGGGCTTCGGTCTGCTGGTGCTGATGCAGGTTGCGGTCACCGCGGTGCGCGCCTGGCTCGGCGTGTATCTGTCGACGCATCTGAACCTGCGGCTGCTCGACACGCTGTTCGGGCAACTGCTGCGGCTGCCGCTCGCGTGGTTCGAGAAGCGCCACATCGGCGACATCGTGTCGCGCTTCCGCTCGATCGACGCGATCCAGCGCACGCTGACGCTGACCTTCGTCGAGACGATGGTCGACGGCGTGATGGTCGTGCTCACGCTGGTCGTGATGCTCTGGTACAGCCCGCTGCTGACGGCGATCGTCGTCGGCTCCGCCGCCGCCTACGGCGTGGTGCGCTGGGCGTTCTACGGCCCGCAGCGGCGCGCGCTCGACGAGCAGATCGTGCACGAAGCGAAGGCCGGCACGCACTTCATCGAGACGCTGCGCGGCATGATGGCGATCAAGCTGAACATGCGCGAGACCGAAAGGCGCGCCGCATACCAGAACCTGGTCGTCGAGCAGACCAATGCCGGGGTGCGCTCGCAGGCGATCGCGATCGCGCACCGCAGCGCCAACGGCCTGATCTTCGGGCTGGAGAACGTCGCGGTGATCTGGCTGGCGGCGCTGCTGGTGATGGAGGGCCGCTTCTCGGTCGGCATGCTGTTCGGCTTTCTCGCGTTCAAGCTGCTGTTCCTGACGCGCGTGAACAACCTCGTCGACAAGGCGATCGAGTTCCGCATGCTCGATCTGCACGCCGAGCGCATCGCCGACATCGCGCTCGCCGCGCCCGAGGCCGGCGCCGGCGCGCCGTCGCGGGAAGCGCCCAAGGTTGCGCTCGCGATCGAGGGCCAAGGGCTCGGCTTCTCGTACGGGGTCGAGGGCTTCGTCTTTCGCGGCGTGGACTTTTCCGTGAAGCCGGGCGAGACGGTCGCGATCGTCGGCCCGTCGGGCAGCGGCAAGACCACGCTGGTCAAGGTGCTCGTCGGGCTGCTCGATCGCAGCGAAGGAACGCTGACGGCCAACGGCCGCGACGTGCGCGACTGGGACCGCGGCGCGTATCGCGGCCGCGTCGGTGTGGTCATGCAGGACGACCAGCTCTTCGTCGGCACGGTCGAGGACAACATCAGCTTCTTCGACCCGCAGCACGATGCCCAGCGCGTGCGCGCGTGCGCGCGGCTGGCCAGGATCGACGCCGAGATCGAGGCGATGCCGATGCAGTACAACACGATGGTCGGCAGCCTCGGCATGGCGCTGTCGGGCGGGCAGAAGCAACGCATCCTTCTTGCGCGCGCGCTGTACCGCCGCCCGCACATCCTGTTTCTGGACGAAGCGTTCGACCAGCTCGACCTGGCGCGCGAGCGCGAGATCACCGAGCAGTTAAAGACGCTGGGCATCGGCTTGGTGATCGTCAGCCACCGCCCGGAGACGGTGCGCGCGGTCGACCGGCTGGTGACGCTGGGCTGACGCGGGACGATGCATACAGGCCGCGGTTCAAGTCTTGCGGCCCCACCCGGTTGCGCGGATCGGCCGTCAGGACAGCGTGCCCGGCCGCGGCGCGCTGGCCCGGCGCAGCGCCTCGGCGATCTTGCGGCGCGCGCGGATGAACGGCGACTCGCGCGCCTCCGCACCCAGATGTTCGTCGAGATCTCCGACCTCGCGCTGCAGGCGCCGGATGAGTGTTACGAGCAGATCCGCCAGTTCCGGGTCGAACTGCGTGCCCTTGAGCCGCTGGATCTCCTCCAGCGCGCGGGCGACCGGCCAAGGCTCCTTGTACGGCCGCGCGTGCGTGAGCACGTCGAACACGTCGGCGAGCGCGACGATCCGGGCCGGGTCCGGAATCGCTCTGCCTGCGAGTCCGTCCGGATACCCGGATCCGTCCCACCATTCGTGATGATGGCGTGCAATGTCCACCGCCATCTGGATCTGCGGCAGCCCGCTCTGCGACAGCAGTTCGGCGCCGATGGCGGCGTGCGTGCGCACGAGCGACATCTGGTCCGGATTGATGCGACCGCGCTTGGCGAGGATCGCGATCGGGATACCCAGCTTGCCCACGTCGTGCAGTCGCGCGTACATCTCGATCATGAAGCAGGTGTCGTCGTCGCAGCCGAACTCGGCCGCCAGCAGCGCCGCCAGTTTGCCGACGCGATACACGTGCTCGCCCGACGGATCTTCCGACAGCTCGGCGGTGATCGCCTGCCGGTGCAGCAGCGCCAGTTGCGCCTTGATCCGCTCGCGCCTGGCGTCGCCCAGCGGCGCCGGTTCGGCCACACCCAACGGTGAGGCCTCCTCGAGACGCTCGCCGCTTTGCGCCAGCCGCTCGAGGTGCAGGCGCTGGTGCTGCAGCGCGTTTTCGATCTGCGAGCGCCTGGTGTGATGCAGCAGCTCGCGCAGATGAATCAGCGCCAGTTGCGGTTTGCCGGCGATGTCGTAGGCCTTGACCAGCGCGATCAGCGCGTCGCGCAACGTCGACTTCATGATCCGCGCCTGGTCCAGCGCCCGCTGCAGCCGCGAGATGCCGACGTCGACGAGGCCGGCATGGACCTCGTACAAGCCCTCGGCGATTTCCGCCGACTGCTCGGCGCGCTGCGAGCGCGACTGAGCGGCGTACCGCTTGGCGAGCTCACAGCGCTCGCGCGCGCGCTCCAGATTGTCGACTTCCAGCAGCAGCCGCGCGTAGGTGCCTTCCGCCGCCACGCGGTCGACGAGTTGGTTGGCGGAAATCGGTTCAGCGGCGCCGTCCACGCTCATCCTGGCCGCGCGCAGTCCGCGGCCGAAATCCTCCGTATGCAGCGATGCGAGTGCGATGTTGATGAAAGCCAATGGGACGAAAGCGCTCGCTTCGGGCTCGGCACTCGCAAGTTCGATCGCGCGCTCCAGGCACTGGATCGCCTCGCCGTACTGCGCTGCATAGATCAGCGCCAGGCCCAAGTTGTTCCACACGGCGGCTTCCCGAACGGGATCGTTCAGACCAACCGCCAGTTCCAGCGCTTCCGCATAACACTCGACCGCCGCAGGCAGGTTGCCCGAGTCCGCAAGCAGAATCCCGTGAAAGGTCAACGCCTTTCGCAGCAGCGACGCATCGCCGAGCTGCCGCGCGAACTGCACGGCGTTCGCGGCAGGCTCGATGCCGAGCAGCGTCCGGCCGGACAGAT
>JBBIJJ010000027.1:0-26473 GCA_037446035.1 Burkholderiales bacterium
CTCAGTCGGAGGCAGCGGCCGGCCGGCGCAGCGGCAGCGCGGACTGCAGCGCCTCCAGCGGACGGCTCTTCAGCACGTCGAGCAGGTTGTTAAATTGGTCGGTCCATAGCGAATACGCCGGGTTCGGCGCGATGTCCTCGACGCGCGCGGCAAGGGCTTCGTCCTCGAAGGCGCGCGGATCGCGCGCCAGCAGCACCCAGTCGGTCGTCGAGGCCGAGCCATTGCCCTCGGGCTCGTCGCTGACGAGCTGCGCGGTCAGACCTTCGGCCTGCGCGATGTTGGCGAGCACGGGCTTCAGATCGAGGAAGCGATTCGAGATGTGGACGGCGATCAGTCCGTCGGGCGCGACGTGCCGCGCGGCGAGCGCGATCGCTTCGCGCGTGATCAGGTGCACCGGGATCGAGTCGCTCGAGAACGCGTCGATCGCCAGCACGTCGTAGCCTTGCGGTCGGCCCGTCGCCAGCTCGCGTTCCATCGACAGTCGCGCGTCGCCAAGCACGAATTCGAGCGCGGCCGGCGTCGCGTCCAAATACGTGAAGTGGCTGCGCGCCAGCCGCAGCACGTCGGGATCGAGTTCGTAGAAGCGGATCGTATCGCCCGCGCGGCCGTAGGCCGACAGCGTGCCGATGCCGAGTCCGACCACGCCCAGTTTCACCGGCCCGCGCGCCTGCTTGGCGGCGATCGCCAGCCCCACGCCGGAGCTGCGCGCATAGTAGGTCCCGGGCTCGAGCCGGTCGGCGCCCTGGGTCGGCTGCTCGCCGTGCAGGATCACGCCGTGCAGCAGGCGCCGCACCTGTTCGGTGCCGCTGCCCTGCTCGCGCACGCGCAACGTGCCGTAGAAATTGCGCTGCATGACGATCACGTCGTTGCGCAGAAACACGACGTACTGCCAGCCAAAATAGCCGGTGGCCACGGTTGCGACGAGCGCGGGCCCGATCAGCGTGCGGCTGCCGAGCACGAGGTAGACCGCCAGCGCGCTGAGCGCGAACAATGCGAGCGGCAGCTCGAAGTACGCCGGGAACACGCGCGGGGCGACGAGGCCTACCGCCAGGCCGCCGAGTGCGCCGCCGAGCGACAGGGTCAGGTAGAAGTGCGTCAGATAACGCGGCGCGGGCTTGCGCAGCGCCAGTTCGCCGTGGCAGAACAGGCACGCGACGAACAGGCCCGCGCAGTACAGCGGGATCGCGATGCTCACGTCGAGCACGCCGCGCTCGGCCGCGAGGCCCCAGGCCATCGCGACCACGAGCATCAGCGCCGGCAGCAGCAGCCAGCGTCGCTCGTACCAGCCGCGTCCGCCGCGACCTTCGAAGACGATCACGAACGACAGCAGGTACAGCGTCAGCGGCAGCACCCAGAGGAACGGCACCGAGGCGATGTTCTGCGTGATGTGGGTGGTCGTCGCCAGCAACATCACCGAGCCGAGCGCGGCGAGCGCGAGCCACAGCGCGTAGTCGCCCGCGCCCGGGCGGCGTTCGGCCGCCGTGTCGGCCGCAACGGCTGAGGCGATCGCGGCGGCGGGATCGAACGCGTGCGGCGCATCCGGCCGGCCGCGTGCCTGCCAGGCGGTCGCCGCGCACGCAGCGACGAACAGCGCGTAGGCGCCGCTCCAGACGTACGACTGCACGGCCGAGCTGGAAAACGGCTCGATCGCGAACGGAAACGCCAGCAGCCCGGCGAGCGAACCGAAGTTCGACAGCGCGAACAGCCGGTAGACGGTTCTTTCCGGAAACCGGTGCGCGACCCACCGTTGCACCAGCGGTCCGGTCGTCGACAACAGAAAATAGGGCAGCCCGATCGTGGCTGCGAGCAGCACGATGATCGCGACCGCCGCGTCCGCCTCGCCCGCGGGCTTGAGCGTCTCACGCGGGATGATCGGCAGGAAAGCCAGGCTCGCGGCAAGCAGCGCGATGTGCAGCAGCGACTGCCGCTGCGGTGCCAGACGCCTCGTGACGACGTGCGCGTAGGCGTAGCCCGCGAGCAGCAGCACCTGGAAGAACACCATGCAGGTCGTCCACACGGCCGAGGTGCCGCCGAACCACGGCAGGATCTGCTTGGCGATGATCGGCTGGACCAGGAACAGCAGGAACGCGGACAGCAGGATCGTCGAAGCGAACAGCAGCATCGGGGGCGCGAGGCGGGGGAGGTGGCGCGGGCGACGCGCAGGGGCCAGCGGCGCCGTTGGCGGGGGCGCGATTGTCGCACGGGGTGCGCGCGCCGCCGGCAGGGGCCGCTTCGCCCGAACGCGCGGGGACTTGACCCATTCGCGTGATTCGACGCTCAAGACCCGCGCCGCGCTGCCGACTAACAGCGAAAGGCCGAGCATCCGCGCCGGCCCGGAGCGTGTCAGTGTTCGAACTGCCCCCTCAGCGCCGCGACCACCCCGGCGAACCGATGCCCCTCGACGCGGTCGCGCCGGCGTGGAGTGCGATCGTCGCGCGCGACGCGCGGCCGATCGGCTTCCGGCTCGTCATGCGGCGGGCCGAAGGGGCGGAGCCGCTGCCGCTCGCGACGCTGCTCGACGATGTGCTGGCGGGCTTCGTCGCCGAAGGCGGCACCTCGTTTCCCCACGGTCTGGTGCTGCTCGCGCCGCTGGGCTTCGACGTCGATGCGTCGCTGGCGGGCGTGCGCCCGCCGCGCAACGTGCTGCTCGAAGTCGCGCAGTCCGACCTGGCGGACGCCGACAAGCTGCGGCTGCTGTTCGAAGCGCAGCGGCACGGCGCGCGGCTCGCGCTGCGCGTCGAGGACCGCGCCGCGGTGGCGCGTGACAAGCTGCCGCTGTTCCAGTACGTGGTCGCCGACGCGGCGACGCATGGCCCCCCGCCCAGGGACGTGGCGCTGCTGGCGTTGGGTGTGAGCACGCGCGCGCAGGCGGAGGCGACGCTGCAGGCGGGCGCGCACGCGATCGTCGGCTGGCCCCTGGCGGACGTGCATCCGCGGCTGCCCGGTCCCGTGCAGCCCGCGCACCAAGCCGTGCTGGAACTGGTCCGGCTCGTGCAGAGCGATGCCGACATCCCCGCGCTCGAGCACGCCTTCCGCGCCGAGCCGGTGCTCGCGTATCTGCTACTGACGCTGGCCAACAGCCCGGCGTTCATCCGCTCCACACCGGTGGCCTCGCTCGGGCAGGCGATCGCGCTGCTCGGCTACAAGCGGCTGGTCAAGTGGCTGGTGCTGTTGCTGGTGATCGCATCCAAGGAATCGAAGGCGCTGCCGCAGATCTACACGGCGGTGGCGCGGGCCTTTTGCACGGAAAACCTTGCCGCGGCCGCCGGCGCGACGCCGGGCGTGCGCGACGAGTGCTTCGTCGTCGGCGCGTTTTCGCTGCTCGACAAAATCACCGGTCAGTCGATGGCGCAGCTCTTCGACGACTTGCCGCTGCCGTCCGCGGTGCGCGACGCGGTGCGCGATCGCAGCGGCCCGTACGCCGCGTATCTGGAACTGGCGCTGGCGCTGGAGGATGGTGGTGCCGTGCGCCGGCATGCCGCCGCTCTCGGCGTCTCGCTCGCGCAGGTCAACGCCGCGCTGCTGCAGGCGCTCGCCGCCACCGACGCGCTGCAAAGCGTCGTCTGAACGCGGCGCGCCCGATCGTGACGGGGCGATTCGCTTGGGACCCGGGCCGCGGCCCTAGCCGGATTTCTCACCAGGCGCTCGCTGAATGCGAGTGACATCGGTGCTGCCTGCGGCGCGCCAGGCGATACGGCCTCGCGACAGCGTGCGGCGGGGCGCTCGCCGTCGCGGCGGTCGCTGGGTCTCGCGCCACCCGGCCGGCGCTTCGCTCGGAACGTCGCGATGGCGACGTTCCGCGCTGCCGCGCTCGCCCGGATCGGCCCGATCCCGGCGCGATCATCCGTGACCCTCGTGAGAAATCCGGGCTAGAAATGCCCGGCAATCACCGCAGCGCGCACCGACACCCACCGGCCACGGGTTGGCTCTCTTCGATGCGCTCGGCGCACTCGATGGCAAGCGTCGGTCTTCCGAGAGCGGCGCCGTCGCGGCGAGCGCGCTCAGTTCGGCGCGTGCACCGACGCGGCCTGGCAGAACGGCACGTTCGCCTTCGCTTCGGCCAGCAGCACGGTGTCGACGGTCGCGCTGGCGACGAACTGCTTGACCGATCCGCTGAACGGGACCGTGCGGCCGCCTGCCCCGAAGGCATCCGTGTACCAGGTCGTCGCACCTCCGCCGTTGCGCACGAGGTTGTCGCGGAAGATCGCATCACGCCGGCAGGCGTTGAAAGGGCTGGCGGGATCGTCGAACGCGAGGCGCCGGTGCGCCGGCGTCGCCGGACCGTCGGGCGCGACCGCGGCGCACACGCCGCCGCGCGCCTGGCGCACGATCGCGCCGGCCTGCAACGGATCGGTGACCAACTGACCGGCGGCGTTCAACCCGGCGTAGCAGACCTCGATGGTTCGTGCGAGCCCGCGATTCGCGTCGAAGTAGCGCGGCGGCGCGAACACGGCGAAACCGGGATCGATCGTCGCGAGCGCGGTGCCGTCGGCGCGGCGCAGCGTGATGCGCGTGTCCCAGCGCTCCGCGAGCGCGGCGTCGTAGTTCGACGTCTGCCCGGCCGGCACGAAGAGGTTGGCCGCGACCCGCTCGAAGGTCGGAATCTGGCGCCCCAGCTCGGTGCCGCCCGGCGGCGAATTCGGCGGTGAGGCCGTGCCGGCCGGCTGCTGCGCCGGCTGGCCGTTGACGAAGATCGTGAAGCCGCCAG
Organism: Burkholderiales bacterium; assembly: GCA_037446035.1. Lineage (GTDB taxonomy): Bacteria > Pseudomonadota > Gammaproteobacteria > Burkholderiales > Burkholderiaceae_F > DSNY01. The sequence continues at coordinate 4,709 of JBBIJJ010000027.1, forward strand.
GATCGCCATAAGTTGCCATCGCGCTGACGATGAGCTTGACGGGGTACTGCGTGCGCGCCGTACCGGCGTTGCAGTCGATCGCGTACGTGACCGAGTGCAGGTTGCTGGCGAACGCGTCCGCGCTCGCGGTGCCCTGCTGGAAAGCCGCGAACAGATCGCAGGCCAGATCGAACGCTTGCGGCAGGCCGTTGACGAGCCGCGTGCGCGTCACGTCGTTGGCGTGGATCACCTTGTAGCCGGTGTGCGCTTCCAGGCGCGGCGTGGCCGAGCCTTCGAGCTGCTCGGCGACATAGCCGAAGGGGATGCCGCTGGCGGCCAATTCGGTGTCGTCGATCGTTCCGCTGCCGTCGGCGTCGAACGCGAAGTGGCGCTGCAACTCGGGCCACAGGTCCGAGCCGCGCGGGTCCATGCCGTGATCGTGCCCGAACGTGCAGCGCGCGCCGGTGGCGGGATCGACTTCCTCCGGGCGGTGCCAGGTCGGATAGCGCTTGCCGTCGGGGCCGACGACGAAGAACGTGTCGTGGAAGTCTTTCGTGCACGTGTCGACGTTGGCCAGTGGCGTCCATTGCCCGAGCGCGCGGCTCGCGGGCCGCGCGCCGAGCGAGCCGCTGCCCGGTGCATCGCCTGCGCACGAGACGACCACGGCGCCGGTGAGCAGGCCGACGGCCGCGAGCGCCGCGGCGGTGCGCGAAAGCAAAGCGGGCGCGACGGTCACGGCGGCGTTGGCGATGCGACGATGGACGTCGATTGTCGCGGCGCTAAAGACCCGACGAAATCGCGCTCTCGCGCGGTCCGACCCAGTCGAAGAAACCGCGCACGCCGAGCAGCCGGTCGGCGAGCCGCTCGGCCATCCGCAGCCTGCCCGCGAGGTCGTTGTCGCGCAGCCCGGCCGCGAGCAGCGTGCCGGCCGCCGGATCGAGTTTCGTCAGCGCCGCCGCGCGTTCTTTCGGCGGCGGCAGCCAGCGGCCGCGCGCCGCGAACGCGTAGTCGAGCATCGCGGCGAGCGCCTGCGCGACCAGCAGCTCGCCCATCGTCGGATCGCGCGTCAGCAGATCGCGCGCATCGTCGAGCAGGCAGGCGGCGTGGTAGCGGCGGCGTGTCAGCTCGCTTTCGCCGGGATGGAAGCCCGCCGCCAGTTGCGTCTGCGCCTCGGCTGCGAGCGCGGCGGCGCGGCCGAGCGGGTCGTACACGATCAGACCCTCGGCGAACATCTGCGCAGTGACCGGCTGCCCGGTAAAGCCCTCCTCGACGAAGTAACGGCGCACCTGTTCGAACGGATCGATGAAAAGCTCGCATGGCGCGCCGTCGATGCGCCGCTGCACGCGCTGCCGCCACGGCGCGCTGTGCAGCACGAACACGTCGAGATCGCTGGCGGGGTCCGGCGCGCTGCCGGTGCGCGTGGCGCTCGCGATCGAGCCGCAGACGACGATCGCATCGGGTTCGGTCAGCGAATCGGCCAGGTCGATCGCGCCGCGCAGCGCGCCGTGGTAACGCGGCGCGATGGCGGGCAACCGGACGCCGCGTGTCGTCATCCGCGCACCTGCGCCAGCGCGGCGGTCGCCCCCTGCAGCAGCCAGGTCGTGTCGGCCGCCAGCGCGATCAGTGTGAACCCGCGCGCCGCATACTCGCGCGCCTGGGTCGCGCTCGTCGTGAAGATGCCGGCGGCCTTGCCGTGCGTGCGCGCCGCCACCGCGACGCGATCGATCGCCGATTGCACGTCGGCGTGCGTACTCGCGCCCAGGTGGCCGAGGCTCGCGGCCAGATCGGCGGGGCCGACGAACAGCGCGTCGACGCCGTCGACCGCGGCGATCGCGTCGACCGCGGCGAGCGCGGCCGCGCTTTCGATCTGCACAATCGCGCAGGCGTTGTCGTTGGCGCGCGCCAGGTAATCGCGATCGAGGCCGTAGCGCGCGGCGCGCACGCTGCCGGCCACGCCGCGCACACCCGCCGGCGGATAACGCATCGCGGCCACCGCGCGGCGCGCCTCGTCGGCATCGTTGACCGCGGGAAAGACGATCGTCGCGCAACCCGCGTCCATCGCGCGCTTGACGCGCACCGCGGCGTTTTCGGCGACGCGCACGACCGGCGCGGCCGCACCGTTGCCGATCGCCTGCAGCAGGGCCGCGACGTCCATGCCGTCGAGCGGCGAATGTTCGGTATCGACGACCAGGAAATCGAACCCTGCATGCGACAGCGCCTCGGCCGCGAACGGCGCGCCGAGCGAAAGCCAGCAGCCGTACAGCGTTTCGCCGGCGCGCAGACGGCGCTTCAGTGCGTTGTCCGTCATTTGCGGAAGATCCACAGCAGCAGCGTGATCACGAGCGAGACGACGAGCGAAGTCATCAGCGGAAAGTGAAACGAAAAGCCGTCGCGCTCGAAGTGAAAGTCGCCCGGCAAGCGACCGATCCAGCGCCACCACGACTGCCGCGCGAGCCACGGCCAGGCCAGGCCGAGCGCGAGCAGCAGGACGCCGGTGAGGATCAGGAAGCGTTGCATATGATCAGGATAGCCGAGCGGCCCGACACAATTTCGGCCCGGCGGTCCGCCTGCATGCTTCAAACCGCACAGCCGCAGAGTCCGCAGACAAGGCTATTGACCATTACTCATCCTTGGGACACGTGCCAACCGCTTGGCGTCTGCATGCCTCGGCCCTTGTCATTCCGAGCCAAGGGCGAGGAATCTCCGCTGCTCGCCGTGCGGAGATCCCTCGGCTTCGCTCGGGATGACGGAACCGGCGACAGCGAGCGCTAAGCGAACTTGCAAGGCGGGGGTGCCACGAGGTTGCGTAATCGTCAATAGTTTGCCTTCGACTTGAACTCTTCACCACAGAGACACAGAGGCACAGAGGCAGGGAGAAAGGCGAAACGGCGAGTCCTTGCTCGCATTCCCCGCCTGACCCGCCGGGTGAGCGCGCCTGTACGCACGACGGTTCGTCTTTTGTCAGCGCGGTCCGTGTTCGTGGGGTTCGAATGAGCTTTTCAGGTGCGACGGACTTCCACGCACCCTCTGCGCTTCCGCCCTAAGAGACGGCGGCGGTTTCGGGCCCGCGCAGCTTTTCCGAGCCTCTCAGCGCGCGCGCCGGGTTTTCGCTGCTTGCGCGCGTTTGACCGCAGCCTTCGCCGGCGCTTTGGTCGGTCGCGCCGCGGTCTTCGCCGCGGGTCTTGCCGCCGGGGTCTTGGCGGCCTTCGCCGCGTACTGCGTCGGGGCCGGTTCCTCCGCGGCGGGCGCCGACTTCGCGGCGCGCTTGGCCGCGGGCTTTTCGGCCGCGGACTTGGCGGTACGCGGCTCGAACTCGAAGCCGATCGTTCCGTCCGGCTTTTTCACGAGGAAGGCGGAGAACTTGCGGCGCGTCCGGTTCGACACGAAGCCGCGCAGCAGGTCGGTGCGTCCGTCCGCGAGCAGCTTTTTCATCTGCTCGGGCTCGATCGGTTGCTGCAGGATCACCTTGCCGGAGCGAAAGTCGCAACTGCGCTCGGGCCCGACGCCCTTTTCGCAGACGTAGGCCATCGGCTGCTCGAACACGCGCGCCCGGCACTTGGGGCAGGCGCCGAGCGGCGTCTGGCCGCTGAAGTCGACCGCCTCGGCGCCTTCTTCCGCGCCGGGCGGGGCGTTGCCGAAGTCGAACTCCAGCTTGTAGTCGGGCGGCACCAGCTTGAGCACCGCGGCGAACGGCCGGCCGATCCGGCTGCGAAAGCCCGTCAGCGGGCCGACCTGTTTGTCGCGCAGAAGTTGCTCGACCTCGTCGATCTCGAAGAAACGGCTGCCCGGATGCTTGCTGATCGAAAACTCGCACTTCGTGCAGGCGAAGCGCCGGTAGTTCTCCTTGACCTTGGCGCCGCATTTCGGGCACGGGGCCTTCAGCGTGACGTAGTCGCCGGGGACTTCGCCTCTTTCGGCGCCCTTGTGGATGCGTTCGACGATGTCGCGCGTCATCCGCTCGATGCCCTTCATGAAGGCATCGCGCTTGAGCTTGCCGCGCTCCATCTGCGCGAGCTGGTACTCCCATTCGCCGGTCAGCTCCGGCGCGTCGAGCGCGTCGACGCCGAAGCCGCGCAGCGCGCGCAGCAACTGGAACGCCTTCGCGGTCGGGTGCAGCTCCCGGCCGTCGCGTACCAGGTACTGCTCCGCGATCAGCCCTTCGATGATCGCCGCGCGCGTGGCCGGCGTGCCGAGCCCCTTGCCGGCCATCGCCGCGCGCAGGTCTTCGTCGTCGAGCAGTTTGCCCGCGCCTTCCATCGCCGACAGCAGCGTGGCTTCGTTGTAGCGTGGCGGCGGCTTGGTCTGCAGGCCGACCGCTTCGATTGCCTCGGTCTGCACGCGTTCGCCGGCATCGACTTTGGCGAGCGTCTGCTCGGCCTGCGCCTGCTTGCCGTAGACCGCGAGCCAGCCGGGCTCGACCAGCACCTTGCCTTCGGTCTTGAACCGGTGCTCGCCGACCGCAGTGGTGCGCGTCGTCACGAGATACTCGGCCGCCGGAAAGAAGATCGCCAGAAAGCGCTTGACGACCAGGTCGTAGATCTTCTGTTCGGCTTCCGAAAGGTGCTTCGGCTCCTGCAGCGTCGGGATGATCGCGAAGTGGTCCGACACCTTGCTGTTGTCGAAGATGCGCTTGTTCGGCTTGATCCAGCCGTTCTTCTGGATCGCCTTGGCGAATGGCGCGTAGTCGCGCAGCTGCCCGACCACGTCGACCGTCTGCTTGGCGACCTTCAGATAGTCCTCGGGCAGCGCGCGCGAGTCGGTCCGCGGGTAGGTCAGCACCTTGTGCCGCTCGTACAGCGCCTGCGCGAGCGACAGCGTGGCCTTCGCCGAAAAGCCGAAGCGCGCGTTGGCCTCGCGCTGCAGCGAGGTGAGGTCGAACAGCAGCGGCGCGGCCTGCGTGCTCGGCTTGGCTTCCTCGCTGACCGTTCCGGGCTTGCCGCGACAGGCCGCGACGATCGCCTCGGCCTTGCGTTGATCCCACAGCCGCTCGGCGCGCGCATCGGGATCGTCGTCGCGCTTGCGAAAGTCGGGGTCGAACCAGCGGCCTTCGTACTCGCCGGCCCGGGCCGCGAACGTCGCGCGCACTTCCCAGTAGTCGCGCGGGACGAAGCGCTGGATCTGCTCCTCGCGCTCGACCACCAGCGCCAGCGTCGGTGTCTGCACGCGGCCGACGGTCGTCAGGAAGAAGCCGCCGTCGCGGCTGTTGAACGCGGTCATCGCGCGCGTGCCGTTGATGCCGACCAGCCAGTCGGCCTCGGCACGCGAACGCGCCGCTTCCTCCAGCCGGTGCATTTCGGCGTCGCTGCGCAACTGCTCGAAAGCTTCGCGGATCGCCGCCGGCGTCATCGATTGCAGCCACAGCCGCTTGATCGGTTTCCTGACGTTCGCGTACTGCACGATGTAGCGGAAGATCAGCTCGCCTTCGCGGCCGGCGTCGCACGCGTTGACGAGCTGTGTGACGTCCTTGCGCTTGATCAGCCGCGTCAGCAGCTTGAGCCGCTCCTCGGCCTTCTTGTCGATCGGTTCGACCTCGAAGGCCGGCGGGATCATCGGCAGATGCGCGAAGCTCCACTTGCCGCGCGTGACTTCGACCGGGTTCGACAGCTGCAGCAGATGGCCGACCGCCGAGGCCAGCACGTACTCGTCGGACTCGTAGTAGTCCTGGTGGCGGGTGAACCCGCCGAGCGCACGCGCGATGTCCGCGGCGACGGAGGGCTTCTCGGCGATGATCAGCGATTTGCTCATTTGGATTCGAAAAAAAGCCGCCTACTCGCATTCGGACTGCACCCGAACGAACAGGCGGCTTCCTTTTTTCAGGATAACAACGAAACGGGGCCGACGCACAAGTCGGCGGCGGCGGCGCGCGCAATCCGCAGCGTCGTGCCGCGCGGGCCACCGGCGCCGGCGCGCGGTGTCGGCGGCGACCGCATCGGCCGGCATCGGCGGCGTCGATACCGGCGTGCATCGAGGCCGCGTCTTCGTCGCTGCCCGTCCAGGTCGACGTGTCTTGGCGCGGCCGCGCTTGTCTGCGGGACCCGGTCCGGCGCCGTGGGCGCGCGCGACGCAGACCACGGCTCAGAAGCGGTGAGCTTTTCTGCTGCACGGCCCGCTGGCGCCGTTGCGCAGTGCGCGGGCCTCGCCGATGCGCTCGACATGTCGCGGCCCTGCAACTGCGTGCGCTAGGCCAGCGGTCCGCGCGCGACGCAAACTTTGCGCCTTCTCAGTGCAGCAGGCGTGCCTCGCCGTCGTCGAGGAGTTCCTCCAGCCACAGGACGTCGACGCTCGCCTCCTGGCTCCACAACACCATCAGCACGATGACCTTCAGCTTCGCCAGCGGCACCGGCGTCTCGTCGATCGCGAGCGCGCGCTCGATCACGATCTCGCGCTGCGCGGGCGAAAGCTGGCCGGCCGATTCGAGAAAGCGCAGGAAAGCGACCGCCTCGTTGCCGAGCCGGTCCGTCTCGAAGCCCGCGTAGACGCGGAACGCGCCGGCGCCCTCGTCGGCCACCGCGACCGACTCGCGCGTGACGCGCGCCAGTCCCTGCAGCCACGCCAGCGCCGCGGAGATCTCCTCGTCGTCGAAGCCGGCGGCCGCGAGCTTGCGCGTCAGCGCATCGGCGTCCGGGCACGCGGTGAAGGCGCCGTAGTTCTCGTAGAGGTAAACCAGCACGTCGAACATCGCTGCCGCACTGTAGCGGCTCGGCGGCGCGCGCGCAAACCCTTACCGCAACCTTTGGTAGCGGTTGCCGGGCAGACGCTCAACATGTTGGGCCAGCTCGAGTTCGAGCAAAGCGGCGCTGAGCGCGCCTGCCTCGCGCCCGGTGCGCAGCGCGAGGGCGTCGAGGTCGACCGGATCGAACCCGAGCGCGTCGAGCAGCGCGGTCTGCTCGGGCGTCAACGCCGCGGTCGGCGTGGCTGCGGCGCTGCGCGGCGCCAGATGCAGTTCCTCGAGCACGTCCTGCGCCGATTCGACCAGCTTCGCACCCTCCCGGATCAGCTTGTGGCAGCCCTTGGACAGCGGCGAATGGATCGAACCGGGCACCGCGAACACCTCGCGTCCGGCGTCCGCCGCCAGCCGCGCCGTGATCAGGCTGCCCGAGCGCAGCGTGGCCTCGACGACCAACACGCCGCGCGCCAGCCCCGCGATCAGCCGATTGCGGCGCGGAAAGTTGTGCGCGATGCCCGGCGTGCCGAGCGCGAGCTCCGAGAGCACGACGCCGCGGCGGCGAATCTCGAGAGTCAACGCCTTGTTCGCGGCCGGATAGATCACGTCCACGCCGGTGCCGACCACCGCGATCGTCGAGGCGTCGGTCTCCGCCTTCAGTGCGCCGCGATGCGCGGCCGCGTCGATACCCAGCGCCAGTCCGCTTGCGATCGTCAGCCCGGCGCGCGCCAGCGCGTGGGCGAATGCCTCGGCGTTGGCTTCGCCCTGGCGCGTGGCGTTGCGGCTGCCGACGATCGCGCACACGGGCCGGGTCAGCAGTTCGCGCCGGCCGATCGCGAACAGCAGCGGCGGCGGATCGGCGGTCGCGAGCAAGGCCTGGGGGTAGTCGGCGTCGGCGAGTGTGAGCAGCGCGTGGGCCGGATCGCGCGCGAGCCATTGTTCGGTCTTGTCGAGCGCGGCGCGCAGCGCGGCGTCGGGCGCGGCCGCCAGCGTGCGCGCCAGCTGCTCGGGGACGTGTCTGCCCAGCGCGGCGGCGCTCGCTTCGAAGATCGCGGTCGGCAGGCCGAACGCCGCCAGCAGCACGCGCGCGGTGCGGGGGCCGACCTCGGGCGTCAGCGCCAGTCGCAGCCAGGCGGCGCGTTCGGCGGCATCCACGGCGCGACGCGGAAACGGTTGCGCTGACTAGAGGGTCAAACGGCGCGCCAACGCACCGGAGCGCGCCGCGCTCGCGCGCGCGAACGCGCTGTCTCCAACGGCGCGCTCGCCGCCCGGGCTCGCTCTTGCGTCGCGCGCGCTGGCGGCGTCAGTCAACGCGGAGAAGCCGGCCCGGGCGATACCACCGGCGCGGCCATCGGTACCGCGGCCGCGGCCGGGCGCGGCTCCGCGGTCGCAAGTTGCAGATCGTCGGGCTGCTGGAAGCGGTCGCCGACTTTGACCGGCCGCTCGACGCGCATCACCAGCGCGTAGGCGATGCCGTCGAACACGCGAAAGACGAACATCTCGCCGATGCGCTCGTCCGGCAGCTTGATGAACTCGCGCTTGTCCGCGGTGCGGTCGAGGATCGTCTCACCGGTGGCGAGCAGCGCCAGTACGTGACCGACTTCCAGACCGTCGCGCCGCCCGCGGTTGATCGTGACGATGCTCTGCGTGCCGGCCTGGTTGACACCGCCATAGACGGACACGATGCGACCGTCGATCGCGCGCTCGGGCCGGCGTGGAACGTACGCAATCAACGGCTGGCGTTCGATCGGCACCAGGCGATCGCCGACACCCATTTCCTGCTTGCTGTCCTGAATGCGCAGCGTGGCGACCTCGCCGCGCTTGGCCATGCGCGCGGTGCCGAGGTAGAAGGCTTCGTAGGCGATCGGGCTCTTGCGCGCGGCGTCGTCCGGGTCGTACAGCGGACGCGCCGGCCGGAACACGTGGTAGTTCTCGATGCGCTCGTCGGTGATGCCGCGCGCGTACGCGGTGTCGCCGCGGCCCAGATAGACGCGGCCTTCCTGCGTGGCGACGATGCGCGGGTAACGCGCCAGTTCGTTGGCCTCGACCACCATCGGCTTCGACAGGAACGGCTCGATCGCATTGTTCGGGATCGCCGGGATCGCCGCGCCCCGCTCGGCGCCCAGATCGCGTACGCGCGGCGACACGCGCACCAGATCGCCCGGTGCGCCGGGAAGCGCTTCGGTCTGAGCGACCTGCAGCGTGGCGCGGCCGTCGACCTTCACGAGCCGCAGCACCTGCCCCGGATAGATCAGATGGGGGTTGCTGACCTGCGCCTTGTTCATGCCCCACAGCTCGGGCCAGCGCCAGGGGCTGGTCAGAAACACGCTCGAGATGTCCCACAGCGTGTCGCCCTTCTTGACCGTGTAGACGTCGGGCGCGGTGGGCGCCAGCGCCGACAAAGGTACACCCGCCTGCGCGACCTGATCGGCCGTCCTGCGCTGCTCGTCCGTGACCGGATAGCGGCCGTCCGGCGTGGTCTGCGCCAGTGCACCGCCGGCCAGCAGGGCACCGGCGAGAACCAGCGCCAGCGGGGCGGGGCGGAAGGCGAAAATCACCGTGCTCATGCAAGCTCCCTGTTGCGCGGGTGGTTGCCGCGCAGCGACCGCGGCGCGGATTGTTCCGGATGCGGTCCGACCAACGTCATGCAGCGCTTAAAATTCTGCCCATAGGGCCTTGATATCGCAACGGATATCGGCGCCCTTCGATACCCGTTATGGGCGATGCCAGGCGGCTGGGACCCGCGCCGAGTATGTCGGTTCGCAATCTGCCGGAATGCTTGAAAAGCAGTACCAATCGCCTAATTCATACATCCCGGGTTAGGGTCCGTGCATCATGCGCGCGACTCGCCCGGTACGAGAAACGAACGTGGCACGGTTGACCATCCTCGAATATCCCGATCCGCGGCTGAAGAAAGTCGCGGAACCGGTCACGCGCTTCGACGAACGGCTGCGCAAGCTGGCCGCGGACATGGCCGAGACGATGTACGCCGCGCCGGGGGTAGGGCTTGCGGCCACCCAGGTCGATGTGCACGAGCGGCTGATCGTCGTCGACGTGTCGGAAACCAAGGATCAGCTTCGGGTGTTCGTGAATCCCGAGATCGTCTGGGCTTCCGAGGAGACGGTCGTCTGCGAAGAGGGCTGCCTGTCGGTGCCGGGCATCTACGACGAGGTGCGCCGGCCTGCCAAGGTGCGCGTGCGCGCGCAGGACGTCGCCGGCGACACTTTCGAGCTCGACTGCGAAGGGCTGCTCGCGGTATGCGTGCAGCACGAGATGGATCACCTGCTGGGCAAGGTCTTCGTCGAATACCTGTCGCCGCTGAAGCAGGAGCGCATCCGCACCAAGCTCAGGAAGCGCAAGGCGCGCGAGGCGGCCTGACGCGGCCGTGCCGCGCGCCGTGCGGCCGGCGGCTGTACCCGGATATGCCCCGGCGCTGGCACTGCCGCAGGCCTGGTTGCCGCTCGATGGTTCGCCGCGCCGGGCGCGGTCCGCCGGGCCGCCCCCGCTGCCGACACATCAGGCAGCGAGCGAGCGCGCCGGCAAAGGCGCGGTCGCGAGCCGATCGCGCGCTCGCGCCCCAGTGGCTTTTAACCCGACGAGACGGGCGCGACGGCGCGCGCAGCCTCGACCTCGCGACAGAAGCGCACGACATGGTCGACCAGCAGCGGCAGCGCGCCCGGCGCGAAGTCGTGGCCCATGCCGTCGATCACTTCGAGCCGTGCGCCGACGATGCTGCGCGCGGTGTCTTGGCCTGCGGCGAGCGGCACGAGCGGATCGTCGCGGCCGTGAATGACCAGCGTCGGCGCGGTGATGCGCGCGAGCGAAGGCCGGCGGTCGCCCGAGGCGAGGATCGCGAGGAGCTGGCGCATCGATCCGGCCGGATACCAGCCGCGCCGCGCGACGCGCTCGAGCCGGCTGCGCAGAAGCCGCTCGTCGGTCGGAAAACCGGGGCTGCCGATCACGCCGAAGACGTGTACCAGGTGATCGACGACGCGGTTGATGTCACGCGCATCGAGCGGCCGCGACAGGATCGCGCGCAGCGCGCGGCGATGCCCGAGCGCCACACGCGGATGCGGATTGCCGGTCGACGACATGATCGACACGAGACTTGCGGTGCGCGCCGGGTAACGCGCGGCGACGACCTGCGCGATCATGCCGCCCAACGAGGCGCCGACCAGGTGTGCGCGTTCGATGCCGAGCGCGTCGAGCAGCCCCACCGTGTCGGCCGCCATGTCGTCGAGCGTGTACGGCGCGTGCACCGGCAGTCGCAGCAGCGCGCGCGCGATCGCCCAGGGTACCGAAGGCAGCGGCGCGCCGCGCAGCTTGGTCGAATGCCCGCAGTCGCGGTTGTCGAAGCGAACCACGCGAAAACCCGCCGCAACCAGCGCGTCGACCAGCTCGTCCGGCCAGGCGAGCCCCGGCATGCCCAGCCCCATCACCAGCAGCACGGCGGGCGCGGCCGGAGCGCCGAACGATTCGTAGTCGAGCGTCAGGCCATTGGCGGCGGCGGAGGGCATCGCGGGAGGATCGAGGACGCAGTGCGGATTGCGCGAAGCCGGCCACGCCGTTGCGGCGGTGTCCGGCGGCCGGTGTCAGTACCACGTCTTCCGCTTCGGATCCCAGTACAGCCACGCACGCACGCCGCTGCGGTCGAAGGGCTTCCAGCCGCCTTCCGGTTGTGCCAGCCTGTCGGCGATCGCGTACCAGGTCAGCGGGTTGACGCCGATGCCGAAGTGACTGGCCTCGACCTCGATGTTCTCGTGCAGCGGCGTGACCTTCTCGACGCTGCACTGCCAAGCAACGATGCCGTCGGTGCGGCTGTAGATCGAGGTCGTCGGCACCGCGGGCGGCGTGCGCAGCGGCTCGTGGATTTCGGGCGCGCCGATGCGGTGCTCGGTGACCAGTTCGTACAGCCGCCAGGCGTTGGTCGCTTTCGGGTGGCCCGTGAACGGCGTACCCATCGTGATCACCGAGCGCACGTCGTCCGGGAGTTCCTTCGCGAACTCGCGCGCGTAGATGCCGCCGAGGCTCCAGCCGATCAGGCTCAGTTTGCGCTTGTGCCGCTGGCGGATCGCCTTGATCCGTTCGCGGCAGGCTACGAGCACGCCGGCCCGCGGCCCGCGGTTGCTGCCCTGTTCCCAGCCGTAGGCCGCATAGCCGCGACCCTCGAGAAAGCGGCGCAGCGGCCGCGTCGACGCGTCGGAGGCGAGCAGCCCGGGGAAAACGAGCACCGGATGGCCGTCGCCCTCCGGCGCGTTGGCGAGCAGCGGCTGCGCGAGCCAGCTTGCGCCGTACTCCCAGATGACGCGCCATTCGAGCGCAAGGCGCAGCAGGCCCGGCGCGCGCATCAGTCCGAATTCGTACCAGTGCTCGGGATAGTGCATCGTGCGATGGCCAGCGTTCGAGGCCGGGTCCATGATCAATCCTTCGGCTGGGTGCGCGCGCGGCGCGAGCGCGCCGCCTGACGCGAAGCTCGTCGCGGCGTGCTGCGGGTGGGCGCGCGCGGCCCGGTGCAGGCAAGCAGCTCGGCGAATGCCGCATGCATGTCCTCGGCGAACTGACGCGCATCGGGCAGCGCACGGCGCGCGGCGACCACGCCGAAGTCGAGCGACCCGGCATAGCTTTGCGCGGTGACATTCAGCGCCAGGCCGTGCTCGACGATCGACAACGGCCAGTACGTGAGCAGCTTCGCGCCCGCGAGATACAAAGGCGAGGACGGCCCGGGCACGTTCGAAACGATCAGGTTGGCGATCGGCGCGATGCGCTCGGCGAGTCGCGTCGCGCCATACACCGCGGCCGCTGTCGACAACAGCCACGGCACGCCCAACGACGGGAAATCGGTCGGAATGATCGCCCGCAGCCGGCGCGTGACGGCTTTCGCCGCGCCGGTTGCGGCGCGGATCGCGGCCAGCCGCGCGCGCGGATCGGCGAGATCGGTCGCGAGCGCCGCGAGCGTCAGCGTCACCAGCGTCGTGGCCTCGGTGTTGTCCGCATCCCGCAGCGACACGGGCACCGCCGCGACGAGCGGCTTGGCCGGCACGCCGCCGTGCGACTCCAGGTACCGCCGCAGCGCGCCGGCGACGAGCGCGAGCACGACGTCGTTGAGCTTGGCCTCGTGGACTGCGGCGACGCGCTTGACGGCGTCCAGCGGCAGCGACAGCGTGGCGAGGCTGCGCGCGCCGTCGATCGCGACGTTCAGCGGTGTGCGCGGGCCGAACGACAAGACGCGGCGCAAAGCGGCGAGGCCGTCGGCGCGTTCGCCGGAGCGCACGAGCGCCGCCACCACGCGCGCCGCTTCGGGCGCGCGCCGCAGCAACCGCGCGCCGAGCTGCGCGTTCGCCCGCAGCGCGGTCGCCACCAGCGCGGCCCGCCCCGGGCGCTCGCCGCGCAGCGGACGCGGCGCGATCGCGCGCGGCGTCGGGCTCGAGTCCAGCAGGGTCTGCGCGAGGGCCACGCCGGCGGCGCCGTCGATCGTCGCGTGGTGCACCTTCGTGTACAGGGCCCGTTGCCCGGATTCGAGGCCCTCGATCACGTAAACCAGCCACAACGGACGTGTGCGGTCGAGCCGCTGGCCGTGCAGGCGCGCGACGGCCGCCTCGAGTTGCGCGTGCGTGCCGGGCGCCGGCAGACGGATGCGCCGCACGTGGTCGTCGAGGTCGACGGCGTCGACGTCGACCCACACGGGATTGGCGAAGGCGAGCGGCATCGGCGCGAGCCGGCGCGTGAACGCCGGCAGCAGGTGCAGCCGGTCGGCGATGTGCGCGCGCACGCGGGCGACGAAATCGTCGCGCTCGCCGGGCGCGGCTTCTAGCAGATGGAGCGCGCCGACGTGCATCGGCGTGGCGGCGGTCTCGAGATGCAGGAACAGCGAGTCGAGCCCGCTGAGCGGTTTCACGGATCGGGTGCGGCGGCGGCAATGACCGGTACGCGGATGGTACGACGCGCGCGGTCGTGCGCCAAAGGCCGCATGCGGGTTGAATAAACTCGCGCGCATGCGCATCGTCTTCGCCGGTACGCCCGAATTTGCTGCCATGGCGCTCGCGGCGCTGATCGACGCGGCGCCGGAACGGGGCTTCACGCTCCCGCTGGTGCTGTCCCAGCCGGACCGTCCGGCCGGCCGCGGCATGAAGCTGGCTGCCAGTCCCGTGAAGCAGCTTGCGCTTGCACGTGGACTGCGCGTCGAGACGCCGTCCACGCTGAGTCTCGCGCGCGGTGGCGCGGAAGCGGCGGCAGCGCAGGTGCAGCTGCGTGCCGCCGAACCCGACGTGCTGGTGGTGGCCGCGTACGGGCTGATCCTGCCGCAGTCGGTGCTGGACATTCCGCGCGGGCTGGCCTCGCCGGCCGGGCCGATCCGCGCGATCAACATCCACGCCTCGCTGCTGCCGCGCTGGCGCGGCGCCGCGCCGGTGGCGCGCGCGATCGAGGCGGGCGACGTCGAGACCGGCATCACGATCATGCAGATGGACGCCGGGCTGGACACCGGGCCGATGCTCGCCGCGGAACGGCTGCCGATCGCGCCCGACGATACGACGGCGACGCTGACCGCCACGCTCGCCGCGCTCGGCGCGCGCATGATCGTGGCCGCACTCGCGTGCGGCGCGCGCGGCGAGCTGCGCCCGCAGCCGCAGCCCGGCGAAGGCGTGACCTATGCGCGCAAGCTCGACAAGCGCGAGGCCTGGCTCGACTGGTCGCAGCCTGCCGAACGGCTGGCTCGCCAGGTACGGGCCTTCGATCCGTTTCCGGTCGCCTGCGGCGCGTTGCGCGGGCAGGTGATCCGGTTCTGGCGCGCGTACGCGCAGCCCGGGGGGCAGACCGCCGCGCCTTTGCCGGACGCAGGCGGCGGTCCGGGCACGGTGCTCGCGGCCGCTGCCGACGGCATACGCATCGCCTGCGGCGAAGGCGTGCTCGTGGTCACGGAACTGCAGCGCGCGGGCGGCAGGCGGCTGACGGCGCGCGAGTTCCTCGCCGGTATGCCGATCGCCGCCGGCGACACGTTCGTCGCCGCGGCCCCCGCGCCGTGAACGTCGCGCAGACAGCCGGCGGTGCACCGCCGCTGGCCGACGCGCTGCGCATCGCCGCAGCGGCCTGGCGCCGCTTTCGCACGGGCACCGCACTCGATCATGCGCTCGCCGCCGCCGCGGCGTCGGCCGGCCGCTCGCATCCGCGCGTGGCGGCGGCGGCGAAGGACATCGCGTATCACGCCACGCGCCATCTCGCGCTGCTCGATGCGCTGATCGCGAGGCTGGCGCGCACGCCGCCGCCGGCGCCGGTCGCCGCGCTGCTGGCGATGGGGCTCGCGCAACTGATCGCGCAGCGGCACGCGCACTACGCGGTCGTCGACCAGGCGGTCAGCGCGGCCAAGGCCGATCCTGACACGCGTGCCGCGGCCGGCTTCGTCAACGCGGCGTTGCGCCACTTCCTGCGCCGTCAGTCGGGGTTGCTCGACGAGGCGCAACGCGATGAGACCGTCCGCTACAACGCGCCGCGCTGGTGGATCGAGCGGCTGCGGCAGGCGTATCCGGCGCAATGGCAAGCGATCCTCGCCGCGCAGCGCGAGCCGCCGCCGCTCGTGCTGCGGGTGAACCCACGGCGCATCGGCGTCGACGAGTATCTGCGGCGGCTCGAGCGCGCGCAGCTGGCGGCCACGCGCGTCGGCGCCACCGCCGTCTGGCTGCACGAAGCGCGGCCGGTCGAAGCGATCCCCGGTTTCGCCGAAGGTCTCGTATCGGTGCAGGACGCGGGCAGCCAGCTCGCCGCCCAGTGGCTCGACGCGCGCAGCGGGCAGCGCGTGCTCGACGCCTGTGCTGCGCCGGGCGGCAAGACCGCACAGCTCGCGGAACTGGCCGACGGGCTCGCGATCGACGCGGTCGAGATCGACGCGCAGCGCGCGCAGCGCATCGAAGACAACCTCGCGCGCTTGCGCGCGCGCGAGCACGCGACGATCGCGCTGCACATCGCCGATGCGGCCGACACCCGCGCGTACGCGCGCGAGCGGCGCTACGACCGCATCCTGCTCGACGCCCCCTGCACGGCTTCCGGCATCGTGCGGCGCCATCCGGACATCCCGTGGTTGCGTCGCGACGCCGATGTTGCGCAATTGGCAACACGGCAGGCGCGCTTGCTCGACGCCCTGTGGCCGCTGCTCAAGCCCGCTGGTAGATTGCTTTACGTGGTCTGTTCGGTGTTCCCCGAGGAAGGCGCGCGCCAGGCGGAACGATTCGTCGAACGTCACGCCGATGCGCGGCCGCTCGCCCTGCCGGGGGACACGGCGAATTCGTTGCAGCTTCTGCCCACGCCGCTGGCGGCCGCGTCGAACGCGGCGGCTGCGGCCACAACGGCGCTGCCGCTGCTGCACGACGGTTTTTTCTTTGCGCTTTTCGAGAAGGACTGATCGCCGGACATGCGGTGCGCGCCTGCAACGAGTGCCGAAGTCGCGCCGCCGCCGCGGCACCGTGCCGCGTTCGTGCTGGCGATCGCACTCGCGCTGTCGACGGCATGGCTGGCGCCGGCCGGCCCCGCAGCGGCGCAGGCCATCGCGGTGGCCGAGGCCGCGCTGCGTGCGCCGGACGACGGCGAAGGCGGCGCGCTGCTCGACGCGCAGTTCGACTTCGAGCTGCCGGCGGCGCTCGAGGACGCGGTCAATCGTGGCATCGCGCTGTATTTCGTCATCGACTTCGAGCTGTACCGCACGCGCTGGTACTGGTTCGATCGCAAGCTGGTCGGCGCGGCGCTGACCTGGCGCCTGACCTACAGTCCGCTCACGCGCCAGTACCGGCTGGCGCGCGGCACGCTGGCGCAGCCGTTCGACACGCTGGCCGAGGCGCTCGCCACGCTGCGGCGCGTGCGCGGCTGGAAGGTGGTCGAAGCCGGCGTGCTGCACGCGGGCGAGAACTACCGCGCGCACACGCGCATGCGGCTGGACATCTCGCAACTGCCCAAGCCGTTCCAGATCAACGCGCTGACCAACCGCGACTGGAACCTCGCGTCGGACTGGCGCAGCGTGCCGGTGCCGGCCGAGCTGCTTCGTTAGCCATGGCCGCGACGAGCCGCGCATTGCGCTACGGTTTTCTCGGCGCGCTGGCGCTGGGCGGCGTGCTGCTGTTCCTGCTCGCCTCGGCGAGCAGCAACACGCAGGCTTTCGAGCGCAACTATCCGCTGCTGCTGGCGATCAACGGCGTGATCGCCGCGATCCTGTTCGTGCTCGTGGCTGCGCTGATCGCGCGGCTCGTGCGGCGCTGGCGCCAGGGCCGCTTCGGCGCGCGGCTGATGGCGCGCTTCGCGGTGGCCTTTGCGCTGATGGGCGTGCTGCCGGGCGTGCTGATCTACGTCGTGTCGGTGCAGTTCCTGTCGCGCTCGATCGAATCGTGGTTCGACGTGCGCGTCGATCGCGCGCTCGAGTCCGGTCTGACGCTCGGACGCGCAGTGCTCGAGGCGCAACTGGCCGACGTGACGGCCAAGGCGCGCGCGATCGCGCTGGAGCTCGCCGACGTGCCCGAGTCGCAGCGGCTGCAGGCGCTCGACCGGCTGCGCGAGCGCGCCGGCATCCACGAGGCCCTGATCGTCAGCGGCGGCGGCCAGTTGCTTGGCGCGAGCGGTGCGCGCAGCGACGAGCTCGTTCCCGAGATTCCGTCGGCGGCGAACCTGCGGCAGGCGCGCGTGCAGCGCAGCTTCGCGGTGATCGAAGGCGACCCCCTTGCCATGGAGCCGCGCGCCGGCCTGCGCACGCGCGTGATCGTGCCGATCCCGGTCGCCGGCGCGCCGCCGGCGGTCCCGCGCAGCCCGCACGCGGCCGCCGGCGCGTCGCCACCAGCGCCGCTGCGCGTCGAGCCGCGTTACCTGCAACTGCTGCAACGGGTGCCGCCGGCGGTCGCGGCGAATGCCGCGGCGCTGCAAAGCGGCTATCGCGACTACCAGGAGCTGTCGCTGGCGCGCACCGGACTGCGCAGGATCTACACGGTCACGCTGACGTTGACGCTGCTGCTCGCGGTGTTTGCCGCGATCGCCTCCGGCGTGCTGCTGGCCAGCTCGATGACCGCGCCGCTGCTGCAGGTCGCCGCCGGCACGAAGGCAGTGGCCGAGGGCGACTTTCGCCCGGTGCGCGAATTCAAGGGCAGCGACGAATTGAACCTGCTGACGCAGTCGTTCAACGCGATGACACGCCAGTTGAGCGAAGCGCGCGACGCGATCGAGGCGCGCTCGCGCGAACTGGAAAACGCGCGCGCCTACCTCGAACGCGTGCTGTCCAATCTGTCGGCCGGTGTGATCGTTTTCGACAAGGACTGGCGGCTCGTCACCGCCAACCACGGCGCGAGCCGCATCCTTGGGCTGGCGCTGACGCCCCACGTGGGCAAAGCCTTTTCGGCGCTGGTGCCGGCGATGGCCGAGCAGGTCGCCGGCGCGTTCGCCGACCACCAGTTGTCGGCGACCCCGAAGGATTCATGGCAGCAGCAGATGCAGGTGCTGCGCGCGGGGGCCGGCGCGGGTGCCGAGCCGCTCGCGCTGCTGGCGCGCGGCTCGCGCCTGCCGCTGGAGGACGGGCCGGGCTACGTCGTCGTGTTCGACGACATCACGCAGGTGATCTCGGCGCAGCGCGCACTGGCGTGGGGCGAGGTTGCGCGCCGTCTCGCGCACGAGATCAAGAACCCGCTGACGCCGATCCAGCTCGCTGCTGAGCGCCTGCAGATGAAACTCGCCGGCGTGCTGCCGCCCGAGTACGCCGACGTGCTCGCGCGCGGCGTGACGACCATCGTCGGGCAGGTCGCGGCGATGAAGCGCATGGTCGACGATTTCCGCGACTACGCGCGCGTGCCGCCCGCCAAGCTCGCGCCGCTCGATCTGAATGCGCTGATCGAGGAAGTCGCCGCGCTGTACGGCGTCGAACATGGATCCGGCACCAGTCCCGCCGGCGTGCGGATCGAGCTCGCCCTCGGCGCCGACGTGCCGCCGATCGAGGGCGACGCCACGCAGTTGCGGCAGGTCATTCACAACCTGATCGTCAACGCGCAGGATGCGCTCGCGGCGCCGGGCCGCACCGACGGGCGTATCGTCGTGCGCACCGCGCTGGTGAGCCTGCCCGCGCGTCGCGGCGAGCGCGGTGCCGAAGAAGGCGGCACCGCTTCCGCGGTCCGTCTTTCGGTCGAGGACAACGGCCCGGGCTTTCCGGCGAATATACTTAGGCGCGCGTTCGAGCCCTACGTGACCACCAAGCCCAGCGGCACCGGGCTCGGTCTGGCGATGGTGAAGAAGATCGTCGACGAACATGGCGCCCGCGTGGAACTGGTCAATCGCAGCACCGGATCCGCAGGCGGCGCAACCGTGATCATCGTTTTCCGCCGACTGGCGCAGGCCGCGCCGGCGCCGGCGGCCGCCTCGGGCGCGGCCGTTGACTGAAGCGGCACATCGCCCTACGAGCATGGCCACCATCCTGGTCGTTGACGACGAAGTCGGCATCCGCGAACTGCTGTCGGAGATCCTGTCCGACGAAGGCCACTCGGTACTGACCGCCGAGAACGCCAGCGTCGCGCGCCGCCTGCGCGCGGCCGAGCCGCCGGACCTGGTGCTGCTCGACATCTGGATGCCCGACACCGACGGCGTCACGCTGCTCAAAGAGTGGGCATCGAACGGGCAGTTGACGATGCCGGTGATCATGATGTCGGGCCACGCGACGATCGACACCGCGGTCGAGGCCACGCGCTTCGGCGCCCTCGACTTCCTGGAAAAGCCGATCGCGCTCGCGCGCCTGCTGGCGGCGGTCAAGAGCGGCCTCGAACGGGGTCGGCTGATGCGCAACCTGCGCGCGGCGCCGGCGATGGCGGCCGCCCGCCCGGCGGAGGCGGCGGGCGAAGTCGCCGGCGCCGGCGTTCGCACCGTCAGCCTCGACGGCTCCGCCAGCGTCAGCCTCGATCAGCCGCTGCGCGAGGCGCGCGACCAGTTCGAGCGCATGTACTTCGCGTACCACCTGGCGCGCGAGAACTACAGCATGACGCGGGTGGCCGACCGCGCGGGGCTCGAGCGCACGCACCTGTACCGCAAGCTCAAGCAGCTCGGCGTCGAGCTGGGCCGCGGCGGCCGGCGCGCCGAACGCAACGGGCAGGAACACGGCGGCGAAGCGGGCGGCGGGTCGAACTGAGCGGGCCGTGCGCCGGCGCGCGGCGGTCGCGGAATCTTCATGAAGATCATCATCCTCGGCGCCGGTCGCGTCGGCACCTCGGTGGCCGAAAGCCTGGTCTCCGAAGCGAACGACATCACGGTGATCGACACCGACGGCGTGCGCGTCGCGGACCTGCAGTCGCGCTACGACCTGCGCGGACTGGTCGGTCACGCGACGATGCCGTCGGTGCTGAAGGAGGCGGGCGCCGAGGACGCCGACTTGCTGATCGCGGTGACCGCGAGCGACGAGACGAATCTGGTCGCCTGCAAGGTCGCGGCCGACCTGTTCAACGTGCCGACCCGCATCGCGCGCGTGCGCAACACCGAGTTGCAGGCGCACCCGGAGCTGACAGGCGACCAGGGCTTCAAGGCCACGCACATCATCTGGCCCGAGCAGAGCGTGACCGACTACGTGCTGAAGCTGATCGAATTTCCCGAAGCGCTGCAGGTGCTGGAGTTCGCCGACGGCCGCGCCAGCCTGATCGCGGTGCGCGCGATCGCGGGCGGCCCGCTCGTTTCGCAGCCGATCCAGGCGCTGCGCAAGCACATTCCGGACGTCGATACGCGCATCGTCGCGATCTTTCGCAACGACCGCAGCATCCAGTGCGAAGCGCACACGATGATCCAGCCGGGCGACGAGGTGTTTTTCCTCGCCGCCAGCGAGAACATCCGCACCGTGATGGCCGAGCTGCGCCGGATGGACAAGCCGGTGCGGCGCGTGTTGCTCGCGGGCGGCGGCAACATCGGCCTGCGGCTGGCGCGGGCGCTCGACACCGGCGAAGGCCTGGGCACGCGAGAGAAGTTCAACGTCAAGATCATCGAGGCCAACAAGCGCCGCTGCGAGTACCTCGCGGGCCAGCTGTCGTCGTCGGTGCTGGTGCTGCACGGCGATGCCACCGATGAGGACCTGCTCGACGAGGAGGGGGTCGCCGAGACGGATCTGTTCATCGCGCTGACCAACGACGACGAGAACAACATCATGAGCGCGCTGCTGGCCAAGCGCATGGGCGCGCGCCGTACGATCGCGCTGATCAACCGCAAGAGCTACGGCGAGCTGATGCAGGGCGGGCAGATCGACATCGCCATTTCGCCGAGCCACGCGACGCTGTCGAACCTGTTGAAGCACGTGCGCCGCGGCGACGTGGTCGCCGCACACAGCCTGCGCCGGGGCGCGGCCGAAGCGCTCGAGGTCATCGCCCACGGCGACGCGCGCAGCTCGCGCGTCGTCGGCCGCAAGGTCGAGGACATCGAGCTGCCGAAGGGTGCCACGATCGGCGCGATCGTGCGCGGGCAGGGCGAGGCCGCGCGCGTGCTGATCGCGCATCACGACACCGTGATCGACGCCGAAGACCATCTGATCCTGATCGTCGTCAACAAGCGCTTGATCCCGCGCATTGAGAAGCTGTTCCAGGTCGGCGTGGGCTTCTTCTGAGAAAGCGTGCGGATTTCGTCGCGCGCGGTCCGCGGGCTGGGCGCACGCAGCCGCAGGGCCCCGCCGATCGTGTCGATCGGCGAGGCCCGAAGAGGCGCCCGCCTTTCGGCGCAGGCTCGGCGTGCGCGCTGCGCACGTCGGGTCCGCCGCCGGCGGGCCGCCGAAGCCGGCACCGCGCGACGACGCCCGCGGGCCGCGCCGCAGGAAGGTTCACACCTTCTGAGTGCTGCCCCCGGCACGTTGACAAACAACGGGGGCAAGGGGGAAGTGTCTGCGCGCGCCGCAAAACCCTCGCCAAACCCGCTCCGCCACAGCCTTCCCAGCCAGCCCTCTATCGCTTCGTCGTCACAAAGCCAATTCCGATCCGAATCGGATCCTTCGTGAAATATGCGGGCTAGAATGCGCCGCGATGACCGGTTCTGGCTGCGGCTCGACCAGAACCCACGAGGCGTGATGCCGACGACAACACGGGCCGCGTTCGATACCAGCCGCACACTGAAGGAGACAGCATGGACTTCCTCAAGACCAAGGACGCGAAACC
>JBBIJJ010000028.1:0-26050 GCA_037446035.1 Burkholderiales bacterium
TGATATGTCTCGGCCCTGCGGCTGCGTGCGCCTAGCCAGCGGCCCGCTCGCGACGAAATCTTCACACCTTCTCAGTTCTTGCTCTGGTCGACCAGCCGATTCGCCTTGATCCACGGCATCATGGCGCGCAGCTTTTCGCCGACTTTCTCGATCTCGTGCTCCGCGGTGAGCCGGCGGCGCGCGAGCAGCGTCGGCGCACCGGCGCGATTCTCGAGGATGAAGCTCTTCGCGTATTCGCCCGTCTGGATGCGCTTGAGCGCGTTGCGCATCGCCTCCTTGGTCTGCGCGGTGATGATCTCGGGACCGGTCGTGTACTCGCCGTACTCGGCGTTGTTCGAGATCGAGTAGTTCATGTTGGCGATGCCGCCCTCGTACATCAGGTCGACGATCAGCTTCAGCTCGTGCAGGCACTCAAAGTAGGCCATTTCGGGCGCGTACCCCGCCTCGACCAGCGTCTCGAAACCGGCCTTGACCAGTTCCACGCACCCGCCGCACAGCACGGTCTGCTCGCCGAACAGATCGGTTTCGGTTTCCTCGCGGAAGTTCGTCTCGATCACGCCGGCCTTGCCGCCGCCGATCGCGCAGGCGTACGACAGCGCCAGGTCGCGCGCCATGCCGGAGACGTCCTTGTGCACGGCGATCAGCATCGGCACCCCGCCACCCTGCTTGTAGGTCGAGCGCACCGTGTGACCCGGCGCTTTCGGCGCGACCATGATCACGTCGAGATCCGCGCGCGGCTGGATCTGCCCGTAGTGAATGTTGAAGCCGTGCGCGAAGGCGAGCGCCGCCCCCTGCTTCATGTTCGGCGCGATCGCCTCGCTGTAGACCTGCGGATGGCTTTCGTCGGGCAGCAGGATCATCACGATGTCGGCGTCTTTGACCGCGTCGGCGACCTCTTTCACGGCCAACCCGGCATTGACCGCCTTGTTCCAAGACGCGCCGCCCTTGCGCAGCGCGACGGTGACGTTGACGCCCGAGTCCTTCAGATTCAGCGCGTGCGCATGACCCTGCGAACCGTAACCGACGATCGCGACCTTCTTTCCCTTGACCAGCGAAAGATCGGCATCCTTGTCGTAATAGACCTTCATTGTTCCTCCATGTGATTCAGCTTCGTCCTCCGCGCCTGGCCAGGGAAGCGAGAGAGGGCCAGCCGAGCCCACTCGTTTCTGATCGGCGCAAAGCGCATCCCGTGCGCCGTCAGACGCGCAGGATGCGCTCCCCGCGACCGATGCCCGAGCTGCCGGTGCGCACCGTCTCCAGGATCGCGGCGCGGTCGACCGCGCGGATGAACGCGTCGAGCTTCCCGGTGTTGCCGGTCAGCTCGATCGTGTACGTACGGTCCGTGACGTCGATGATGCGGCCGCGGAAGATGTCCGCCATCCGCTTCATCTCCTCGCGTTCCTTGCCCACGGCGCGCACCTTGATCAGCATCAGCTCGCGCTCGGTGTAGTCGGCCTCGGTCAGATCGACCACCTTGACGACCTCGATCAGCCGGTTCAGGTGCTTGGTGATCTGCTCGATCACGTCGTCCGAGCCCACCGAAACGATCGTCATCCGCGACAGCGACGGATCCTCGGTCGGCGCCACCGTCAGCGTCTCGATGTTGTAGCCGCGCGCGGAGAACAAGCCGACCACGCGCGACAGCGCGCCGGGCTCGTTCTCCAGCAGCACCGAGATGATGTGCCTCATAGATCTTCACTCCCCAGCAGCATCTCGGTCAGACCCTTGCCGGCCTTAACCATCGGCCAGACGTTTTCGGTCTGGTCGGTGATGAAGTCGAGGAAAACGAGCCGATCCTTGTACTTGCCGAAGGCCTCGCGCAGTGCGGGTTCGACGTCGGCCGGCTTGTCGATGCGCATGCCGATGTGGCCATACGCCTCGGCCAGCTTGACGAAATCCGGCAGCGCGTCCATGTACGAGTGCGAATAACGGCTGCCGTAGTCGATCTGCTGCCACTGCCGCACCATACCCAGATACCGGTTGTTCAGATTGACGATCTTCGGCGTCAGGTCGTACTGCTTGCAGGTCGACAGCTCCTGGATGCACATCTGGATCGACGCCTCGCCGGTGATCACCGCGACCTGGGCGCCGGGATTGGCCATTTGCACGCCCATCGCGTACGGCAGCCCGACACCCATCGTGCCCAGCCCGCCGGAGTTGATCCAGCGGCGCGGCTTGTCGAACTTGTAGTACTGCGCGGCCCACATCTGATGCTGGCCGACGTCGGACGTGATGAACGCGTCGCCTTTGGTCACCTTCCACAGCGTCTCGACGACATACTGCGGCTTGATCACCCTGTCGGTGTTCTCGTACTTCAGACAGTCGCGCTTGCGCCACTCCTCGATCTGCGCCCACCAGCTTTTCAGCGCCGGTGCGTTCGGCTTGCCGCCCGCCGCCTCGATCAGTGCGAGCAGGTCGGTCAGCACCTCGCGCACGTCGCCGACGATCGGCACGTCGACCTTGACGCGCTTGGAGATCGACGACGGATCGACATCGACGTGGATGATCCTGCGCGGGTTCTGCGCGAAGTGCTTCGGGTTGCCGATCACGCGATCGTCGAAGCGCGCGCCGACGGCGAGCAGCACGTCGCAGTGCTGCATCGCCATGTTGGCCTCGTAGGTTCCGTGCATGCCCGGCATGCCGACGAACTTCGGATCGCTCGCCTTGAAGCCGCCGAGTCCCATCAACGTGTTGGTGCACGGAAAGCCGAGCAGGTTGACCAGCTTGTTCAGCAGGTCGGACGAGTCCGACAGGATCACGCCGCCGCCCGTGTAGATCATCGGCCGCTCGGCCGCCAGCAGGAGCTGCACGGCCTTCTTGATCTGCCCCTGGTGGCCCTTGACGACCGGGTTGTACGAGCGCATCGACAGGTTCTTCGGAAAACTGAACTCGCAGCGCGCGATCGTCACGTCCTTCGGAATGTCGACCAGCACCGGCCCGGGCCGGCCCGTCTGTGCGATGAAAAAGGCCTTGCGGATCGCCGGCGCCAGGTCGCGCACGTCCTTGACCAGGATGTTGTGCTTGACGCAGGGCCGCGTGATGCCGACCGTGTCGCACTCCTGGAACGCGTCCTGCCCGATGGCGTGCGTCGGCACCTGGCCGGTAAGGATCACCAGCGGGATCGAGTCCATGTACGCGGTGGCGATGCCCGTCACGGCGTTGGTCACGCCGGGGCCGCTGGTGACCAGCGCCACGCCCACCTTGCGGCTGGAGCGCGAATACGCGTCGGCGGCGTGCACGGCCGCCTGCTCGTGCCGCACGAGGATGTGCTGGAAGGTGTCCTGCTTGAAGATTTCGTCGTAGATGTACAGGACGGCCCCGCCAGGGTAGCCGAAGACGTGTTCGACGCCTTCTTCCTGCAGGCACCGCACGACGATCTCGGCGCCCGTGAGTTCGGCGGACTTCGCTTCCGCCCGTTTCGTTTGTGCGGGTGCGGTACCCGCTCGTATCGTTTCCGCGCTGAGGGTCTGCATGATTGCGGGTCCTCTCAAGGTCCTTCTGGAGATTGATCGGATGCCGTTCCATACCCGCTTGTGGCGGGCGGTGCGGCGAGCGCGTTTAGCTGTGAGGAATGCAACTGGGTCGGCTGCTCCGAGCTAAGTGTCTCTTGTTTTGCAAGAAGCTGGCACGATACTGCAGCGCATCAGCGAGCGCAAATGACGCGGCCGTCCGTAAGCAAGTGCCGCAGGCGCGCAGCGGACGGAAACGGCCGCGTCATCCCCGCGAAGGCGGGGATCAACCCATGAGAAGGTGCCGCGGGCGCGCAGTGGAATCGGTCGCGTCGTTTCCCCGCCGCCGCGCGGAGGTGCTCTGTTAGGATGCGCGCCGGTTTCGGGCCGCATGCCGAGCGTCTTCTTCGCGTCGACGCGGGCCCATTTCGATGGCGACTCGCGAAGAACTCTCGGATTTCCTGGCAGGCGTCGAGCGGCGTGCCTTCAAGCAGGCGCAGTTTGCCGTGCGCAACGAGGAAAACGCTCTCGACATCGTGCAGGACGCGATGATCAAGCTGGCGGAGCACTATGGCGACCGCCCGGCGGCTGAACTGCCGTTGCTGTTTACCCGCATCCTGCAGAACGCGATCCACGACTTCTTTCGCCGCCAGAAGGTCCGCTCTACCTGGGTGACCCTGTTTTCCGCCCTCGGCTCCGGGGACGACGAGGATTCGGACCCGCTGGATACCCTGGAGGCGCTGGAGGGCACTGAACAAGCCGAAAACGCTTCCGATAAGGTCGAGAGAGCCCAGGTCATCGCTGCGATTGAGGAAGAGATCGCCCGCCTTCCGGCGCGTCAACGCGAGGCTTTCCTGTTACGTTACTGGGAGGAACTTGACGTTGCCGAAACGGCGGCGGCGATGGGATGCTCGGAAGGCAGTGTCAAGACCCATTGTGCGCGCGCCACGCACGCCCTGGCGCGCGCATTGCGGGCACGGGGAATCACGTTATGAACGAAGTCGAATTCGGGTACCGCGTCCGCCAGGCCCTGAACGAAGGGGCCGAGCGGCTCAACTACAAGACCGTCTACCGCCTCGAGCAGGCGCGCAAAGCTGCACTCCAGCATCAGACGCGAGCGCAGGAAGCGGCCGTTTGGGTACCGGCGCTGCAGGTGGCCGTCGCCGGCGGCGCTCCCGTCGACGGCGAACGGTCCGGCGGCTTCTGGGTCTGGCTGTACCGGATGGGCCTGGTGGCCCCGCTGCTGGCGCTCGTGATCGGCTTCGTCGGCATCTACCAATGGCAACGGGCGCAGACGATCGCCGAGATCGCCGACCTCGATTTCGCCGTGCTGATGGACGAGACGCCGCTGGAAGCCTATGCGGACCAGGGCTTCACCGTCCTGCTGAGAAACGAGCAGCAACTGTAGGCGCGCGGTCCGATGATGCGCGCGCTCTTCCTCCTGGCTGCACTGGCCGCGGCGGTCCTCGCGATGCCGGCAGGCGCCCAGCAGCCGTCGACCGCGCGCAAGCCGCAGGCCACGGCGCCTGCGTCGCGCCCGACCTGGAACGAACTGACGCCCGCTCAGCGCGAGGCGCTCGCCCCGCTCGAACCCGAGTGGAACACGCTCGACCGCGACCGCAAGCGCAAGTGGCTCGAAGTCGCGCCCAAGTACCACAAGCTCTCCCCTGAAGGCAAGCAACGGATGCACGCGCGCATGGCCGAATTCATCAAGCTCACGCCGGAGCAGCGCCGGACGACGCGCGAGAACTTCCAGCGCGCGTACGAACTGCCCGCCGAACGGCGCGAAGCGCTGGTCGAGCAGTACAAGGCCCTTCCCCCCGACAAGAAAAAGGCGTTGAAGGAACAGGCGCAGAAGAAAACCGCGCCGGACCGGCAGCCGAAAGCCTCGCAGAACAGGTAGCTGCCCGCGCCCGGCCCCCGCGACGCCCGCGGCGGGGACGCCGGCGCAACCGCCGCTACCGCGTCGAGCCGCCGCCCGAGCGCGAAGCCTGCCGCCGTCGACGCCGAATCCCGGCCCGCCACCCGATGTCCACCGACCCGATCCCGCCGCGCTCGCCCGGACCGCTGATTCGACTGGCCGCGATGACCTACGAGGCGGTGCTGCTGTTCGGCGTGGTGTTCATCGTCGGCTACCTCGTGCTGGCGCTGGCGCAGTGGACCTACCCACTCGCGGACCACCAGCGCTGGACGCTGCAGGCGATCCTGTTCGTGGCGGTCGGCGCCTATTTCGTCTGGTGCTGGACCCGCGGCGGACAGACGCTGGCGATGAAGACCTGGCGGCTGCGCGTGGTCGGACCGGACGGCGCACCGATCGGCTGGCGCGTGGCCGTGCTGCGCTACCTGCTCGCCTGGCATCTTTTTGCGCCCGGCATCGCCTACGTGGCCCTGTTCCAGACGCATGCGGTCTGGGACGTCGTCGCCTTCGCGCTCGGCTTCTTCGCGATGCTCGCGGTCGGAGCGGCCGGCCGCGACCGACAACTGCTGCACGATCGCTGGCTCGGCACGCGCGTGCTGCGCGAGTAGGCGGCGGTCAATCGCCGAACCACTTGCGCATCAGCGCGGTTTCGCGTGCACGGATCGTCGCCAGGAATTCGCCGGCCTCGCCCATCGCCTTGAAGCTGTCGAAACCCGAGGCGAGAAAGTGGTGCAGGTGCCCGAGCCCCGCCGCTTCGGCCGGCGCCCGCATCATATGCAGCATGCCGGACAGGAAAGGTATCCGCGCCAGCCGCTCGAGCGAGCGGCCGATGCGGTCGATCATCTCGATCTGGCGCGCCCGCTCTTCGTAAGTGCCGGCGGCGCGATAGGCCCGGACGTAGTCGGCTTCGTCGATCGGCAGGTTGATCAGCCTCGCCACCCGCGCATCGAGCGTCTCCGACAGCTCGTCGAGCTCGACCGCGAGCGCCATCGTCTCGATCGCGCGATCGGGCAGCATGCGCGCGAGCTTCGGGACGACGCGCAGCGCCTCGTTGTCGCGCTGGCTGAAGTCCTTCGCCGCGTACAGCTCGTCGAGGAAGAAGCGGCAGGCAGGCCCGTAGCGCGGCGATGCAAGCAGATCCGCGTACGTGGTCTGCAATCGCTGCGACTGCCACGACTTGACCGCACGCCAGCGTTGCGCGAGCACGGGATCGCCTTCGAGCCGCCTGCGCAGCGCGATGACCCGGTTCAAGGCGTCGCTCAGCCGCTGCTTGGCGGAGCCATCCAATTCGCGCGCCATCGGCCCGTTTAGAAGCGGTGTTCTACCGGCGATCCCTAGAATGCCCGCGAAGGATACGTGAAGGACGCAATGCGTCGACGGACGTTTCTGAAGGCGGGTCTGATCGGCGGCGCCGTACTCGCGGCCGCAGGCGGCGCGGCGCTGTGGCTGAAGCCCGCCGCGCGCGACGCATCGACCAGCGAAGAAGCGCGTCTGGTGCTGCGCGCGGTCATCCCGGCGCTGCTCGCCGGCGCGCTGCCGGTCGACGGCGCTGCGCAGGCGCGCGAAGCCGCGCTCGAGCGCACGCTCGCCGCGATCGCGAACCTGCCGCCGCCGACCAGGCTCGAACTCGGCGAACTCTTCGCTCTGCTCGCATCGCGCCCCGGCCGCTGGCTGGCCGGCGTCGACGACTGGGACAGCGCCGGCGTCGATGAGACGACGCGCTTCCTGCAGCGCTGGCGCACGCATTCGTTCGATCTGTTCCAGGCCGGCTACCACGCGCTGCACGACCTCGTACTCGGACCGTGGTACGCCGACGAGTCGACCTGGCCCGCGATCGGCTATCCCGGGCCGCCAAAGCTATGACTGCGCCGCCCGTCACGCGCGCCGATCCGGTCGCCGCGGGGCTCACCCGCGGCTGGCAGGTCGTCGACGCGTCCACGCTGCGCGAGCCGCAGCGCATCGACTGCGACGTGGCGATCGTCGGCACCGGCGCGGGCGGCGGCATCAGTGCCGAACTGCTCGCCAAGGCGGGACTTGCGGTCGTGCTGATCGAGGAAGGGCCGCTCGCCAGCTCGCGCGAGTTTCGCATGCGCGAGGCCGACGCGTATCCGCACCTGTACTGGGATTCGGCCGCGCGCAAGACCAGGGACAAGGCGATCACCATCCTGCAAGGACGCGCTGTAGGCGGCTCGACCACGGTCA
The DNA here is from genome assembly GCA_037446035.1 of Burkholderiales bacterium. Lineage (GTDB taxonomy): Bacteria > Pseudomonadota > Gammaproteobacteria > Burkholderiales > Burkholderiaceae_F > DSNY01. The sequence goes on from JBBIJJ010000028.1 coordinate 7,570, forward strand.
ACTGGACCTCGAGCTTTCGCACGCCGCCGGCGACGCTGGCGTTCTGGCGCAGCCGCTACGGGCTCGCCGATTTCACCGAAGACGCACTCGCACCCTGGTTCGCGCAGGCCGAGACGCGCTTGGCTATCCGCCCGTGGACGGTTGCGCCGAACGAAAACAACAGCCTGCTGGCGCGCGGCGCGGCCGCCCTCGGCATACCGACGGCCGTGATCCGCCGCAACGTCGCCGGCTGCGCGAACCTCGGCTACTGCGGCGTGGGCTGCCCGCTCGACGCCAAGCAGTCGATGCTGGTGACGACGATTCCGGCCGCGCTCGACCGCGGCGCACGGTTGTATACGCGGCTGCGCGCGCTGCGGTTCGAATTCGACGGCGCCCGGATCGAGCGGCTGGTCTGCGCGGCGCTGCGCCCCGATGGATTGACCGCAAGCGGTGTCACGGTGGACGTGCGCGCGCGCCATTTCGTCGCCGCCGGCGGCGCCATCAACACACCGGGCCTCCTGCTGCGCTCGTCCGCGCCGGATCCGTACCGGCTGCTCGGGCGTCGCACCTTCCTGCACCCGACGGTGATCTCGTCGGCGCTGTTCGAGCAGCGCGTCGACGGTTTCGCCGGTGCGCCGCAGACCGTGTATTCGGATCGCTTCCTCGAAGTCGATCCGATCGACGGCCCGTTCGGCTTCAAGCTCGAAGCGCCGCCGCTGCACCCGGTGCTGTTCGCCACGACGCTGCACGGCTTCGGGCCGTCGCACGCCGCATTGATGCAACGGTTCGCCCACGCGCACGCGCTGATCGCGTTGCTGCGCGACGGCTTCCACCCGGACAGCCGCGGCGGCGAAGTGCTGCTCGCAGCCGACGGCCGCGCGCTGCTGGACTACCCGCTGAACGAGCCGGTCTGGGACGGCGTGCGCCGCGCCTTCGTCGCGATGGCCGAAATCCAGTTCGCAGCCGGCGCGTCGAAGGTCTACCCGGTGCACGAACTCGCCGGCGGCTACACGCGCTTCGCCGAAGCAAAGGAAGCGATCGAACGACTCCCGCTGAAGCCGCTGCTGACGCGCGTGGTCAGCGCGCACGTGATGGGCGGCTGCGGCATGGCCGCGAGCGAACGCACGGGCGTGGTCGACGGTCGCGGCCGGCACTTCCAGATCGAGAACCTGTCGGTGCATGACGGCTCGGTCTTCCCGACCTCGCTCGGTGCCAATCCGCAGCTGTCCATTTACGGCATCGTCGCCCGCATGGCCAGTGCGCTGGCCGCGGAACTTACCGGCCGGTCGGCGCCCGCACTCGCTTGAACCGGAGTCGGGCCGCCGTCAGGCCGCGCGTGCGGCCCGCTGCGGCGTGTAGCCGCGCGGGATCGAGGCCAGCAGCCGCTTCGTGTAGTCGTGCTGCGGATTCTGGTAGATCGCCTCGCTCGTGCCGCGCTCGACGATCGCACCCTGGTTCATCACGATGATGTCGTCGGCCATGTACTTGACGACGGCCAGGTCGTGGCTGATGAACACGTACGAGATGCCGAACTCCTCCTGCAGATCGAGCAGCAGGTTCAGCACGGTGGCCTGCACCGAGACGTCCAGCGCGGAAACCGACTCGTCGCAGATGATGACCTCGGGCTGCATCGTCAGCACGCGCGCGATGGCGATGCGCTGGCGCTGGCCGCCGGAGAATTCGTGCGGGTACTTGTGAACGCTGTCGGCCGGCAGCCCCACGCGCTTGATCAGCCGCAGCGCGCGCTCAAAGCGCTCGTCGTCGCCGCTGCCGATGCGGTGGATTTTCATCGGCTCGGTCAGAATCTGCCCGATCGTGAAGCGCGGATTCAGGCTCGCGTAAGGATTCTGGAAGATGATCTGGATGCGCCGCCGGTAGGCCATCATCTCGCGCTCCGACAGCTTCAGCAGATCCTTGCCGTCCCACAGCACTTCGCCGGCATTGGCGTCGACGAGCCGCATCAGCAGCATGCCGACCGTGGTCTTGCCCGAGCCCGACTCGCCAACCACACCCAGCGTGCGCCCGCGCGCCAGCGCAAACGACGCGTCCTTCACCGCCTCGATCGTCTTGCGCGCGAACAACCCCGTCTTCAGCCGGTACTCCTTGCGCAGCCCGCGCGCTTCGATCAGCGGCTTGTCCGGCGCGGCGCGCGCGCCGCGCTGCTGCGCATCGGCGCGACCGAGCACGATCGACGCGCTGTCGGCGGACTGCATGAAGTCGTCGATCACCGGTAGCCGCTGCGGGCGGGCGTCGAGCCGCGGCCGGCACGCCAGCAGCGCCTTGGTGTAGGCGTCCTGCGGTGCGGTGAAGATTTGCGCGACCGGCCCGCGCTCGCGTACCACGCCTTCGCGCATCACCACCACCTCGTCGGCGATTTCGCCGACCAATCCCAGATCGTGGCTGATGAACAGCACGCTCATCCGGTGCGCGCTCTGCAACCTGGCGATCAGCTCGAGGATCTGCCGCTGCACGGTCACGTCGAGCGCGGTGGTCGGCTCGTCGGCGATCAGCAGCTTCGGCTGGCAGGCGATCGCCATCGCGATCATCACGCGCTGCTGCTGGCCGCCCGACAGCTCGTGCGGATAGCTGTCGACGCGCGCCCTGGGCTCGGGGATGCCCACCTCGGTCAGCAGCTCGATGACGCGGTCGGCCGCCTGCCGCGGCGTGAGCCCCAGATGCAGCCGCAGCACTTCGGCGATCTGGTCGCCGACCGTGAAGACGGGATTCAGCGAGGTCATCGGCTCCTGGAATACGACGCCGATGTCCTTGCCGCGGATCGCGCGCAACGCCTCGATCGGTTCGGCCAGCAGGTTGCGCCCGCCGAACTCGACGCGACTCGCGCCGCCCACGATCGCGTTGTCCGGCAGCAGCCGCATGATCGACATCGCCGACACGCTCTTGCCGCTGCCCGACTCGCCGACCAGCGCGACGGTGCCGTTTTCCGGCACGTCGAAGCTCACTGCACGCACTGCCTCGACGACGTGGGATTTGCCCAGCCGGAACGACACCGTGAGGTCACGCACCGAAACGAGGTTCGTCATGCTTACCTCAGCTTCGGATCGAGCGCGTCGCGCAGCGCGTCGGTCAGCAGCGAGAACGCGGTGACGAAGGTCGCCATGAACGCGGTGGCGGCGGCGAGCTGCCACCACTTGCCGAGCACCAGCTCGACGTTGGCCTCGGCCAGCATCGTGCCCCACGACACCTGGTCGACCGGCACGCCGAGCCCCAGGAACGACAGGATCACCTCGGCCTTGATGAAGTAGACCACGTGCAGCGACAGTTGCACGAGGATCACGTGGCTGACGTTCGGCAGGATATGAACGAACATCCGCGACAGATGACTCGCGCCGATCGCCTCGGCCGCGCGCACGTACTCGCGGCTGCGGTGCTTGATGTACTCGGCGCGCACCAGCCGGTAGATGCCGGTCCAGCCGGCCAGCCCCAGGATCAGGATCACCGTGTCGATGCCGCGGCCGAACACCGCCGCGAAGGCGAAGATCAGCAGGATCGACGGAATCGACGTGAAGACGTTGTAGACCCATTCGAGGAAGTCGCCGATGCGCCCGCCGAAATAGCCGCCGAGCGCGCCGAGCAGCGTGCCGATGAAGGTCGCGAGCATCGCGGCCGCCAGCCCGACGAAAATCGAGATCTCCGCGCCCTTGACCGCCTTGGCGAGCACGTCGCGGCCGAGTCGGTCGCCACCGAAAGGCAGCGTATCGGCCTTGACGACCTCGACCGACTGGAACTTCGCCGCGCGTTCGGCCCACTCCTGGTAGCGGGGTGCGAGCGGATCGACGTCGGACAGATCGACCGGCGGCCCTTTTGGCGCCTCGATGAGCGGCGCCACCTCGGCCGGGGCCGGCCCCATGAGGGTCGGCGGCGCGTACGGGGCGCCGACCTCGCGCTGCCAGTCGCGCGCCACCAGGCCCGCCGCGGCAAACAGGATCAGCACGATGAAGGCGGCGACGATCGCCAGCGACGCCATGCCAACGCGGTCGTGCGCCAGCCGCTGCCAGGCGGCGCGCCAGACGCCCGCCGAACGGCCCGGCAATGCCTCGAGGTACGGTGCGGCCGCCGTGCTCATTTCAGCACCACGCGCGGATCGACGACCTTGTACAGCAGGTCGGCGAGCAGATTGATCACCATCGTCAGGAACGCCAGGTACACGGTGACGGCCTGGATCACCGGGTAGTCGCTGCGGTTGACCGCCAGATACACCTCGCGCCCCAGCCCGGGGATCGAGAAGAAGATCTCGATCAGGAACGAACCGATGAACACGCCGGGAAGCTGCACCGCGACGTTGGTAAGAATCGGGATCATCGCGTTGCGCAGCACGTGCTTGAGCATGATCGTGTTCTCGCTGAGCCCCTTGGCGCGCGCGGTACGCACGTAGTCCTGCCCGATCTCGTCGAGGAAGAAGCTGCGATAAAGCCGCGTCTGCGGCGCGAGGCTCACGAGCACCGCCAGGATGATCGGCAGCGGCGCGTAGGTCGTCAGGTTCTTCCAGAAGCTGTCGGTCCAGCCCTGCACCGGAAACCACCCGAGGTAGAAACCGAACAGCCACTGGCCGACGATGATGTAAACGAGAAACGAGATCGACAGCGCGACCGTCGTCAGGATCATGATCGCGCGGTCGGTGAGCGTGCCGCGCACGTAGGCCACACCGAGCGCGAGCGGAATCGCCAGCACGACTTCGAGGATCAGGATCGGCACCATCACCGTCAGCGTGGCCGGCAGCCGCGTGACGAAGATGTTCGAGACCGCCTCGCTGGTCGCCCAGCTGCGCCCCCAGTCGAACGTGACGATCTGCTTGACGAAGATCGCGAGCTGCTCCCAGACGGGCCGGTTCAGGCCCAGCTGCTCGCGGATCGATTCGATCTGCTCGGGCGTGGCCAGCAGCCCGCCCAGGATCTCGGCCGGGTCGCCGCCGAAATACTTGAACAGAAAGAACACCAGCAGGATCACCCCTGCCAGCGTCGGGACCATCTGCCAGACTCGTCGGACGATATAGGCAGCCACGTCAGCCTTTTATTGACCCGTGCGTTCGATCGACGCGTCGCACTGCACAAGCTCGTGGCCCGGCAGTGCGGGCCCATCCGGCGCGCGCGCGAAAGCGCGCATTATCCTCAAATCGCTCCGGCGGTGAAGGGCTTCGTTGCAGCAGGGAATGCCCGTTCGGCGCGCGGTGTCCAAACCGCAACACGCGCGCCTTGCGCTACCCTTGCGCCCGCTTTGGATACCGAAGGACCGGATGCTCTCGAACGCCGCCCGCCGCCTCGCACGCGCCGCGATCGCGCTCGCCGCGCTGCTCGCCGCCGCGCCGGTCGCGCAGGCGCAGGACAAGGTGCTGCGCTACTCGTTCCGCATCGCCGAAACCGGCTTCGACCCGGCGCAGATCTCCGATCTGTATTCGCGCATCGTCGCGTCGAACATCTTCGACGCCCCGCTGGAGTTCGAGTTCCTCGCGCGGCCGGTGCGCATGCGGCCGAACACCGCCGTGGCGTTGCCCGAGATCTCGCCCGACCACCGCACGTTCACGATCCGCCTGCGGCCGGGCATCTACTTCGACGACGATCCGGCGTTCAATGGCCGCAAGCGCGAGCTGACCGCGCACGACTACGTCTACTCGTACAAGCGCCACTACGACCCGCGCTGGAAGAGCCCCAACCTGTACGTGCTCGAGAACAGCAAGATCCTGGGTCTGTCCGAGCTGCGGCAGGAAGCGATCCGCACCAAGAAACCCTTCGACTACGACCACGAGGTCGAGGGCCTGCGCGCGCTCGACCGCTACACCTTCCAGATCAAGCTCGCCGAGCCCAATCCCCGCTTCATCTACAACCTCGCCGACCCGTCGTTCCTGGGCGCGGTCGCGCGCGAAGTCGTCGACAGCTACGGCGACAAGATCATGGAGCACCCCGTCGGCACCGGGCCGTTCCGGCTCGCGCAGTGGAAGCGCAGCTCGCGCATGGTGCTCGAAAAAAACCCGAACTACCGCGACGAGTTCTACGACGAATCGCCGCCCGCGAACGACGCTTACGCGCGCGCGATCGCCGGCAAGCTCAGGGGCCGCAAGCTGCCGATGGTCGACCGCGTCGAGATCTACATCGTCGAGGAGAACCAGCCGCGCTGGCTCGCGTTCCTCAATGGCGAACACGACATCATCGAGGAGGTGCCGACCGACTTCGCCAACCTGGCGCTGCCGAACAACGAGCTGGCGCCGAATCTGCGCAAGCGCGGCATCCGCATGGTGCGCTACGCGCGCGCCGACGTGTCGGTGTCCTACTTCGCGATGGAGCACCCGGTCGTCGGCGGCTACACGCCGGAGAAGGTCGCGCTGCGCCGCGCGATCGGGCTGGCCGTCGACCTCGACCAGGAAATCCGGCTGGTGCGCAAGAACCAGGCGGTGCCCGCGCAGTCGCCGATCGCGCCGGGCGTATGGGGCTACGACCCCGAGTTCCGCTCCGAGATGAGCGAGTTCAACCGCGCCAAGGCGAAGGCGCTGCTCGACATGTACGGCTACGTCGACCGCGACGGCGACGGCTGGCGCGAGCAGCCGGACGGCGAGCCGCTCGTGCTGGAGTACGCGACGCAGCCCGATCAGCAGTCGCGCCAGTTGAACGAGCTGTGGAAGAAGAACATGGATGCGATCGGCGTTCGCATCGAGTTCAAGACCGCGAAGTGGCCCGAGCAGCTCAAGGCGTCGCGCGCCGGCAAGCTGATGATGTGGGGGGTCGGCTGGAGTGCCGGAGCGCCCGACGGCGACACCTTCCTCGCGCTCGGCTACGGCGGCAACAAGGGTCAGGCCAACCACGCGCGCTTCGACCTGCCCGCGTTCAACCGGGTCTACGAAGCGCAGCGCGTGCTCCCCGACGGCCCCGAACGCATGGCGCTGATGACCGAAGCCAAGAAGCTGATGATCGCGTACATGCCGTACAAGATCCACGTGCACCGGATCTGGACCGATCTGGCGCACCCGTGGGTGGTCGGCTATCACCGCAACGTGTTCAAGCGCGACTTCTGGAAGCTCGTCGATATCGATCTGCAGGAACTGAAACGGCGGGGCGATCGATGACGCACAAAGCGACGCCTCATCCGTTTCCCCTTCGGAAAAGGGACGCAGCGGGAATCTGCCGCTGCGGTGCCAAGGCAAGGCAGCCGCCGTCTCGAATCCGCCGCAGTCCCGCTGACAGCAACGCGGACAAGCACCCAACGGCCATTTCAACGATGACCCACCCTCCCCGCTCACCCGACCGCCGCGCGCTCCTGATCGCCGGCGGCGCGCTCGCCGCGCCGCTGCCCGTGCTCGCCCAGGCGAAAGGAGGCGCAGCGCAAGCCAAGGTGCTGCGTTACGCCTTTCCGGTCGCCGAGACGGGTTTCGACCCGGTCCAGATCAGCGACATCTACTCCCGCATCGTCACCGCGCACATCTTCGAGTCGCCGCTGAAGTACGACCATCTCGCCAGGCCGTACAAGCTGAAGCCGAACACGGCGGCGGCGATGCCCGAAGTCTCGTCCGACTACCGCACCTTCACCGTCCGCCTTCGCCCCGGCATCTACTTCGCCGACGATCCCGCCTTCAAGGGCCAGCGCCGCGAACTGACCGCGCACGACTACGTGTACTCGTGGAAGCGGTTTTATGACCCCCGCTGGAAGGCGCCGTACGTCGCGGTCTGGCTGCTCGACCGGTTGCTGGGTCTGAACGAATACCGCGACGAAGTGCTCAAGACCAAGCTGCCGTTCGACTATGACCGGCCGCTCGAGGGTCTGCGCGCGCTCGACCGCTACACGCTGCAAATCCGGCTGGCCGAGCCCAACCCGCGCTTCCTCTACAGCCTCGCCACACCCGACGTCAACGGCGCGGTCGCACGCGAGGTCGTCGAGTTCTATGGCGACAAGATCATGGAGCACCCGGTCGGCACGGGTCCGTTCCGTCTCGCCGAGTGGCGGCGCTCGTCGCGGATCGTGCTCGAGCCGAACCCGGGCTTCCGCGACGTGCGCTACGACGAGACGCCGAACGCCGACGATGCGGAAGGCCAGGAACTGGCGCGCCGCTACCGCGGCCGCCGGCTGCCGATCGTGGATCGCGTCGAGATCTCGATCGTCGAGGAAAACCAGCCGCGTTATCTCGCGTTCGTCGGCGAGGAGCACGACGTGCTGTACGGCACGCCGCTGGACTTCGCCAACCTCGTCGTTCCCGGCGGCAAGCTCGCGCCGCATCTGGCCAGGCGCGGCATCAAGCTGTACCGCACGCTCGCCGCCGACGTGACGATGACCGTCTACAACATGGACGACCCGGTCATCGGCGGCTATACGCCGGCGAGAATCGCGCTGCGCCGCGCGATCAATCTGGGCATCGACATCGACCGCGAGATCCGGCTCGTACGCCGCGGACAGGCGATCGCGTCGCAATCGCCGCTGATGCCGCAGACCTACGGCTACGACCCGGAGTACCGCAGCGAGATGGGCACGTACGATCTGGCGCGCGCGCGCGCGCTGCTCGACCTGTACGGTTACATCGATCGCGACGGCGACGGCTTTCGCGAGCAGCCCGACGGCTCGCCGCTGCGGCTGGTGCTGTCCACGCAGCCCGACCAGATTTCGCGCCAGTTCGACGAGCTGTTCAAGAAGAACCTGGAGGGGCTCGGACTGAGGCTCGACTTCAGCATCGCCAAGTGGCCCGAGCAGCTCAGACAGGCGCGCGCCGGCAAGTTCATGATGTGGGGTGTCGGGCTGAGCGCGGCTTCGCCGGACGGCCAGGGCGTGCTCGCGCGCGGGTACAGCCCGGAGATCGGCGGACAGAACCTGTCGCGTTTCAAGCTCCCGGAATTCGACCGCATCTACGAGCAATTGAAGGTCCTGCCGGACGGCCCGGAGCGGCTCGAACTGTTCCGGCGCGCGAACAAGATCCTGATCGCGTATGCGCCGTACAAGTTCCACGTGCACCGGATCATCAACGACCTGGTACATCCCTGGGTCATCGGCTATCGGCGGCCTCCTTTCTGGCTGGAGTGGTGGCAGTACGTCGACATCGATCCGGTCGCGCAGGCGCGCGCCGCGAAGTGACGTACTGACTGGCATGACTTTGCGGTGAAGACGAGCCGAAGCATGAGGCTCATGCCCATCTCCCTCACCCCCGCCCCTCTCCCGGCGGGAGAGGGGGGTGTCGAGAGTCGCCGCGCGACTTTCGCTTGAATCGCGGATCGATGGGTTCGTCGCGGCGGCGTTTCCTGACCACGGCGCCGGCCGCCGCGCTGGCCGGCGCGCGCACCGCCGCCGCGCAGCCGCGCGCCGCCGGCCCGAGGACGCTGCGCGTGGCTTTCCCGACCGCCGAGACCGGCTTCGACCCCGTGCAGGTGCAGGATTTGTACTCGCGCACGGTGCTGTCGCACATTCTCGATGCGCCGCTCGAATACGACTACCTCGCAAGGCCGGCGAAGCTGCGGCCGAACACCGCGATCGCGCTGCCGGAGGTCTCGTCCGACTACCGCACGTTCACGATCCGGCTGCGGCCTGGCATCTTCTTCGCCCACGATCCCGCCTTCAAGGGCGCGCGCCGCGAGCTGACCGCGCACGACTACGTCTACTCGTTCAAGCGTCTGTACGACCCGCGCTGGAAGAGCCCGATGCTGTTTGCGCTGGAGACGAGCAAGCCGCTCGGCCTCGCCGAGTTGCGCCGGCAGGCGATCCAGGGCAAGCGACCGTTCGACTACGACCGCGAGGTCGAAGGCCTGCGCGCGCTCGACCGCTACACCTTCCAGATCAGGCTCGCCGAGCCCAATCCGCGCTTCGTCTACAACCTCGCCGACGCGTCGCTGTTCGGCGCGGTCCCGCGCGAAGTCGTTCAGACCTACGGCGACGCGATCATGGCGCATCCGGTGGGCACCGGACCCTTCCGGCTCGCGCACTGGACGCGCTCGTCGCGCATCGTGCTCGAACGCAATCCGGACTATCGCGAAGAGCGCTACGACTTCGAGCCGGCCGCGGATGCGGCCGACATGCGCGACGAGGTCGCGCGGCTGCGCGGGCGGCGCCTGCCGCTGGTCGAGCGCGTCGAGATCGCGATCATCGAGGAATCGCAGCCGCGCTGGCTGGCGTTCCAGCAGGGCGAACTCGACGTGCTGGCGGTGCCGCTGGAGTTCGTTCCGCTGGCCGCGCCGGACGGCCGGCTCGCGCCTTTTCTCGAACGGCGCGGCGTTCGCATGCGCCGCACGGCGGCAGCCGACGTCGCGCTGACCTACTTCAACATCGAGCATCCGGTCATCGGCGGCTACGCGCCAGAGAAGATCGCGCTGCGCCGCGCGATCGCGCTCGCGATCGACGGCGACGAATACATCCGCTTGATCTTCTCCGGCAACGGCGTACGCGCGCAGTCGCCGATCGTGCCCGGCACTTTCGGCTATGACCCGAGCTATCGCAGCGAGATGGGCGAGTTCAGCCGAGCGCGCGCGGCCGCCCTGCTCGACATGTTCGGCTACGTCGATCGCGACGGCGACGGCTGGCGCGAAACGCCGGACGGCTCCCCGCTCGTGCTCGAGCTGGCCTCGTCGGCGACCTCGCTCGACCGCAAGCAAAACGAACTGTGGAAGCGCTACATGAACGCGGTCGGCCTGCGCATCGACTTCCGCATCGCGCAGTGGCCCGAGCTGCTGCGCATGTCGCTCGCCGGCAAGCTGATGATGTGGGGCTACAGCTGGCAGGTCGGCGGCCCCGACAGCGACACCCTGTTCGGCATGGGCTACGGGCCGAACAAGGAGCAGTTGAACGACGCGCGCTTCGATCTGCCCGAGTACAACGCGCTGTACGAACGCCAGCGCGTGCTGCCCGACGGCCCCGAGCGCCTGCAGCTCCTGCACCGCGCGGCGCGTCTGCTGACCGCGTACATGCCGTACAAGTTCCACCTGCACCGCGTGATCCTCGATCTGACGCAGCCGTGGGTCGACGGTTACCGGCGCCACCCGTTCACGACGCGGCAGTGGAGCTGGATCGACGTCGATCCGGCACGACGCGCGGCGGCGCCGTGAAGCTCGCCACACTGCTGCGGATCTCGCTCGCCGTGCAGGTCGGCGGCGGCACGCTCGCCGCGGCTTGGTGGCTGCCGGCGGGAACGAGTCCGTGGGTCGCGTTCGCGATCGGCTTCGCGGTGCCGCCGGCCGGGCATGCGCTGGTGCTCGGCATCGAATTCGCGATCGCCGCCGCGGCCGACCCGCGCCGCCCGCGCGCGCCGTTGCCGCACGTGCTCGCGGTTTGGCTGCGCGAAACCTCGGCGTCGTTGCGCGCCTTCGCCTGGCGCATGCCGTTTTTCGCCCGATTTGCCGAGCCGCCGATCGTGCGCGATGGCGAACGGCCGGCCGTGCTCCTCGTGCACGGCTACCTGTGCAATCGCGCGGTCTGGAAGCCCTGGCTCGACGCCGGCGGCTTCGCAGGCTGCAACGTCGCCACCGTCGATCTGGCGCCGCCGTTCGGCGATCTGGACGGCTATGCCGACCTGGTTCACGCGGCGGTCGGGCGGCTACGAGCAGCGAGCGGTGCGGACCGCATCCGGCTCGTCGCCCACAGCATGGGCGGACTGGCGGTGCGCTGCTACCTGCGCCGGCACGGCGACTCGAAGGTGGCCGCCGCGATCACGATCGCCTCGCCGCACCACGGCACGCTGCTCGCGCGCTTCGGCCACGGTCGCAACGCCGCGCAGATGCGGCCGGATTCAGCGTTCCTGCGAGAACTCGCGCAGAGCGAGGACGAAGTGCGGCGCGCGAAGTTCATCTGCATCGCCACGCTCGACGACAACCTGATCGTTCCGCGCACCAGCCCGCTGCTCGCCGGCGCGCGCCACCACCTGCTCGACGGCGTCGGCCACTTGGCGACGATCGAGGATCGGCGCGTGTGGGACATCGTCGAGCGCGAATTGCGCGCGCGCCGGACCTGACCGCGACCGGCGCTGACGGCGACGCGACCGCGCCCTGCCGTTGCGCGCGAAACCCGCGGCGAACACCGCCGGGACCGCGCGAGTTCTCCGGTCCCCGACTCAGCCGCCTCCTTCAAGTCGGACGCGGGTCCGAGCGCTGGCGGACGTCCCGTTCGAGCCGGGGCGGGACGGTCAGAAGTGAATCCCCCGCATCAGGTTCGCCAACGCGATCTGGTCCGGCGTGGCTTTCGGCTTTTCGCCCTCCTTCGCACCCTTGGCCGCGGGCGAATCTGGGAACATGCGGAACGTCGTGTTCATGATGATCTGCGCGACCCGCGGCGCCAGCGCGTGCAGCACCTGGCCGAAGATGCCGAGCCGCGTGGCGATGCGCACCGGCTTGTAGACGATCGCCTCGACGATCAGATCGGCGGCTTCGTCCGGCGTCAGCGTCGGCACGTTCTCGTAGATCTTGGTCGGCGCGATCATCGGCGTCTTCACCAGCGGCATGTTGATCGTCGTGAAGGTGACGCCGACGTCGATGAACTCGCTCGCCGCGCAGCGCGTCCACGCGTCGAGCGCCGCCTTGCTGGCCACGTACGCGGAAAAGCGCGGCGCGTTGGTCAGCACGCCGATCGAACTGATGTTGACGACATGACCGCGGCGCCGCGCGGCCATGTGCGGCAGCAGCCCCATCGTCGTGCGCAGGCAGCCGAAGTAATTGAGCTGCATCGTGCGCTCGAAGTCGTGGAAGCGGTCGTAACTGGACTCGATGCCGCGCCGGATCGAGCGGCCGGCGTTGTTGATCAGGACGTCGACGCCGCCGTACTTTTCGACGAGCCAGCCGACCAGTTTGTCGCAACCCTCGTAATTCGCCAGATCGGCCGAAAAGGTCACCACTTGGCCGCCGTTGGCGTTGTCGCCCAATGCGTCCTCGATCTCCTTCTTCGCCGCGTCGAGCTTGTCCTGCTCGCGGCCGACGATCACGGTGACTGCACCGGCGGCGGCGATCTTCTTCGCGGCCGCGAGCCCGATTCCCGACGAGCCGCCGGTGACCAGCACGACGCGTCCCTGCACCTGGCCCTTGAGCGTGCGATCGACGAACAGATCCGGGTCGAGGTTGCGCTCCCAGTAGTCCCACAGCCGGTACGCGTAGTCCTCCAGCCGCGGGCACTCGATGCCGCTGCCCTTCAGCGCCGCCGCAGCGTCGCGGCAGTCGAAGCGCGTCGGATAGTTGACGAACTGCAGGATGTCGGGCGGCAGTCCGAGGTCCTTCATCACCGCGTCGCGGATGCGGCGCACCGGCGTCAGCGCAAGCAGCCCTTTACGCACGCTCGGCGGGATGAACCCGAACAGCGCGGCGTTGATGCGCAACCCGAACTCCGGCGCGTGCGCCGCGCGGGCGAAGATGTTCAGCACGTCGCCGACGCGGTACGGCGTGGGGTCGACCAGGTGGAACGCACGGTTGTCGAGATCCTTGGCGTGGGCGATGTGATCCAGCGCGTCGACGACGAAATCGACCGGAACGATGTTGATGCGGCCGCCTTCGATGCCGATCGTCGGCATCCACGGCGGCAGCAGGCGCCGCATCTTCTGGATCAGCTTGAAGAAGTAGTAGGGACCGTCGACCTTGTCGATCTCGCCCGTGCGCGAATCGCCGACGACGAGTCCCGGCCGGTACACGCGCCAAGCGCCCTTGCACTCCTTGCGGACGATCTTCTCCGATTCGTGTTTGGTGCTGAAGTACGGATGTTCGAGGTTCTCCGCTTCGTCGAACATGTCTTCGCGGAAGACACCCTCGTACATTCCTGCAGCGGCGATCGACGAGACGTGCTGAAAGCAGCCGGCCTTCAGCTCGTTGGCCAGCGCCACCGCATGGCGCGTGCCCTCGACGTTGGCGATCACCTGAGTTTCGGCGTCGGCCTTCAGGTCGTAGACCGCTGCCAGGTGGAAGAAGTGGTCGATCCTGCCGGCCAGTTCCTTGATCGTCGCCCTGGACAGACCCAAGCCGGGCTGAGCGAGGTCGCCGTAGACCGGAATCGCCTTTTTTTCGTCGACGCCCCAGTACGCGAGCAGCTCCGGCACTTTGTCCCGGCTCGATTCGCGAATCAGAAAGCGGACCACCACGCCGCGCCGCGCAAGCAGTTTCTTGACCAGCCGCTTGCCGATGAAGCCCGAGGCTCCGGTAACGAAGTACTGCATGGTGGCGTCTCCTCGTGAGGTCTTGTTTGTGGGGTCTTGTATCTGATGGCTCACCGATTCTAACCACCGCCTTCCTGACGGCGGCCCTGCGCCGCCGCACGCGTGCTGTAGACAACGCGCTCTATGCGTTGCGCGCGGTTTAGTTGGCGCCCTCTAGCGTGCGCTCATAGACTGCCCGGCGTCGATAACCTCGATCCACGGAAGGAGTCGAACATGGTCCGGAAACTCAAGGCGATGGCAGACAGCGGCAGGGACAGTCAGCTCGCAGCAGCCATCAAGGAATCGGCGCAGCAGATCTGGCTGGCCGGCCTCGGCGCTTTCTCCAAGGCGCAGGAGGAAGGCACCAAGGTCTTCGAAGCACTCGTCAAGGAAGGCAACTCGATCCAGAAGCGCACGATGAAACTCACCGAAGACCGCGTCAACGAGGTCACCAGCAAGGTCACCAAGATGGCCGGCAGCTTTCAGAAGCAGGCGAGCGCCTCTTGGGACAAACTCGAGAGCGTGTTCGAGGACCGCGTGCAGCGCGCGTTGACGCGTCTGGGCGTTCCGACGAAAAAAGAGATCCATGCGCTGACCAAGCGGGTCGAGGAGCTGACCGCGAGCGTGCAGAAACTGTCCGGGGCGCGGGCTACCAAGTCGGCGCGCGCGCCGCGCGCCCGCAAGGCGGCCGGCTGAGCCAAGCCGAGCGATGCCGGCCGTCCGCCGCGAAGGACGCGTCGGCGCACCACTAGCCCGGATTTTTCACGAGGTCGCCCCCGTATGTGCAGGCTCCGTCTCGGTGAATCGGCACTTCCGGCCCCCGGTGTGTGGATCCGGTTTGTACCGCCGGGGCTGCGCGGGTTTGCACGGCGCCTGCGGGCGCGGGCTTGCGCTCAACTCCTCGCCAAGGCCTGCGGGCCTTGGCTGTGGCCGTCTCGCGCAATCCGCATCCCGCATGCATCCGCGCAATCCCCGCGCCCCTCGTGAAATATCCGGGCTAGCGCGGCATCATGGGCCGCTCGAGCCGGTCGGCGCCGGCGGTGCACGGCGCGAAGCCGCCGCGGCGTCACGCACCGCAGCGGCGCGTGCGGCCATCGGCTTGGCCTGCATCGGACACGGACGGATCCGCGCTTCGGTGAAGGCGGTTCGCTTTGGCGTATGAAGGCACTGTCCGCCGCCCGCCGCAGTTCCAACCATCGCCGTGCCCGATCGCGGCACCGTCCCCGCATCGGCTTGGCCCTTGCGGGCGGCGGACATCTCCTCGCTGCGCTCGGCGCTGTCCGCTTGGACTCATGAACGAACGGTCCGCCGCCCGCCGCGACTCCGACCATCGCCGTGCCCGATCGCGGCACCGTCCCCGCATCGGCTTGGCCCTTGCGGGCGGCGGACCGTTGGGGGCGATCTACGAGATCGGCGCGCTGTCTGCGCTGGCGGAGGCGCTGCGCGGATTCGACTTCAACGACGCCGACGTTTACGTCGGCGTCAGCGCCGGCGCCTTCATCGCCGCCGGGTTGGCCAACGGTTTCACGCCGCATCAGATGTCGCGGCTGTTCATCGAGGGCAGCCGGACCGACGATCGGTTCGATCCGGCCATCTTGCTGCGGCCGGCGCTGCGCGAATATTGGCGACGTCTCCGTTCGCTGCCGCCGCTGGCGGCGAGCGCGTTGTGGAGCTACCTGTTCCGTCCCGGCGATCCGTTGGCGGCGCTCGAGCGCCTCGGCCGCGCGATCCCGACCGGGCTGTTCGACGGCGACGAGGTGCATCGCTATCTGGCCCGCATCTTCAGTCAGCCGGGGCGCACGAACGATTTTCGCCGGCTCGGCCGTCGGCTTTTCCTGGTCGCCACCGATCTGGACACCGGCGAAGCCGTGGCCTTCGGCGCTCCGGGTTACGACCACGTGCCGATCTCGCGTGCGGTGCAGGCGTCAGCCGCGCTGCCGGGGGTGTTTCCGCCGGTGCGTATCGACGGCCGTGATTTCGTCGACGGCGCCTTGCGCAAGACGCTGCATGCCTCGATCGCGCTCGAGCAGGGCGTGGACCTGCTGCTGTGCCTCAATCCGCTCGTACCATACGACGCCACCCCGCACCATCGCACGCGCGACCGCGCGCATCACCTCGACAAGCTGGTCGAAGGAGGCTTGCCGGTGGTGCTGGCGCAGACGTTTCGCTCGATCATCCATTCGCGGCTGGGCGCGGGCATGGAGCGCTACAAGTCCGCCTACCCACACAGCGACATCGTGCTGTTCCAGCCGAACCGCGCCGACGCCGACATGTTCTTCACGAACCTGTTTTCGTACTCGAGCCGGCGGCGGCTGTGCGAGCACGCCTACCAGAAGACGCGCCACGAGCTGTGGGTGCGGCGCCACGAGCTGGCGCCGACGCTCGCGCGCCACGGCATCGAGATCGACGCCGCGGTGCTGCGCGACGAGCGCATGACGCTGGTCAAGAGCATCCGCCGCCACCGCGAAACCTGGATCGAGTCGCGCTCGTCGGCAACGACGCGCATGCTCGGCCACACGCTCGACGACCTGGAGCGCTGGCTGCGCGTGGCCGCCGGTTGACGACACCGTCGACCTTGCACATGCGCGGCCCCTTGCGTCGCACGGCAAGATGACGAACGCGCCGGTGCGACGCGCGCCGAAGATCCGGCGCCTAGCGCGCAACGGAGCCGGTGCTATTCTCGCCAGCGACAAGACATCGGCGCCGCCGCGCCGCGCATCCCGATCCCGATGGAACGCAAACCGCCGCGAAGAACGCGGGAACGCATCCTCGAGCTGTCCTTGCGGCTGTTCAACGACTTCGGCGAGCCGAACGTCAATACGACGATCATCGCCGAAGAGATGAACATCTCCCCGGGTAACCTGTACTACCACTTCAAGAACAAGGACGACATCATCAACTGCATCTTCCAGCAGTTCGAGCGCGAGATCGACGAACTGCTGACGGTGCCGACGAACAGGAAGCCGAACGTCGAGGACGCATGGCTGTTCCTGCACCTGCTGTTCGAGCTGATCTGGAAGTACCGCTTCTTTTACCGCGACCTGAGCAACCTGCTGATCAACAACCGCACGCTCGAATTGCGCTTCAAGACGCTGCTCGCGCAGAAGACAAAGATGGCGCGCTGGTTGTGCGAAGGCCTCGCCGCCCAGGGCGAGCTGCGCGCCACGCGGCCCGAGATCGCGGCGCTCGCCACCAACATGGTCGTCGTCGCGACCTACTGGCTGTCGTACGAGTACGTGCTGAACCCGCGCCGCTTCTCCGAGCCCGCCATCATCGGCGAAGCGCTTGCGCGCGGCTGCTACCAGGTGATGGCGTTGACCGCGCCGTATTTGCAAGGCGACGCGCGCCGGTTGTTCGAAAAGCTGGCGGGGGAGTACTTGAAGGATTGAAGATCGAGGATTCGGGACTTGGCGGTCCTCGCACTGCGGGCGATGTGCGGTGTGCGAAGCGCGCGGCGCATCGCGGCCGGCCAAGTCCTCGATCCCGGATCCTCGGTCCCGTTTTCTTGAGGAGACGCCGATGGCAAAAGGCTGGGCGAAGTTTCCGTATCCCGACAAGAAGTTCGTCTACACCCCGGCCACGTTGAAGAAGGCCTGGGACCGCCTGCATCGCGGCGACATCGAGCCCTGTCCCAGGGACGAGGCGGTCGTGCAGGCGTGGATCGCGTTTCATGCGGGTGACTTCCACAAAGCGTACGAACTCGGCCTGAAGGCCGGCGGCGCCGGCATCACCGCAGCCAACAAGGCGCAGGCGATCTACGCGAACTACCTGGAGCAGGACGACAAGCGCAAGCTGCAGATGTTCCAGGAGGTCGCCGAGCGAGCCGCCCAGCAGCAGCGCCAGGACCCGAAGAACGCCAACGCGTTCTACTGGCAGGCGTATGCGCTCGGTCGCTACGGCCAGGGCATCTCGATCGCCAAGGCGCTCGCGCAGGGCATCGGCACGCAGGTGAAGAACGCGCTTGACACTGCGCTGAAGCTGGCGCCGAAACACGCCGACGCGCACATCGCGTCCGGCGCGTATCACGCGGAGATCATCGACAAGGTCGGCGCGATGATCGGCGGCCTGACCTACGGCGCCAAGAAGGACCTCGGCCTGAAGCACTACGAGACCGCGCTGAAGCTCAACCCCGATTCGGCGATCGCGCGCATCGAATACGCCAACGGCCTCGTGATGCTCGAAGGCAAGAAGGCGCTCGCGCAGGCCGAAAAGCTGTACGCCGAAGCGGCGGCCTGCGAGCCGCACGACGCGATGGAAAAGCTCGACGTCGAGCTGGCGAAGGCGGAACTCGAGGACTGAGAAGGTGTGAAGATTTCGTCGCGAGCGGGCCGCTGGCTAGGCGCACGCAGCCGCAGGGCCGAGACATATCAAGTAGATAGGCGAGGCCCGAGCAGCGCGCAACGACGCCAGCGGGCCGCGCAG
>JBBIJJ010000029.1:0-25944 GCA_037446035.1 Burkholderiales bacterium
AGAGACACAGAGGCACAGAGAAAGGCGAAAAACCAAGTCCTTGCTCGCATTCCCCGCCTCACCCGCTGGGTGAGAGAGCGTATTCGCACAACGGTCTGTTTTTCCTCTGTGTTCTCTGTGTCTCTGTAGTTCAAATGCGGTTTTCAGGATGACCGGCGACGGTGGCCAGGGGTGACCAGTGACGGCGGCTTAAACGCGCCGCTGTCACGCCGAGCAAACCAGGCATGGTCGGCCATGCCGCACCGCTTCGGCGCGAGCACGCGGCTTTCGCCGTCGATCACGCAGGCGCCGGCCTTGGCGCGAATAACGCGCCGCTCATCATCGGGGCTTGCCTTCCGGCGCGCCGGCGATGCGCTCGACCTGCGCGGCGAACCGGCGCTCCGAGAAGCCGCCGATGAAACACAGCGCCAGCGCCAGCGCCGGGGTGGCATCGCCCAGATTGACGAGCCCCGACTGCAGGAACAGCACGATCGGCACCGCGACCGCGGCGCCGATGAAGGGCCGCGCGACGGTCATCGCGCGGTGCCAGCGCAGTTCGACGATCCCGGCCGCGCTTGCGCGCACTGCACTGAACGCCACGCTGAGCAGCCCGCCGAAGAACCCGAGCAGCACGCCGGTGACGAGCACCATCGCGAGCGTCACCTGAGTGTCCTCGTTGATCAGCCACTCGAATCCGCCGGCGAGCGCCCAGACGGTGAAGAAGACCACCGCGCCGATCAGCAGTCCCGCGAGCAGCGGCGCCTGCCGCTGGAGCAGCTCGATCCGGTGCTGGCGGCTCTGCTGCCAGGCGTGCACGCCTTTGAGCAGCCCCTGCAGCACGGCCACGGACGGCACGCCGCCTCGCGCGGTCGCGGCCAGCGCTTCGGCCGCCGCGCGTCGCCAGTCGTCGACCTCGGCGCGCGCCCGCGCCAGATAGGCGGCCATCAGCGCGGCTCGCTCGTCGTCGCTCATCGCGACGACCAGTTCGCGTTCGATCTGCTGCAGGCAGTCGTAGGCGACGAAGTGCGACTTGCGCGCCGCCGCCGCGCGCGCCCGCGCGTGCAGATCGCGGCAGCGCGCGAGCATGGCCTGCGCTTCGGGCGACTTGTCGCCCGGCCGCTCTTCGACCGCGCGGATCGCCCGCGCGGCGTCGATCAGCGCGGCTTCGAGCCGGGTCGCCTGCGGCTGGCGCGCCGGCGCGGGATCGACTGCGTTCATGAGTTCGGCGGATCGCGCGTCCTCGTTGTTTGTCATTTCCTGGCTCCGGCAGCGTCTCGTTCGAATGGGATAATTCTCACACTCCGCAGCAAGGAGCGCGCGATGCTCAAGAAGATCCTGATCGGGGTCGGCGCGGTCGTCGGCCTGCTCGTCGTCGGCGCGGTCGCGCTGCTCGCCTTCGTCGACGTCAACGCGTACAAGCCGCAGATCGAAGCCTACGTCAAGGACAACTACCAGCGGCGGCTTTCGATCGAAGGCGACCTGAGACTGTCTGTTTTCCCGCGCATCGCGCTCGCGCTGCCGAAGACCACGCTGTCGTCCCGCGCCGGCGACCGCATCGCCGCGAGCCTCGACGGCGCGCGCGCCAGCGTCGCGCTGTTTCCGCTGCTGCGCAAGGAGATCGTCGTCGACACGGTGCGCATCGACGGCCTGAAGGCCGCGATCGAGCGCCGGCGCGACGGCACCACCAGCATCGACGACCTGTTCAAGCCCGCCGGCGACAGACCGGCCGGGCCCGCACAAGCCGCCGCCCCGCCGAAGTTCGAGATCGGCGGCGTCGAGCTGACCAACGCCGAGCTGACGTTCGACGACCTGCAGGCGGGCAACAGGATCGCACTGAGCAAGCTCGAACTGAAGACCGGCCGCATCGCGCCGCAGGGCCGCACGCCGGTGACGTTCTCGACCAACTTCTCCTCGACCAGGCCGGCCGCGCAGGGCGAAACGCGGATCAAGGGCGACCTGGACATCGACCTCGTGAAGAACGCCTTCGGCGCGCAGGACCTCGAAGCCTTCATCAAGGGCACGATCGACAAGCGAGTCGTCGACGTCAACGCCAAGCTCGGGCAGGCGAAGTACGACGGCGCGAGCGGCGCGGTCAGCGTCACGAAGCTCGACGCGAAGGGCAAAGGCACCTTCGGCACCGTCGCGCTCGACGACAGCCGCGTGCTGGCGCCGGCGCTCGCGTTCGATCCCGTGCGCAAGGTGCTTTCGGTCGGCGGGCTCGACATTGCGGCCAAGGGCAGGCTCGGCGCCGATGCGTTCGAAGCGAAGGTCGTGGCGCCGCGCATCGAGGCCGACGAAAGCAAGGCGAGCGGCGACCGCGTGCAGGCCAACGTCAAGCTCGTCGCCGCCGCGGCGACCTCGCCCAACGTCGAGGCCAAGCTGGTGCTCGAAGGCATCAGCGGCAACGCCAAGCAGCTCGCGATCGGCAGGCTCGCGGTCGACGGCAACCTGCAGCAGGGCGCGCGCCGCGTCGTCGCCGCACTGGCGAGCCCCGCCACGGCGAGCATCGATGCGCAGACCTTCGCACTGACGAAGCTCGCGGGCAACGTCGACGTCGAGGACCCGGCGATCCCGCAGAAGACCGTCAAGCTGCCGATCACCGGCGCGTTTGCGATCGACGCGAAGAAGGAGGTGGTCGACGCGCGCTTCACGACCAGGTTCGACGAGACCACGCTCGCCACCGAATTCGGCGTGCGCGGCTTCGCGAGCCCGCGCATCACCTTCGACGCCGGCGCCGACAAACTGGACATCGACCGCTATTTTCCGCCGGCGAAGCCCGGTCCCGGCAACGACAGCGCCGATCCGCGCGAGGACCCGAAGGTCGACCTGTCCGCGCTGAAGGACTTGAACGTCGCCGGCGAGGCGCGGGTGGCGCAACTGAAGGCGCGCGGCGTCCGCGCCGACAACGTGCAGCTCGTCGTTCGCATCGCCAACGGCCGGCTCGACGTGGCACCCCTGACCGCGGCGCTGTACGGCGGCCGGCTGCGCGCGACCGCCAACGCCGCCGCGGCCGGCAACAGGATCGGCGTCGACGCGAATCTCGCGGGTGTCTCGATCGGCCCGCTGCTGCGCGACGCGCTCGACCGCGACATCCTCGAAGGCACCGGCAACGTGAAGCTCGCCGCCACCACCGCCGGAGCGACCGTCGGCGGACTGAAGCGCGGATTGAACGGCAGCGGCAACCTGGCGCTGCGCGACGGCGCGATCAAGGGTGTCAACATCGCCGCCAGGCTGCGCGAGGCGCGTCAGTTCCTCTCCGCGCGCAAGGAGGACAGCGCGCGCGCCAGCAGCACCGAGAAGACCGACTTCTCGGAGCTGACCGCGAGCTTCACGATCAGGGACGGCGTGGCCACCAGCAACGACCTGGACGGCAAGAGCCCGCTGCTGCGGCTCGCCGGCGCCGGCAAGGTCGATCTCGGCGCGGGCACGCTCGACTACACCGCGAAGGTCGCCGTCGTCGGCACGCTGAAAGGGCAGGACGGGCGCGACCTGACCGAGCTGCGCGGCGTCACGGTGCCGGTCAGGCTGCACGGCCCGTTCGAAAAACTGTCGTATGCGATCGACTGGGGCAGCGTCGCGCAGGAGGCGCTGAAGGCGAAGGCGACCGAGCAGCTCAAGCAGAAGGTCGCGCCGCAACTGCAGGAGCAGCGCGACAAACTGAGGGATCAACTGAAAGGCTTGTTGCGACGATGAAGGCGACGATCCGCGCGTTGAACCTGTACCCGGTCAAGGGCTGCCGCGGCGTTGCGCTGCGCGCCGCGAGGCTGGCGGCGACGGGGTTGGAACACGAAGAGATCGGCGACCGCGAGTGGGTCGTCGTCGACGAGCACGGCGAATTCCTCAGTCAGCGCGAGCTGCCGAAAATGGCGCTGGTCGAAACGCGGCTGACCGGCAGCTCGATGTTGCTGAAGGCGCCGGGCATGCTGCAGCTCGAGGTGCCGTACGAGTCCGAAGGCGATGTCGTGCAGGTGCGCGTCTGGGACGACACGGTCTCGGCGGTCACGCAGGGCGAAGTCGCCGACGCGTGGTTCACCAACTTCCTGGGCCGGCCCGCGCGGTTGATGCGCTTCGATCCGGAGCAGCAGCGGCTGTCGAACCATCGCTACACGGGCAAGCACGATGCGCCGTACAAGTTCGCCGACGCGTTCGCGCTGCTGGTGACCGGGCAGGCTTCGCTCGACGACTTCAACGCGCGGCTTGCCAGACAGGGGCACGCGGCGATCTCGATGGACCGCTTCCGGCCGAACGTCGTGCTCGAAGGGCTGCCGGCGTACGAGGAAGACTACGTCAGGACGCTGCGCATCGGCGGCGCGACGCTGCGCGCGGTCAAGCCGTGCGCGCGCTGCACGGTGCCCGGCGTGGATCCGGCGACCGGCGAAGCGTCGAGCGTGGTTCCGGATCTGCTCGCCACCTATCGCCGGCGCGAAGGCGGCGTGATGTTCGGCGTCAACGCGATCGTCGTCGAAGGCGCCGGCGCGTGGCTCGCCGTCGGCGACGAAGCCGAAGTCGAGCTCGACCTGTGAGCGCGAGATCGCAAAGCCTTTCTGCCCGCCGTTTTCGAAGGGGAGTCGACCGGAGTCCGCGGCAGGCTCGCGCCTTGCTTCGAGCGGGGCCAGGGGGGACTTCCGAAGTGTGGCCGCCGGGGATTTCCCGGCGCACCTTCCTTGCGTCCGCCGCCGCCATCGCGCTGATCCCCGCCGCGCGCGCGCAGGACATCGAGATCATCCCGCTGCGCCATCGCACCGCCGACGAAATCCTGCCGACGCTGCGCGCCTTCCTCGAACCCGGCGGCGCGTTGACGGGACACGGATACCAACTTTTCCTGCGCACCTCGCCCGCCAACGCGCGGCAACTGAAGCAGTTGCTCGCCACGCTCGACCGCGCGCCGCGCGAGCTGGTGATCACGGTCCGGCAGGATCGAGCGGGCGAAAGCGGCGAACGCCACGTCGGCGCCGACGGCAGCGTGACGATCGGCAGCCGGCGCGTGTACGGCAACGTCAACGTCGAAGCGAGCGATGCGCGAACGACCGCCACGCAAACCGCGGAGCAGCGCATCCGCGTGCTCGAAGGCGGCCGCGCGTACATCGCGATCGGCACCGCGATCCCGATGAGCTTCCGCCAGTTCGTGATCACGCCGCAGGGGCTGACCGAGCTGCGCGGCGCCGTGTACTACGACGCCGTCACCGGCTTTCACGCGCGGCCGCAGGTCGCCGGCGACATGGTGACGATCGAGCTCGCCCCCGAGCAGTCCGAGATCGTGGCGGGCGCGGTCGAACGCGCGCAGCTGTCGACCACCGTGCGCGGCCGCCTCGGTGAATGGATCGCCGTCGGCGGCGCCGACGAGCGCGGCGAATCGCAAGCAGGCGGTTTGCTCTCGTCGGGGCAACGCACCGAGACGAATCGCCGCGGGGCGTGGTTGAAGGTCGAAGAAGCCGGCGGGCGGCCGTAGCGATCAGTCTGCGGGGCGGACGCCGGCCACAAGGCCGCACCGGCGCGCAAAAAGGGCCCGGGAAACCGGGCCCTGCCGATGCAAGCGAGCCGGGATGCCGTGTGAACCCGGCCCGATGCCACTCATGCCTGGCGCGGGCGACCCTTGCGGGCAAAAGCGCCGACTGCCAGCAGCCCCGAAGCCAGAAGCAGCAGGCTCGCGGGCTCCGGCACCGTGCCGCCGCCGATGCGGCCGCCGATGTTCAGCCTGACGATCGTCCTGTCCGAGAAGCTGAGGCTTTGCCAGTTGACGAAGATGTTGTCGGCATCGAACGAGATGCGCGAGGCGTCCAGCCCGCTCATGTTGGTGATCGGATCGATCGTCACCGAGGTGAACGGCGCGATGGTGTCGGTCACGTCGCGCAGCCGGAAGCCGTTGAAGGACGCGGGCGTGAACGACAAAGACTGGCTGAAGTCGATCAGGATGTAGTCATCGAAGATGTCCATCGTGCCGACGCCGTCGGTGATGTTCGTCACCTCCACGCCCGGGCCGACACACTTCAGCCCGTTGTCGGCAAACGGGTAGTTGCTGCCGGGATTTGGAAACAGGTACTGGTACTCGATGCACTTGCCATCGAGCAGCGCGGCGTTGGCGAACTGACCGAAACCGAGCGCAAGCGCGGCCAGCGAAGCAGCGAGGAGTCTCTTCATCGTCATCCTCCTTGGTGATTGACGGTCCGGGAACAAAAGACCATCGACACCACCGCCTACGCAATGTCCGTGCCCGCACTGCAAGGCGTTGATTTTGCTCGGGGCGCTCTGTCGCGGGCCGCAAGTGCTGTAAAAAAATCCGTCGCCAGGGGAACCCGCGCCCTGCAGGCTCGGCGTCGCGGTCGAATCGGACTGCCGTCCGCGCCGCCCTACCTGCCGGTATGGATTGAGCCGTAAGTGGCCTTGCGCCAAAGCGCCTCGACCGGCCCCTGCCCGAAACGCGCGATCCACGCGCGGCTCGCCGCGATCTGGACCGCGACGATCACCAGTGCGAGCAACGCGAGCTGCGCCTTGCCGAGCGCCCCACCCAACCCGAACCCCCAGCCGGACAGCAGCGCGCCCATGACGAGCGACTGCAGCAGATAGTTGGTCAGCGGCATCCGGCCCGCCGGCGCAAGCCAGCGGATCGCCGCGGCGAGCGGCGCGGTCTCGCGCCAGCGGACGATCGCCGCCACATAGAGCGCAGCGAGCAGCGAACCGAAGGTCTGCAGGCCGAAGCCGATCAGGCTCGGATCGCCGGGCGATTCCACCATCGTCCGGTAGTTGAGCCACGCGCCGGCGACCGCGAGCGGAGCCGCGGCGCAGCCGATCACAAACGCCGCACGCCAGACGCGCGGATGCCGCTCGGGATGCGCGATCCAGCCGAGCCGCGCGGCCAGATGCCCGAGCAGGAACAGCCCGACGATCTGCGGCGCGGCGAACGGGCCCATCACGAACACCATGTAGGCGAAATCGGTCGCGCGCGCAGCGATCTGCTCCCAATAGCCGCCGTCGGTGAAAACGATGAACTTGTCGACCACGTCCGGCGGAATCAGCGCCGGATCGACCTCGGGCGGCAGCGCGCGCCGCGCCGCTTCGAGGAGCAGCGTCGCCGCGACGTTGAGCAGCGCGAACGCGATCCACCAGTTGCGCGTGGCGCGCGCGCGCGCTGCCGGCCGCCGGTCCATGTACAGCACGAGCACGAAGCCGGCGAGCGCATAGAAGGCGAGGATGTCGCCGTAGTACAGCAGCACCCCGTGCGCGATGCCCAGCGCCAGCAGGAACCAGAGTCGGCGGCGGTACACGGTCCTGGCCGCCTCGGCGTCGCCCCGGCACAGGCGGCGGATCGATTTCATCTGCAGCGCCGCGCCGAAGCCGAACAGGAACGCGAAGATCGAGATGAACTTGGTCGCGACGAAGGTGCCGACCAGCAGGTGCACCGCCGTGTCGGCCGCGCTCGGCGCGTCGATGAAGTAGCCGAGCGAATCGCCCGCGCCCCAGACGAACGACTGAATGTTGACCTGCAGGATGCCGGCGAGCGCGAACGCGCG
Organism: Burkholderiales bacterium; assembly: GCA_037446035.1. Taxonomy (GTDB): domain Bacteria; phylum Pseudomonadota; class Gammaproteobacteria; order Burkholderiales; family Burkholderiaceae_F; genus DSNY01. The sequence continues at coordinate 7,488 of JBBIJJ010000029.1, forward strand.
CAGCGCGTCGACGAGTTCGATGCGCCCGCGCCGCAACGGCTCGCCGGGCTTCAGCCGCCGTTCTCCGGGCCGCCCATCTGCGCGATCTTCGCGCGCAACCACTTCTCGACCGACGGGAAGACGAACTTGCTGACGTCGCCGCCGAGCGTGGCGATCTCGCGCACGATCGACCCGGAGATGAACTGGTACTGGTCCGAAGGCGTCAGGAACATCGTCTCGACGTCGGGCAGCAGGTAGCGGTTCATGCCGGCCATCTGGAACTCGTACTCGAAGTCGCTGACCGCACGCAGGCCGCGCACGATCACGCGCGCGTTCTGCTCGCGCACGAAGTCCTTCAGCAGACCGCGGAAGCCGCCGACCTCGACGTTCGGATAGTGGCCCAGCACCTCGCGCGCGATCGCGATGCGCTCGTCCAGCGTGAAGAAGGGCTTTTTCGCGCGGCTGTCGGCCACGCCGACGACGAGCTTGCTGAACAATCCGGCCGCGCGCCGCACGAGGTCCTCGTGCCCGCGCGTCAGCGGATCGAACGTGCCCGGGTAGACCGCGATCACCATGCTCATGCCTCCTCCCCTCGGCGAACGTGACGGGCCGCTCGGGCGCGCCGGGGGCGATTATTCAGGACGGACTGCGCCGCAGCAAATGAAAACAGACCCGGCCCGCGCGGTCCGCGCGCACGAGCTCGTAGCCGTGCGCCGCGGCCCGCGCCGCATCGATCGGCACGCGGTCCTCCGCATAGACGAGGCCGCCGTCGGCCAGCAGCGCGCGCACGGCATCGAGCGCGGGCGCGAGCAGCCCGGCGTCGTACGGCGGATCGAGGAAAACGACGTCGAACGCGCCGGCGGGCAGGCGCGCCGCAACGGCGAGCGCGTCGCCCGCGAAGATCTCGATCCGGCTTGCGCCGAGCTTGTCGCGCAACGTGCGCATCGCTGCGGCGAGCTTCGGGTCGCGTTCGACGAGCGTCACGTGCGCCGCGCCGCGCGAGGCGAGCTCGAAGCCGAGCGCGCCGGTGCCCGCGAAAAGATCCAGCCCGCGCAGCGCCGGCAGATCGGGCTTCAGATGCGCAATCCAGTTAAACAGCGTCTCGCGCACGCGATCGGGCGTCGGCCGCAAACCTGTAGCGCCCGCGACCGGAATCGGCGTGCGCTTCCACGCGCCGCCGATGATACGCACGGCGTTCGGCGCGCCGTTGCCGTTGCGGATCGCGGACTGCCGATTGCGCTTCATGCGCAGGATTCTGCCCGGATCGCGGCGGCGCAAGGGCCGCATTCGCCACCGAAACGCCGCAAGCACCGAGAAACGGCACGGACCTGCTCTGTGACGGTGTGGGAGGAGTACTTTCCGCGCAGGCCATTGAATTCGCCACGGAGGCAAGGCGAGGAACGCTTCCTTTGCGTCTGCGCTCTGCGTGCACGCAGTGGCGTTGCCGCGCCCCCTTGCTAGACTGCGCGCCCTTTGCAGCGTCGCGGTTGCCCCTCGCGCGGTTGTCTCCCGATGAATTCCTCCACGAAAGCCGGCTGGCTGGCGCGCCTGAAGCAGGGGCTGGCGCGCACGCGCGTGAACATCGCGGGGCTGTTTTCGGGCGGCGTCATCGACGAGGCGCTGTTCGAGGAACTCGAGATCGCGCTGATCCAGGCCGACGTGGGCGTGGCAACGACGCGCGAGCTGCTGGATGCGGTCCGCACGCGGATCAAGCTGCAGGGACTGAAGACACCGGCCGAGGTGCGCGACGCGCTGCGCGACGAGATCGCGAAGCTGCTCGCCCCGTGCGAAGGTCCGCTCGATCTCGCGCGCGCCAAGCCGCTCGTGATCATGGTCGCCGGGGTCAACGGCGCGGGCAAGACGACCTCGATCGGCAAGCTCGCGCACTGGCTCGCGGATCGGCGCAAGACCGTGCTGCTCGCCGCCGGCGATACGTTTCGCGCCGCGGCGCGCGAGCAGCTCGCCGTGTGGGGGCAGCGCAACGGCGTCGAGGTGATCCAGCAGGCCAGCGGGGACCCGGCCGCGGTGGTTTTCGACGCGGTCGCGGCCGCGAAGGCGCGCGGCATCGACGTGCTGATCGCCGACACCGCGGGACGCCTGCCGACGCAGCTTCACCTGATGGACGAGTTGAAGCGCGTCAAGCGCGCGATCGACAAGGCGCTGCCCGGCGCGCCGCACGAGGTGATCCTCGTCCTCGACGGCACCAACGGCCAGAACGCGCTGGCGCAGGTCAAGGCGTTCGACGAAGCGATCGGGCTCACGGGCCTGGTGATCACCAAGCTCGACGGCACCGCCAAGGGCGGAGTGCTCGCCGCGATCGCCGCGCAGCGCACGCGCGAGCATCCGGGCCGGCCGATACCGATCCGCTTCATCGGCGTCGGCGAGGCGATCGAGGACTTGCAGCCCTTCGTCGCCCGCGAGTTCGCCGACGCGCTGGTCGGCGCCGGCTGATCGCCGGCGGCTGCCCCGCCGCGTTCGCCCGCAAGGGCGACGCGACATTGCCGCGCATGGATGCGCCGACGGTTCGCGGCGGCGCCACCGCGGCTGCGCAGCCGGGAAGTCTGCCTGCCTGCCGTGCGAACGGAAGGCCGGAAGGTCAGGTGCGCTGCGCGGACTTCGCGCGCGGCTTGGGCGGCGCGGGGCGGCGGCCGTCGAGCAGGTGCGCGAGCGCGAGCCACGGGTGGCGCCAGATCATGCGCGGCCCCGCGTAGCGCATCACGGCTTTCACGTGCTCGCGCTCCTGCGGTCCGTAGCAATGGATCCGGCAGTTGCTGCAGGTGGGCTTGTCCGCGCCGTACGGGCAGCCCGCGAGCCGCCGGGTCGCGTAGGTCATCAATTCCTGGCATTCGACGCACAACGCGCCGCGCATGCCGTGCCGGTCGCGGCACCAGATCTTCAACATTGCGTGGATCGTCTTCAGCTCGCGCGACAGCCGCGGCGTGGCAAGCCGCGCGCGCCGGCGCAACGCGCCGGTGTCGTGCGGGTCGATGTCCATCGGAGTCAGCGGTTCATCCATGCGCCGTATCGTGCGCGCGCCGGCGCCGCCGGGATCTGCGCTGGGTCAAAGTCGCCCATCGGAGGTGCCCGCACCGGGGCTTGGCTTATCCTTGCGCCGCCATCGAGGCCCGGAGGAGAACCATGAAGCTGCTTCGTTACATCTGCGCGCTCGCCGTCGCGCTGCTCGCCGCCGGCGGCGCCGGCGCGCAGGAACTGGTGGTCGGACTGTCCACACCGGTCACCGCGCTCGACCCGCACTTCCACAACCTGACGCCGAACAACAACGTCGCCGACCACGTGTTCGAAAAACTCGTGCACAAGGACGCCAAGGAGCAACTGAAGCCGGGGCTGGCCGAGTCGTGGAAGGCGCTCGACGACACGACCTGGGAGTTCAAGCTGCGCAAGGGCGTAAAGTGGCACGACGGCGGAGAGTTCACCGCCGAGGACGTGATCGCGACGATCAAGCGCATCCCCAACGTGCCGAACAGCCCGGCGTCGTTCGCCACCTACACGCGGCCGATCGCCGAAGTCACGGCGCCCGACAAACTGACGCTGCGCTTCAAGACCGCGCGGCCGCACCCGCTGCTGCCGAACGATCTGGTTGCGATCCGCATCGTGCCCAGGCGCATCGCCGAAACCGCCAAGACCGAGGACTTCAATGCGGGCCGCGCGATGATCGGTACCGGCCCGTTCAAGTTCAAGGAATACGTCGCCGGCGACCGCGTCGTGCTCGAGCGCAACGACGGCTATTGGGGCCCGAAGCCGCACTGGAGGACGGTGCGGCTGCGGATGATCACCAATGCGCCCGCGCGCGTGGCCGCACTGCTGGCGGGCGACGTGCAGATGATCGAGGCGGTGCCGACCGCGGACATCGCGCGGCTCGCCAAGGATGCGCGCGTGACGGTGGCCTCGGCAGTGTCGAACCGGCTGATCTATCTGCACATGGACAGCGACCGCGACAAGTCGCCGCACGTGTTCGACAAGGCGGGCAAGCCGCTGGAGAGCAACCCGCTGAAGGACGTGCGCGTGCGCCGCGCGATTGCGCTGGCGATCGACCGCGACGCGATCGTCTCGCGCATCATGGAAGGACAGGCCCAGCCGGCCGGTCAACTGCTGCCCGAGTTCTTTCCGGGTACGAGCAGGAAGCTCAAACCGCCGAAGGTCGACCAGGAGGCGGCCAAGCGGCTGCTCGCCGACGCCGGTTATCCGAACGGCTTTTCGATCACGCTGCACTCGCCGAACAACCGCTACATCAACGACGAGAAGATCGCACAGGCGATCGCACAGTTCCTGACGCGCGCCGGCATCGACACCAAGCTCGAGGCGATGCCGAGCAACGTGTTTTTCTCGCGCGCAGGCAAGCTCGAGTTCAGCTTCTATCTCGCCGGCTGGGGCGCGGAGACCGGCGAAACGAGTTCGCCGCTGCGCGCGCTGATCGGCACGTTCAGCCCGCAGACGGGCATGGGGCAGGCCAACCGCGGGCGCTTTTCGGACGCCGGCGTGGACGCGCTGATCCTGACGGCGATGACCAACATCGACGACACCAAGCGCAACCTGATGCTTGCCGCCGCCAGCGACAAGGCGATCGGCGAACTGCAGGCGATCGTCCCGGTGCACTACGAGGTGTCGAGCTGGGCGCTGCGCAAGGGCCTCGCCTACACCGGCCGCGCGGACCAGTACACCTACGCGTTCGAGGTCAGACCCGCGAAGTGATCGCGATCACCGACTCTTGATCCGTAGTCGACGCTGCGAGGTGGCGCGGGGGCGTGGGGAAAGCCCTCGTGCCAACCGGTGCCGCGCCCGCCGTTGCCGATGACCGTCTACGTCCTTCGCCGCCTCGCGCAGACGCTGCTGGTGCTGGCGATCACGTCGCTGCTCGTCTTCTTCGGGCTGTACGTGGTCGGCGATCCGGTCGAAATCCTCGTCAATCCGGTCGCCGACGAAGTCGAGAAGGCGCGCGCCGCCGCCGCGCTCGGACTCGACAAGCCGATCGTCGAGCAGTACTGGGTGTTCCTCAAGGGCGCTTTCACCGGCGAGCTGGGCACGAGCTTCGTGTTCGGCCGCTCGGCAATCGAAGTGATCGTCGAGCGCATGCCGGCCACGCTCGAGCTGGCCTTCCTCGCGATGCTGATCGCGGTCGCCCTTGGCGTGCCGCTCGGGCTGTACGCCGGCCTGAAGCCGCAGCACTGGCTCAGCAAGTTGATCATGGCCGGCTCGATCCTCGGTTTTTCGCTGCCGACGTTCTGGGTCGGCCTGATCCTGATCCTCGTGTTCGCGGTCCAGTTAGGCTGGCTGCCTTCGACCGGACGCGGCCCGACGGTCGAGTTCCTCGGCCTGCAGCTTTCGATCCTCCATTGGGAAGGACTGAAGTACGCGCTGCTGCCGGCGATCAACCTGGCGCTGTTCAAGCTGTCGCTGATCGTTCGCTTGACGCGCGCGCAGGTGCGCGAGCACGTCCTGCTGGACTACATCAAGTTCGCGCGCGCGAAAGGGCTGCCGCGTTCGCGCGTGATCGGCGTGCATTTGCTGAAGAACATCCTGATCCCGCTGGTCACCGTGATCGGGCTGGAGCTGGGTTCGGTCATCGCGTTCGCGGTCGTCACCGAGACGATCTTCGCGTGGCCGGGGATGGGCAAACTCGTGATCGACTCGATCTTCCAGCTCGACCGCCCGGTCGTCGTCGCCTACCTGCTGCTGATCGTGTTCATGTTCATCCTGATCAATCTCGTGGTCGACCTGCTGTATTCGGCGCTCGATCCGCGGGTGAGGCTGGGGGAGCAAAGGTGATCTCGCTCGCACGGTGGCGTTCCTCGCCCCAATGCGGTCTCCACGCCTGGAGCGAGGCAGATCGCTCGCCGCTCGCCGGAAGCGGCAGCCCGCGCCCAGGGCGCAGCACGCGACCCGGCGGCGATCCTGAGCGCGGCGACGGGCGGGCCGCCGACCCGCAAGGATTCAGGGGTACTGGCGCATGAGGGTGCAATGAGCGCAGTCGCGGCCCCGCGCGGACAGTCCCCGCTGGCCGGCTTCGCCCGCGAGTTTGCCGAAAGCAGGCTCGCGCTGGCGGGGCTGGCGATGCTCGTCGCGGTGATCGCGCTCGCGCTGCTGGCCCCCTGGATCGCGCCGCAGAACCCGTACGACCTCGGCAAGCTCGATCTGTTGGACGCGCGACTGCCGCCGGGGGAGCGCGCCGGCGGCGGCCACATGACCTATCTGCTCGGCACCGACGGCCAGGGGCGCGACATGCTGTCGGCCATCCTGTACGGGCTGCGCGTGTCGCTCACCGTCGGCGTGACGAGCGGAGCGATCGCGCTGACGATCGGCGCCGTGCTGGGCGTGCTCGCCGCGTACGCGGGCGGGCGCTTCGAGCAGGTGCTGATGCGCATCGTCGACATCCAGCTCGGCTTTCCGGCGATCCTCGTTGCGCTGATCCTGCTGGCGGTGCTCGGCAAGGGCGTCGACAAGATCATCATCGCGCTGGTGGCCGTACAGTGGGCGTACTACGCGCGCACCGCACGCTCGGCCGCGCTGGTCGAGCGCGGCAAGGAATACGTCGAGGCGGCACGCGCCCTCGGGCTGTCGAACGCCCGCATCGTGCTGCGTCATCTGCTGCCGAACAGCCTGCCGCCGCTGATCGTCGTCGGCACGGTGCAAGTCGCGCACGCGATCGCGCTCGAAGCCACACTGTCCTTCCTCGGGCTCGGGCTGCCGACGACCGAACCTTCGCTGGGGCTGCTGATCGCCAACGGCTACGAGTACCTGCTGTCGGGCAAGTACTGGATCAGCGTCTACCCCGGCATCGCGCTGCTGCTGACCATCCTCGCGATCAACCTGGTCGGCGACCAGTTGCGCGACGTGCTGAATCCGAGGTTGGCGAAGTGAGGCATCCGCCTGCCAGCCAGCGGCGCCACCCGGCAGCGAGCGGCGGCGGATGCGTCATCCTCGCCCCCGACAGCAGCGCTCGAGGGCAGGCCCCGGCAGGCATCCAGCAGCGCTTCCGCGCGAAGGTCTGGGCAACTTTCGACAACGCCGGCTTGCCGTCCGCGCGGCAACGACGCCGCGGAGGGCCCACCTCGTGAGCCTGCTCGAAGTCACCGGCCTCGTCACCGAGTTCGCCACCCGCGAAGGCCCGCTGCGCGCGGTCGACGGCGTGTCGCTGGCGCTCGCACGCGGCGAAGTGCTCGGGCTGGTCGGCGAATCCGGGTCGGGAAAGTCGGTGACGGGCTTCTCGATCCTCGGCCTGATCGATCCGCCCGGACGCATCACCGGCGGCCGCGTGAAGTTCGACGGCCAGGAGTTGATCGGCGCGCCGGAAGAGATGCTGCGCAGGCTGCGCGGCAAGCGCATCGCGATGATCTTCCAGGATCCGATGATGACGCTGAACCCGGTGCTTTCCGTCGAGACGCAGATGGTCGAAACCGTGCTCGCGCACGACCGCGTGTCGCGGCGGGCGGCGCGCGAACGCGCGCTCGAGGCGCTCGGCCGCGTCGGCATCGCCTCGCCTGCCGAGCGGCTCATGCAGTATCCGCACCAGTTCTCCGGCGGCATGCGCCAGCGCGTGGCGATCGCAATCGCGCTGCTGCATAGGCCGGATCTCGTGATCGCCGACGAGCCGACCACCGCGCTCGACGTGACGGTGCAGGGGCAGATCCTGTACGAGATGCAGAAGCTCGTGCGCGAGACCGGTTCGGCGCTGATCTGGATCACGCACGATCTGGCGGTCGTCGCCGGGCTCGCGGACCGCGTCGCGGTGATGTACGCCGGCCGCATCGTCGAGGAAGGCACGACCGAGGAGGTGCTCGGCGCGCCGCTGCACCCGTACACGCGCGGCCTGCTCAATTCGGTGCCGGCGAACAACCCGACCGGGCGCCGGCTCAGGCAGATTCCCGGCATGACGCCGTCGCTGCTGCGGCTTGCGCCCGGCTGCGCGTTCCGCGAGCGCTGCGCGCGCGCGGCCGCGCGCTGCGTGACGATGCCCGAGCTCGTCGCGCAAGGCCGGCGCAAGGTGCGCTGCCACTTCCCGCTGGCGGCGGCCGGCGCGGTGAGAGACGCGTGAAGCGAGGACGGCCCCGTGGCGCCGGCGCCTGTTGCGCCGACCGGACGTCGGTGCACGCCGCGGAAACCCGGTTGCCGTGCGCGGTGCGCCAAGCGCGCACGGCCGATGAATATCCAAGCACCGGCCGCGGTGGAGCGATTCGATGAGTAGCCTTCCGCTGCCGGCGACCGCGGTGCGTACGCAGCTGCTCGAATTCCGCAGCGTGTCCAAGCGCTTCGTCAAGCGGCTCGACGCGATCGAGAAGCTCGCGCGCGCGTTCGGTGCGAAGGTGACCGAACACACGGTGCACGCGGTCGACCAGGTGAGCTTCGCGGTCGCTCAGGGTGAAGTGGTCGGGCTCGTCGGCGAATCGGGCTGCGGCAAGAGCACGCTGGGCCGGCTCGGCTGCGGACTATACGAGCCGAGCGCAGGCGAAGTCCGCTACCGCGGCGCGGCGCTGCGCACGCATGGCGGCGCCGCGCGTCCGATACAGATGATCTTCCAGGATCCGTTCGCCTCTCTGAACCCGCGGATGCGGGTCGAGGAGATCGTCGGCGAGGCGCCGCGCGTGCACGGCCTCGTCGACAAGGCGCACGTCGCCGACTACGTGGCCGATCTGCTCGCGCGCGTCGGTCTCGATCCGGCGCTGCGCCGCCGCTACCCGCACCAGTTCTCGGGCGGACAGCGCGCCCGCATCGGCATCGCGCGCGCGCTCGCGGTCAAGCCCGAGTTCCTCGTGTGCGACGAAGCGGTCGCCGCGCTGGACGTCTCGATCCAGGCGCAGGTGCTGAACCTGTTCATGGACCTGCGCGAGACGCTCGGCCTGACGTATCTCGTCATCAGCCACGATCTGGGCGTCGTTCGGCATCTGTCGGACCGCGTGGTGGTGATGTATCTGGGCCGTGTCGTCGAAATCGCGCCGACCGAGGCGCTGTTCGCACAGCCGAATCACCCGTACACGCAGGCGCTGCTCGCCGAAGTGCCGCGACTCGCTCGCAAGCGGCGCAGCTACGTGCCGATCAAGGGAGAAATCCCGTCGCCGCTGGCGCCGCCTACCGGCTGCCACTTCCACCCGCGCTGCCCACACGCGCTGCCGCGCTGCGCGAGCGAGCCGCCCGCGCTGCGCGAGGTCGCGGCGGGGCGATGGTCGGCATGCCACTTGAACGGCTGACGTGCGTAGTCACCACTTATTGACCATGTCGTATCCGCGTGACACGTGCCAACCGCTTGGCGCCCGCATGCCTCAGAAGGTGTGAATCTTTCTGCTGCGCGGCCCGCTGGCGTCGTTGCGCGCTGCTCGGGCCTCGCCTATCTACTTGATATGTCTCGGCCCTGCGGCTGCGTGCGCCTAGCCAGCGGCCCGCTCGCGACGAAATCTTCACCCTAGAAACGGCAGTTGAAGTGGGTGGAGTACCGACAAACCCGTTCGCGCCAAAGGCTTGCAGTGAGCACGACCATCACCCACTTCGAACTGCTCCGCAGTCGTCGGAATTGGCTTCAAACCCGCATGGATGCTGGCTTTCTGCCGTTTCGACGTGACGCCAATTGCCGAATCTAGGTTCACACCTTCTCAGCCCTCGTCATTCCGAGCCAAGGGCGAGGAATCTGCGCTGCTCGCCGTGCCGAGATCCCTCGGCTTCGCTCGGGATGACGGAACCGGCGACAGCCAGCGCGAAGCGAACTCGCAAGGTGGCGGTGTCACGAGGTTGCGCAATCCTCAATAGACACCGAAACCCTTGAGAAAGGACGATGAGTCGCGGTCCGTGCGCTCCGTGTCTCGGCGCTTGGATCGGCCCTCCGCGCCGTTGGATTTTCACGACCTGGACGCCGGGACCGACGAGGAAAGACGATGAGCCGTTCTCGATGCCTCGGCGGTCCTTCGGCGTTACCCATCCGCGTGGCACGTGTCTACCGCCCGGCGTCGGCATCCATCATCGTCAATCCGAGCCAAGCACCCCTCGCCATTCCGAGCCGCCCCGTCGCCATTCCGAGCCGCCCCGTCGCCATTCCGAGCCGCCCCGTCGCCATTCCGAGCCGCCCCTTGCCATTCCGTGGTAACCCTCTTGTCATTCCGAGCCGAAGGCGAGGAATCTCGCCCGCTCGCTGCGCCGAGATCCCTCGCCTTCGCTCGGGATGACAATATGGGCGCTGCGCACGGCACCCTCGGCGCTCGGGCAGTCGCGTCGGCGCTCGGGGCGTCGCCGGCGTGGCATTCCGAGCCGGCGCCTCGCGCCAGCGCGAGACCTCCTGGCCGCTCGCCGCTTCACCCGATGGGTGAGAAGGTGTGAAGATTTCGTCGCGAGCGGGCCGCTGGCTAGGCGCACGCAGCCGCAGGGCCGAGACATATCAAGTAGATAGGCGAGGCCCGAGCAGCGCGCAACGACGCCAGCGGGCCGCGCAGCAGAAAGATTCACACCTTCTGAGCGCAGTCGAAGCCGCAAACCCCGGTCGCGCAACGAACTTCCGCGCAACGGCATGGATGGACTGCCGGATTCGGGATGAACCTTTCGCTCCTCGCTTCGGAGATGCTTCGCATTCACGGCTCCGCGCCCGCCGTTGCGCTCGTGCTCGACTCGCCGCACTCGGGACGCGAGTTTCCAGCGGACTTCGACGCTGCGGTCAGCGAGTTCGATCTGCGCGACGGCGAGGACTGCTACGTCGACGAGCTGTACCTGCCGGCGACCGCGCTCGGCGTGCCGCTGCTGGCGGCGCGTTTTCCACGCACCTACATCGACGCCAACCGGCACCGCGGCGATGTCGATCTCGCGCTGATCGAAGGCGGCCGCTGGCCGCACGAGTACGCGCCGAGCGGCAAGGCCAGCATCGGCAAGGCGCTCGTCTGGCGCACGCTCGACGACGGCCGCGCGATCTACGCGCGCAAGCTCAAGGTCGAGGAGGTGGCGGGCCGCATCGAGCGCTGCCACGCGCCGTACCACACGGCGCTGCGCGCGCTTCTGGACGCGACCTACGCGCGCTTCGGCGTCGTCTATCACGTCAACTGCCACTCGATGCCCGCCGTCGGCGGCAAGCAGGGCGAAGGCGGCGCGGGCAAGCCGCGCGCCGACTTCGTGCTCGGCGATCGCGACGGCACGAGCTGCGATCCTGAATTCACGGCGTTCGTGCGCGCCGTGCTCGCGTCGCTGGGGTACGAAGTGAAAGTCAACGAGCCGTACAAGGGCGTGGAACTCGTCCGCGCGTACTCCGCGCCGGCGCGCGGCCGCCACAGCCTGCAGATCGAAGTCAACAAGCGGCTGTACATGGACGAGTCGACGCGAAACAAGCACGACGCTGCGTTCGCCACCCTGCAGAAAAACCTCGGTACGCTTGTCGAGGCGATCGCCGACTACGCGCGGCGATCCGCGGCCGCAGCGCGAAGAGCCACCTGAAGGACCGCAACATGCCCGAACACCACCCGATCGAGATCCAGCCGCCCGACATCACGCCGTTCAAGGCATCCAACTCGGGCGTCGACTACGTGCACGTGCTCGACTCCGGCAGGCCGGGGCCGAACGTGATGGTGCAGGCGCTGACGCACGGCAACGAGTTCTGCGGCGCGATCGCGCTCGAGTACCTGTTCCGCGCCGGCGTGGCGCCGCTGCGCGGCAAGCTCACGCTCGCGTTCGCCAACGTCGCCGCGTACGCGCGCTTCGACTTCGACGATCCGGACGCGTCGCGCTTCATCGACGAGGACTACAACCGCGTGTGGGCCGACGACGTTTTGTCCGGTCCGCGCGATTCGGTGGAACTGCGACGCGCGCGCGAGTTGCGGCCGTTCGTCGACGCCGCCGACTTCCTCCTCGACATCCATTCGATGCACGAGCCGTGCCGGCCGATCATGGTGTGCGGAATGATCGAAAAGGGCGCGCAGTTTGCGCGCGCACTCGGCGTTCCGGCGGATCTGCTGATCGACACCGGACACCCGGCCGGGCTGCGCATGCGCGACCGCAGCGGCTTCGGCGATCCGGCGAGCCCGAAGAACGCACTGCTGATCGAATGCGGCCAGCACTGGGAACGCAGCGCCGTCGACGTGGCGATCGACACGACGCTGCGCTTCCTGCTGGTCACGGGCACGGTCGCTGCGGAGTGGGCGCGCCCGCGCCTGCGGGTCGAGCCGCCGCCGCGGCAGCGCCTGCTCCGCGTCACCGAACCGGTCGTCGCCAAGTCGACGGACTTCCGCTTCGCCGGCCGTTTCACGGGGCTCGAGGTGATCGCGAAGGCGGGCACGCCGATCGCCTACGACGGCGACACGGTGTGGACCGCGCCGTACGACGACACGGTGCTGGTGATGCCCTCGCTGAAATACGCGGCGCCGGGCACCACGATGGTCCGGCTCGGCCGCTACGAGTAAGTCCGCAGTGCACCACGCGCGACCAGCGCGACCGCGACGAGCAGTGCGAGCGCGGTGCGCACCAGCGCGGCTTCGAACGGCAGGTCGAGCGCCGTATTGCTGAGATCGGTCACCCAGTGATACGCGACCGCGCTCCATAGGCTGCGCGTGCGCAGCACGAGCCAGGTCAGCACCACGGAGTCGACGAACAGCGCCGCGAGGAACAATGCGCCCGCCGCCGTGCCCAGCCCGGCCTGATAGGTGCCGTCGATCAGAAACAGCGGCAAGTGCCAGAGCGCCCACGCGGCGCCGACGATCAGCCCCGCCGCCAGCGGCTCGTGCGACTCGAGAAGCTGCGGCAGCGCATAGCCGCGCCATGCCGGCTCCTCGAGCAGCGGACCGAACAGCAGTGCGGGCAAGGCCAGTGCGGCGATCTCGCGCAGCGCGGGCCACGCCGGCGGACGACCGGTCAGGGCCGTGTGCACCGCCCAGGCCCCCGCGGCGAACGCCACCGGCAGCAGCAGCGCAGCGCAGCCGTACCGCGACAGCAGCGGCGCAACCCGCAGCCGCGCCGCGAACAGCGCGCGCTCAGAGCCGCTGCGAGCGAGCGCGACGATCAGCGCAAGCAGCGGACCGGCGCCGCCGACCCAATGCAGCACGCGCCCCGGCATCGTGGTCGCACCGCCGGCAATCAGCGTCGCCGGCAGCCACGCGAACCATGACAGCGCGATGGCGAGCGCGAGGAAGTTGCCGGCGGGCATGCGCGCTTTCCGTCGAATCGCAAGAGACGCCGTCGCCGTGCGTACGGCAAAGCCGTCGCAAACTACGCCGTAAAATCGACCGGGTCAATGCGGGGGCGGCGGTGTCCGCGCGTTCTCCGAACGTCACGCCCTCCGCTTGTCGAAAGGCCGTGTCCTGAGCTTGCCGAAGGATTCATGCTGCTCGCTGCCGTCGATCTCGGTTCCAACAGCTTCCGCCTCGAGATCGGCCGCGTCGAAGGTTCGCTGATCGAGCGCCACGGCTACTGGAAGGAAACCGTGCGGCTGGCCGCCGGGCTCGGCGACGACGAGCGGCTGTCGAAGAAGGCCATCGAGTCCGCATGCGAATGCCTGGCGCGAATGAACGAGCGGCTGCGCGGCATGAAGGGCGAGCACGTGCGCGCGGTCGGGACACAGACCCTGCGCGTCGCGCGCAACTTGAACGAGTTCCTGCTCGAAGCGCAGAACGCGCTGGGTTATCCGATCGAGGTGATCTCGGGGCGCGAGGAAGCGCGCCTCGTCTTCGAAGGCTGCATGCACACGCTGCCGCCGAGCGATCGGCGCCGGCTCGTCGTCGACATCGGCGGCGCGTCGACCGAGCTGATCGTCGGACGCGGGTTCGCCGCCGAGCAGGCTGAGTCGTTCCGCGTCGGCTGCGTCAACACAACGCTGCGCCACTTCCGCGGCGGGACGATCGACCGCGCCAGCTTCAAGCGCGCGCAGGTGGCGGCCGCCGCCGAGTTCGAAGAAGGCATCGCCGCGTTCGGCCGCAGCCAATGGGACGAGGCGTACGGCTCGAGCGGGACGATCGGCGCGGTGTCCGAGATCCTGCGCGCCGAAGGCTGGACCGACGGGACGATCACCGCCGAGGGGCTGCTGAAACTGCGGCAGGCGCTGCTCGCCGCCGGCGAGATCAAGCGGATCCGACTGCAGGCGCTCAAGGCCGAGCGGCAGGAGGTGATCGCCGGCGGCGTGGCCGTACTGGCGGCGGCTTTCGACACGCTCGGGCTGACGCAGATGCGCACCGCGCGCGGCGCGCTGCGGGTCGGCGTGCTGTACGACCTGCTCGGCCGGCGCGAAAGCCGCGATCTGCGCGAGGCGACGGTCGAGCGCATGCAGTCTCGCTTCGCTGTGGATCGCGCGCAGGCGCAACGCGTCGGCGCCATCGCCGCGCAGTTCTACGACGCGCTCGCGCCGCAGGTCCCGGCCGAGCTGCACAAGCGCCTGGCGTGGGCCGCCGCGCTGCACGAATGCGGCTTCGCGATCTCGCACAACGACTACCACAAGCACGGCGCCTACCTCGTGCGGCACAGCGACCTCGCCGGCTTCTCGACGACCGACCAGGAGCGCATCGCGACGCTGATCCTTGGCCAGCGCGGGAATCTGAAGAAAGTCGCCGCCGCGCTGGAAGATGCCGACCGCGCCGGCAAGATCCTCGCGCTGCGGCTGGCGGTGATCTTCTGCCACGCGCGGCGCGCGGTCGATCCGCCGCGCTGGACGCTGCGCTCTTCGCGCAGCGCGATCGAGCTCGGCGTGGACGCCGACTGGCTCGCGCGGCATCCGCTGACGCAGCACCTGCTTGAAGAGGAGGCGGCCCAGTGGGACAAGGTCGGTGTGCGCTTCGCCTTGCGCGCGTTGCCATGACGAGGCCGATCGTCGCCTGTCTGTGCGCGGAATGGTGCGACACCTGCGGTGCCTGGCGCGCCGAGTTCGAGCGGGTCGCCGCCGCTTCGCCGCAGTTCGCGTTCCGCTGGATCGACATCGAGGACGAGGCCGATCTCCTCGGCGACGTCGACGTCGAGAACTTCCCGACCGTGCTCGTGGCGCGCGCGGGCGAAGTGCTGTTCGCCGGCACACTGCGGCCCGACGCGGCGCACCTGCGGCGCCTGCTCGACGTGATCGCCAGCGGCGCCGCGCAAGCGCCGGCGGCCGACCTCGATGCGTGGCGCGCGCTGGCGCGGCGGCTCGCGGCGGTCGAGTGATCGACGCGCAGCGCAGGCGTGAAGTCCTCCTACCCCGCCTTCGAAGCAAAGACCGGGGCAAGCGTGCGTCACAGGAGGTCGGGGTTGACGACCGCGCGCAGCACGGCCTGCTCTGCCCCTTCGCGCGAGCGCGACTGCAGCCACCAAACCGCCGCCTTCTTGATCGACCACGGCAGTTCTTCGCCGGTCATCAGTTTCGATGCCACCCAGCCGAGCGTCGGCTGATGACCGACGACGACCAGCGGCGACTTGCCGTCGGGCCAGCCGACCGCAGCGAGCACGTCGTCCGCGCCGGCGCCCGGCGCCAGCGCATCCAGCGTCTTGAACTTGCGGTGCGCGAGCTCGGCGAGCGCCTGCGCGGTCTGCTGCGCGCGGGCCGCGGGGCTCGCGACGATCTTCGCCGAGGCGGGCAGACGAGCGTGCAGCCACTCGGCCATGCGGCGCGCCTGCTTTTCGCCCTTCGGCGTGAGCTTGCGGCCGAGGTCGGGTTCGCCCGGCTCGGCTTCGGCGTGGCGCCACAGGATCAGCTCCACCGTCAGCCCTCCCCGACCGACGCAGCGAGTTCGACGAGCAGCGCGCGCTGCGCGGAAAAGCCGCCGCGATCGCCGCGTCCGAGCGCATTCGGCGGGCGATAGCTGCCGTCGCCCTGCAGCGTCCAGGCATCGGCGGTGTCGTCGAGATAGGGGCGCAGGCCCTCGTCGAGCACGCGCTGCTTGAGCTTCCTGTCGAGCACCGGCCACGCGACCTCGATGCGGCGGAACAGGTTGCGGCCCATCCAGTCCGCGCTCGCCAGATACACGTCGTCGGCGCCGCCATTGCGGAAGTAGTAGATCCGGTGGTGCTCCAAGAAGCGTCCGACGATCGAGCGGACGCGAATGTTCTCCGACAGGCCCTTGACGCCGGGGCGCAGCGTGCAGGCGCCGCGCACGATCAGGTCGATCTTTACGCCCGCCTGCGACGCCGCGTACAGCGCGTTGATGGTCGCTTCGTCGACCAGCGCGTTCATCTTGGCGACCATGCGGGCGGGCTTGCCCGCGGCAGCGAACTTCGCCTCGTTGGCGATCGCGGCCAGCACGCGCTTGTGCAGCGTAAAGGGCGCGAGCCACAGGTGCCTGAGCTTCTCCACCCTGGTCAGGCTGGTCAGGTGCATGAAGACCTTTTCGACGTCGGCGCAGACGTCGGGTTCGCAGGTGAGCATGCCGAAGTCCGTGTACAGCTTGGTCGTCGTCGGGTGGTAGTTGCCGGTCCCGAGATGCGCGTAGTGCACGAGCCGCGCGCGCGGCGGGCCTTTTTTCTTCGGCGGTCCCTCCTCCTCCTCGCGCCGCACGACCAGCAGCAGCTTGGCGTGCGTCTTCAGTTCGACGACGCCGTAGACGACCTGCACGCCGACCGCTTCGAGCCGCTCGGCGAGGTTGATGTTGGCCTCCTCGTCGAAGCGCGCCTTCAGTTCCACGACGACGGTGACTTCCTTGCCGCGGCGCGCCGCCTCGATCAGCAGGTCGACCAGCACCGAGCCGGTGCCGGTGCGGTACAGCGTCATGCGGATCGCGACGACCTTGGGGTCGAGCGCGGCCTGCCGCAGGAACTCGATCACGGGCTCGAAGCTTTCGAACGGGTGGTGCAGCAGGATGTCGCCGGCGCGCATCGCCTCAAACATGTCCGCGCCTTCGGTCGAATGCGGCACCTTGGCCGGCCACGCGGGCGCGAACGGCTGCCAGCGCAGCGCGGGCTGCGTCAAGTGATCGACGAGCTGATTGAGCCGCACGAGGTTGACCGGCCCGTCGACGCGGTAGACGGCCGCCTCGGGCAGCTGGAACTGCTCGCGCAACAGCGTTTCGAGCGGCTGCGGGCACGAACGGGCGACCTCGAGCCGGACGGCGTTGCCGAAGTGCCGCTGCGTCAGCTCCATGCGCAGCGCCTGGCGCAGGTTGTGCACCTCGCGCTCGTCGACCCAGAGTTCGGAGTCGCGCGTGACGCGGAACTGCGAAAAGCCGGCGATGCCGCGCCCGGGGAAGACGTCTTCCAGATGCGCGCGGATCACCGAGCTCAACATCACGAAGGCCTGCTTGCCGCCGGCGAGCTGCGCCGGCAGCGGGATCACGCGCGGCAGCACGCGCGGCACCTTCAGGATCGCGATCGTCGACGGCCGGCCGAGCGCGTCGCGCCCGGCGAGCTGGACGACGAAGTTCAGCGCCTTGTTCATCACCTGCGGAAAAGGATGCGAAGGGTCGAGCCCGATCGGCGACAGCAGCGGGCGGACCTCGCGCTCGAAGTACTCGCGCACCCACGCGCGCTGCGCCGGTGTGCGTTCGGCATGATTGACGATCACGACACCGTGGCGCGCGAGCGCCGGCGCGAGCGTCTGGTTGAACAGGGCGTACTGGCGGTCGACCAGCGCGTGCGCGCACTCGGAGATCCGCATGAACTCCTGCCACAGCGGCGACGCGGGGCTGCCGCCGCGAGCTTCGCGCAGCTGTTCCATCAGGCCGGCCACACGGATCTCGAAGAATTCGTCGAGGTTCGACGAGACGATGCAGACGAAGCGCAGCCGCTCGGCGAGCGGAACCGAGGCGCGTGCGGCGAGCGCGAGCACGCGTTCGTTGAAGGCGAGCTGTGACAGCTCCCGGTTGAGAAAGCGCCCTGCCGGCGCGCTGGACTGGGCGATTTTCCGGTCCTTCCGGGCCTGGACCCGGCGTTTACGCTTGACCATAGAGAAGATCGATGACGCTCGGATGACAGGCCGGCCGCGCGCGCCCGTAGAATGCGGCGCCGTTGCGGGCGCCTGCTGCGCACTTCGTACCGATTGTATTGAGCACGCCGTGACCGCGTAACGGCCGCAGAAGGCGTGAGTCCTTCTACGACGCGGCCCGCTGGCGACGAGACCCTCACACCTTCTCAGTGCACTGCCCGTCAAGCCATTGCAAACCCGATCCTGTCATCCCGAGCGAAACGACTGAGGATTTCCCGATCGCGGTACACCGCCACGTTGCGAGTGCGTTTGGCGCTCGCGGGCGCCGCTTTCGTCATCCCGCGCAGCGCGAGGCACCGGCGCTGCGAGCCGCCGAGATCCCTCGCCTTCGGCTCGGAATGACGCGCTTGTCATCCCGAGCGAAGCGAGGGATCTCGGCACAGCGAGCGGACGAGATTCCTCGCCTTCGGCTCGGAATGACAAGCGGTGGTTGGCTCGGGACGCCGAGCATGGTTGGCTCGGGACGACGAGCGTGGCTGGCTCGGGACGCCGAGCATGGTTGGCTCGGGACGCCGAGCATGGTTGGCTCGGGACGCCGAGCATGGTTGGCTCGGGACGCCGAGCGTGGCTGGGGCGGGACGACGAGCATGGTTGGCTCGGGACGCCGAGCGTGGCTGGGGCGGGACGACGAGC
>JBBIJJ010000030.1:0-24708 GCA_037446035.1 Burkholderiales bacterium
CGCTCGGCATGACAAGCTATGCGGCATTCCGAGCCGACCTTCCTTCGTCATTCCGAGCCAGCCCCAACTTGTCATTCCGAGCCGAAGGCGAGGAATCTCGGCGGCTCGCAACGCCGAGATCCCTCGCTGCGCTCGGCATGACAAGCTATGCGGCATTCCGAGCCGACCTTCCTTCGTCATTCCGAGCCAGCCCCAACTTGTCATTCCGAGCCGAAGGCGAGGAATCCCAGCGGCTCGCAACGCCGAGATCCCTCGCTGCGCTCGGCATGACAAGCTATGCGGCATTCCGAGCCGACCTTCCTTCGTCATTCCGAGCCAGCCCCAACTTGTCATTCCGAGCCGAAGGCGAGGAATCCCAGCGGCTCGCAACGCCGAGATCCCTCGCTGCGCTCGGCATGACAAGCTATGCGGCATTCCGAGCCGACCTTCCTTCGTCATTCCGAGCCAGCCCCAACTTGTCATTCCGAGCCGAAGGCGAGGAATCTCGGCGGCTCGCAACGCCGAGATCCCTCGCGCCGCTCGGGATGACGAAACCGGCGCCCGCGAGGGCGAAACGCGCTCGCAGGTGGCGGCGTCCCGGGATCGGGTAACCCCTGAATAAAAAAAGGCTCATCGAAGTGGCACACCCCGCCAATCTGCTGATCGAACTGCACACCGAAGAGCTGCCGCCGAAGGCGCTGAAGTCGCTTGCGCAAGCGTTTGCCGCCGGCATCGAGCAAGGCTTGCGCGGCCGCCAGTTTCTCGCGCCCGCGAGCCGCGTCACGGTGTTCGCTTCGCCGCGCCGGCTCGGCGTGCACATTACGCACGTCGCGGCCAGGTCGGCCGACCAGCCGATCAGGCACAAGCTGATGCCGCTCGCGGTCGCGCAGGACAAGGCGAAGAACTGGACCGCCGCCTTCCTCAAAAAGCTCGAGTCGCTCGGCCGCGGGCATCTCGCCAAGCTCGCGATCGGGGCGCACGAAGGCCCCGATGCGCTGGTCGTGGAAAACGACGGCAAGGCCGAGTCGGTGTACCTGAAGAGCGTGGCGGCCGGGCAGCCACTGATCGCAGCGCTGCAGGCCACGCTCGACGAGACGATCGCGAAACTGCCGATTCCGAAGACGATGAGCTACCAGCTCGCCGACGGCACGACCGTGCAGTTCGTGCGGCCCGCGCATCGGCTGGTCGCGCTGCACGGGCATCAGCCGTTGCCGGTGCAGGCGCTGGGTCTGATCGGCGGCACGAAGACCTTCGGCCATCGCTTCCTGTCGCAGGGCGAGATCGCCGTGCACTCGGCCGACACGTACGCCGAGCAGCTCGAGCGCGAAGGGCGCGTGATCGCCTCGTTCGAGGCGCGCCGCGCGCGCATCGTCGAGCGGATTACCGCCGCCGCGACAAAGCTCGGCGCGCAACCGGTGATGCCGGAGGCGCTGCTCGACGAGGTCACCGCGCTGGTCGAATGGCCGGTCGTCTACGAGTCGGGCTTCGAGGCCGAGTTCCTGGCCGTGCCGCAGGAGTGCCTGATCCTGACGATGCAGCAGAACCAGAAGTACTTCGCGCTGATGGACGCGAGCGGCAGGTTGCTGAACCGCTTCCTGCTCGTGTCCAACCTCGAGACCGACGATGCGTCGGCGATCGTCGCCGGCAACGCGCGCGTCGTGCGCGCGCGGCTGGCGGATGCGAAGTTCTTCTACGACCAGGACCGCAAGGTTTCGCTCGAATCGCGCATCTTGGGGCTGACGAGCGTCGTCTATCACAACAAGCTGGGATCGCAGCTTGAGCGCGTCGAGCGCATCACCGGCATCGCAGTCGAGATCGCCAAGGCGCTCGACGTCGACGAGACGCATGTCGAGCGCGCCGCGCGCCTGGCCAAGGCCGATCTGCGCACGCTGATGGTGGGCGAGTTCCCCGAGCTGCAGGGCATCATGGGCCGCTACTACGCGCAGCACGACGATGAAGCGCCCGATGTCGCCGACGCGATCGAAGAGCACTATCGCCCGCGCTTTGCCGACGATGCGTTGCCGGCATCGCCGGTCGGCGTCTGTGTGGCGCTCGCGGACAAGCTCGAGACGATCGTCGGGCTCTTCGGCATCGGCGAGAAGCCGACCGGCGACAAAGACCCGTTCGCGCTGCGGCGGCACGCGATCGGCGTGCTGCGCATGCTGATGGAAAAGCGCCTCGCGATCGGGATCGATCGGCTGCTGGCGATTGCGGAGGCGGCGTTCAGTGCGGTCGACGCGTACGCGAGCGCGACCGCCGAGGTGGCCGCCTTCGCGTACGACCGCCTGCGCGGCCTGCTGCGCGAGCAGGGGTTCACCGCCAACGAAGTCGAGTCGGTCGTTTCGCTCGCGCCCACGCGCATCGACCGCGTGCCGGCGCAGCTCGCCGCCGTGCGCGCCTTCATGCAGATGCCGGAAGCGGAAAGCCTGACGGCCGCCAACAAGCGCATCGGCAACATCCTGAAGAAGGCGGGCCCGGTGTCCGGCGAATTCGACCCGTCGCTGCTGTTCGAACCCGCGGAGAAGCAGCTCGCGGCCGCGTTCGAGCAGGTGCGACCGCTCGCCGAGCAGCGTTTCGCGCAGGGCGACTACACGGGCATGCTCAAGTCGCTCGCGCCGCTGAGGGTACCGGTGGACGCGTTCTTCGACGACGTGATGGTCAACGTCGAGGATGCGCGCATCCGCGCCAACCGGCTGGCGCTGCTCGCCGCGCTGCGCGCGACGATGAACCGCGTGGCCGACCTGGCGCTGCTGGCGGCGGGTTAACGCAGCCGTGCGCGGACACCGATGAGCCGACTGCGCGCGATCGTCTACCTGCTCGTGATGACGATCACCGTCGCACCATGGTCGTTCGTCGTGCTCGCCTCCTGGGTCACGCCGCCGGCCACGCGCTACAGGCTCGCGGTGATGTGGACGCGGCTGGCGATTAACGCCGCGCGCGCCATTTGCGGCGTGCGCTGGCGCGTCGAAGGCTGGGAAAACCTGCCCGACGGCCCCGCGATCGTGCTGCCGAAGCATCAGTCGACCTGGGAGACGTTCTGGCTGCCGAGCTTCCTGCCGCGCCGACTGTCGTTCGTCTACAAACGCGAGCTGCACTGGATCCCGTTCTTCGGCTGGGGCATTGCCTCGCTCGGCATGATCAACATCGACCGCTCGCGCGGGCAGGACGCGTTCGAGCAGGTGGTCCGTCAGGGCGCCGCACTGCTGCGCGACGGCTGGTGGATCGTGATCTTTCCCGAAGGCACGCGTACGCCGCCCGGCTCGACCAGGCGCTACAAGACGGGCGGCGCGCGGCTGGCGGTGCGCACCGGCACGCCGGTCGTCCCGATCGCGCTGAACTCCGGCGAGTGCTGGCCGCGCGGTCCGCTGATCAAGCGCGCGGGTGAAATCACCGTCGCGATCGGTCCGCCGATCGATCCCGCGGGCAAGAGCGCCGATGAGCTCGCCGCACTTGTAGAATCCTGGATCGAAAACGAGATGCGGCGCCTGGCGCCGCATCGCTATAGCGGACCGTATGTTCCGCCGGCGCGCGGCAACGAGCGCGACGCGGCGTCCGCCAACGAATCCCAGCGGCAAGACGGCACTGATCGATCGCTAGGCGCTTGAAGAGAGCCCTGACCAGCACGGCGCGACAACTCAGTCTGGCGTTCGACTTCCCGAGCGCGGCGCCCGCGTCCGCGCTCCCGCCCGAACCATCGCCCGCCGAATCGGCACCACGCACGCGGCACCTACTGGTGGGCGGACAGCCGATCGGCTACCGGCTGCGCCGCGCGAAACGCCGCACGATCGGCTTCCAGATCGATGACGGCGGGCTCACGGTCAGCGCACCTCGCTGGGTGCGGCTCGCCGAGATCGAGGCGGCGATCGTCGAAAAGGAGCGCTGGATCCGCGCCAAGCTCGCGGAGTGGCGCGAGTGGCGCGCCAAGCGCAGACTGCCCGAGGTGCGCTTCGCCGACGGGGCAGCGCTGCCGTATCTCGGCCGCCCTCTCGTGCTGCGACTGCGCGCCGAATCGGCCGGCACGCGACTGGTTGAGAACGAACAGGGCCGCGAGCTTCACATCGCTTTGCCGCCAGAGGCGGCCGAGCCGCAGGTCAAGGACGCCGTGCAGGCGTGGCTGCAATCCGAGGCCCGGCGCGTGCTCGGCGAACGGCTCGCGCTGCTTGCCGCGCGCGTGGACGTGAAGCCCGCGGCGTGGTCGCTGTCGTCGGCGCGCTCGCAATGGGGTTCGTGCACGCAGGACGGCCGCATTCGGCTCAACTGGCGGCTCGTGCACTTCGCGGCTCCGGTGATCGACTACGTCGTCGCGCACGAGCTGGCGCACCTGAAGGAGATGAACCACGGTCCGCGCTTCTGGCGCGCGGTCGCGCAACTGCTGCCCGGTTTCGAGGCGGCGCGTGACGAGATCAAGGGCGTCGATATCGCGTCGCTGCCGGTTTATTGAGGATTGCCCCAATCTCGTGACGCCGCCAGCTTGCGACTGCGCTTCGCCCTCGCACGCGCCGCTCCCGTCATCCCGAGCAGCGCGAGGGATCTCGGGGTAGCAAGCGGGTGAGATTCTTCGCCTTCGGCTCGGCATGACGCCGGACGTCGGCCCGGAACGAACACGGATCTCGGCTCGCAGTGACCCGAGAGGCTGGGCGGACGGACGACCGGCGACCGACTGCCGGATCAAGGATTGCGGGCCTTGGGCCGCTTACCGGGTGGGTGGCGAGCGCGTCCGGGACGAGGAATCGATCCTCGGTGGTCTCTGGTGCGCTCTGCAGTGGCCTGCAGTTTCTAGCCCGGATTTCTCACAAGGCGCTCGCTTCATGCGAGTGAAATCGTTGCTGCATGCCGCGTTGCGGGCGATACGGCCTCGCGACAGAGTGTGCCGGGGCGCTCGCTGTCGCGGTGCTCGCTGGGTCTCGAGCCGCCCGGCCGGCGCTTCACTCGAAACGCAGCGACGGCTACCTACGTTCCTCGCTCCAGCGCTCGCCCGGATCGGCCCGATCCCGGCGCGATCATCCGCGACCCCTGTGAGAAACCCGGGCTAGGTTCACTGCGTGCGGCCCAGCACCCAGCGCGCGAGCGCCAGCGCGTCGGCTTCGGACAGCTTCGGGTTCGGCGGCATCGGCACGTCGCCCCAGGCGCCGGCGCCGCCGCTGCGGATCTTGGCCGCGAGCCGCGCCGCCGCGCCGGCATCGGCGGTCGCGTACTTCGCGGCGATGTCGCGGAACGAAGGTCCGATCAGCTTACGGTCGACCGCGTGGCAGCCCTTACAGGCGTGCGCGTCGAGCATCTTCGCGAGGGGGTCCGCCCCGCCGGCAGCATGCGTATCCGGCGCGGCCGCTGGCGCCGGATCGCGGCCGTAGTACGCGGCAAGGTAGTTCAGGACCACGCGCTGCTCGTCGTCGGCCAGCGGCGGCATGCCGCGCTGGCGCATGTTCTCCAGCACGTCCTCCCACTCGCCGCGCGACAGCCGCGAGCGCAGGATGTGCTCGAGGTCGTGGCAGATCGCGCAACGCGCGGTCGTCAGGCCGACGCCCGGTCCCGAGGTGAGCTCGCGCGGTGCCGCCGCAGGCGGCAGGGCCGCGAGTGCGGCCGCGAGTGCGGCCGCGAGCGTCAACGCACTTGCGGCCCGCACGTCACGCCTCCACCGAGACGCCGACCCGATGCACGCCGTTCCAGTAATAGCCGAGCGGATTCCAGTGCGGCACCAGCGGTTGCGCGTTGCCCTTGTCGTCCCAGGCGCGTGCGAGGAAGGTCTGGTAGCCGGGCCGCTGCGCGCGGTGCAGGAAGCGGAAGCCGCGCCACGCGTACTTGTCGCCGCGCGGATCGAGCTGCGCGGGCTGCCACGTCACGCCTTCGTCGAGGGAGATCTCGACGCGCTCGACCGCGCCCTCGCCGACCCAGGCCTTGCCGCGCACGAGGATCGGCTCGCCGACGCGGAACTTCGCGTTCGGCGCCGGCGCCGTGATCATCGACTTCACCGGCCAGGCCTCGGTCGAGACGGTATCCTTCGGCATCCGTTCGCCCGGCGCAACCGGGTAGCGCGGCATGCGGTAGCTGTTGTCCATGTAGGTGCCCTTGAACGGCGCATCGAGCACGGTCAGCGTGTGCAGCCACTTGGTCGATGCCGAACCGGCCCAGCCCGGCACCAGCAGGCGGATCGGGTAGCCGTGGACCTTGGGCAGCGGCGCGCCGTTCATGTCCCAGGCGATCAGCGTGTTCTCCTCCATCGCCTTCGACAGCGGGATTGAGCGGATCACGGGTGCCACCGTCGCCACCGCGCCGAAGTCCGCGCCCTGCCCGGCCACGTGCACGGCGTTCGCCTTGACGCCGGCGGCGCGCAGCACGTCGGCAAGGCGCACTCCGGTCCACTTCGGGCAGCCCATGCCGCCGGTCGGCGACCAGGGCGTGCCGCGCGGCGTCGGTTGATACGCCGTCCGTCCCGCCCCGGCGCATTCGAGCATCGCCTGCAGCGTGACCGGCCGGAACGAACGCTTCAGTTCGTCGACCGAAAACGTCAGCTCCTTGTCGACGAGCCCTTTGATCGACAGCCGATGTTGCGCGATGTCGATGTCGGGCGTCAGCAGGTTGTTGCGGACGAACATCCGCTCGGTCGGTGTGACGTCGAAGTCGTGCGCTTCGGCCGGGATGCTGCCGGTCAGCGGACGTTCCGAATGGATCTTGAAGACCGACATGTCCTTGCCTTTCAGCACCTCGGCGTTGGACACGGTACCCGGGATCACCGGTTCGGGTGCGGCCGGCGCCGGCGCCTGCGCGAACACCTGCGGCGGATCGGCGAGTGCAACGATCGCGCCGGTACCGGCGACGCGAGCAAGGAACGAGCGACGCGAGTCATCCATCGAGACCTCCTTCGATTGCGCTGGGTAAAAAAACGCGCGGCGGCGGCGCAGTCCGCGCGCGAGTATTGGAGTTTCGCCGCCAGCGGTGTCGCCCGTCAACCTCTGGCCCCGTACGACGACGGCGCGCAGCCATACCCCGGCACAGTCGCGCGACGTCCGCCGGCAGGGCAGCGGACTACACTCGCCCCGCCTCCGTCAACGCCTGGACTTTCCGATGAGAATCCTTCACACGATGCTGCGCGTCGGCGACCTGCAGCGGTCGATCGACTTCTACACGAAGGTCATGGGCATGCGCGTGCTGCGCACGACCGACCGGCCCGAGCAGAAATACACCCTTGCGTTCGTCGGCTACGACGACGAGTCGGCGGGCGCCGTGCTCGAGCTGACCTACAACTACGGCGTCGATCGCTACGAGCTCGGCAACGGCTTCGGCCACATCGCGATCGCGGTCGACGACGCCTATGCGGCATGCGAGAAGATCCGCGCCGCCGGCGGCACCGTCACGCGCGAACCCGGACCGGTCAAGGGCGGCACGACGGTGATCGCCTTCGTGCAGGACCCTGACGGCTACAAGATCGAGTTGATCGAAACCGCGCGCTGAGGAGGTGTGAAGAGTCGTCGCGAGCGGTCCGCCGGCCAGGCGCGCGCAACCGCAGGGCCGAGAAGGTGTGAAGATTTCGTCGCGAGCGGTCCGCTGGCTAGGCGCACGCAGCCGCAGGGCCGAGACATATCAAGTAGATAGGCGAGGCCCGAGCAGCGCGCAACGACGCCAGCGGGCCGCGCAGCAGAAAGATTCACACCTTCCGAGACATATCAAGTGGATAGGCAAGGCCCGAAAACGCAGTTTCGGCGCAGGCTCACAGCGGCGGAGCCGATGTTAAGCGAAGCGACCGGAGCCAACACCGCGAACGACGCCAGCGGGCCGTGCAGCAGACAGATTCACACCGTCTGAGCCGCGGCGCCGTCGCGGCGCTGACTCAGGGTTCGTCGAATTGCTTCAGCTCCGCGGCGTAGCGACGCAGCAGGGCGCTGTCGGTGATCTTCGGATCGGCACCGCGCGAAAGCGCATCCCGCAACGCTTCCGGAGCGCTGTCGAGCACCGCCAGGAACATGTCGACGTCCGGATCCGCGACGCGCTTGACCTCCTTCAGGAACCGCAGCTTGCGAATCAGCAACGAAGCGCCGTCAGCACGGCGCAGATCTTCGCCGCCATAGACCGAGCGCGTTGCCCGGATCAGCACGTTGTGGTCGAGCACCTCGCCGAAGCGCGCGATGCCTTCCACCAGATCGAGCTGCGAATCGACGATCGCCCGCAGGTCGCGCTGCGTCAACTGCAGCAGGAGCGCCTGCGCGCGGATCGCGCGATTCGTCACCAGCGCGGGTTCTTTTCCGGCAACGATCTCGCCCAGATACATGAAGAACACGCGCCAGGTCTCCGCCCGGTCGCCTGCGGCGCGGCTCTTGTGCGCCTGAAAGCTGTAGAAGGCGAAACCCGTAACGGAGTTCATGAAGTCGCGAACGGCGGATTTTTCGCGCTCGAAGTCCGGCTTCGCGCCGGTCTGCGAGGCCAGCGCCATCTGCGTCTGGATCGTCGTGAGCGCCGCCAGCAGGCGCGCGATATCGGTCTTGCTGTCCTGTTGCGCCCGGTAATCGGAGCTTTCGACGCGTGCAGTGATCAGCAGTGCCAGCGCACCGAGCATCAGCGCGATTGCGGTCGACAGCGACGAGGCGACCGTCGCGCGATTGGCCGCACTATCGCTTGAGGCGGCTTCGACGAAGAAGACCGCGATCGACACCGCCAGCGCGAAGCCGGCAAGCACCGAACCCGTAACCGGCGCGGTCAGTACGCTAGCGAGTCTTGCCATCGCAACCTCCTCCGTCGCTGAAGCTTCACGGGTCATCGTACGCGGCCGCGGGCCCGCCATAGAAGTCATTGCCCGACGCTCGGCCGCCGTCGAGCCGTGCGGCCAGGCGGATGAAGTCTTCCACCCCCAGGGTTTCCGCGCGCGCGCCGGGATCGACGCCCGCCGCGCGGATCGCCTCCTCCGGCAGCAGCGCGGCGAGTGCGTTGCGCAGCGTCTTGCGCCGCCGGCCGAACGCGGCGGCGGCGACTTGCGCGAACGCGTCCGCGTCGACCGCCGCCAGCGCGCCCTGCGGGACCGGCAGCATCCGCACGATCGCCGACTGCACCTTGGGCGGCGGGGAAAACGCGCCCGCAGGAACGACGAACAGTCGCGCGACGCGATAGCGCCGCTGCAGCATGACCGACAGGCGTGCGTAGTCGCCGCTGCCGGGCGCGGCGACGATGCGGTCGACCACCTCCTTCTGCAGCATGAAGACCTGCGCGCTCACGCGATCGGCGATCGGTACGAGCGCGAACAGCAGCGGCGTGGAGATGTGGTATGGCAGATTGCCGACCACCTTCAGCGGCCGCGCGTCCGCGTCGGCCAGCGCGCGCCAGTCGAGCTTCAACGCGTCGGCTTCGATCAGCGTGAGCTGCTGCGCCGTGAAGCGCGCGCGCAGCCGCGCCGCCAGGTCGCGGTCGATTTCCACGCAGGTCACGTGTCCCGCGCGTTCGACCAGCGGTGCGGTCAGCGCCCCGAGTCCGGGCCCGATCTCGACGATGCGCTCGCCGGGCGCCGGCGCGATCGCCTCGACGATGCGCGCGACGTAATGGGCGTCGTGCAGGAAGTTCTGACTGAAGCGTTTACGCGCGCGGTGGCCCTGCATCGATGCCGCCGCCGGGTTTCGTCTGTGGCGCGTCCGTTCGACGCACGCCCGCGCGCCGCTGCGCCAGCTCGACCGCGAGCGTGATCGCCGCACGCAGGCTGCCGGCGTCGGCGCGGCCGCTCCCGGCCAGATCGAGCGCGGTGCCGTGATCGACCGACGTGCGCACGAACGGAAGTCCCAGCGTGACGTTCACGCCCGCGCCGAAACTGGCGTACTTCAGCGGCGCGAGCCCTTGGTCGTGGTACATCGCGACAATCGCGTCATAGCGGCGCGCGTTGGCCGGAACGAAGACGGTGTCGGCGGGCAGCGGACCGTCCAGCGCCACACCGCGCGCGCGCAGCCGCTCGAGCGCCGGCGCGATCACGTCGATCTCCTCGCGTCCCAGATGACCGCCTTCGCCCGCGTGCGGATTCAGGCCGCACACGCCGATGCGCGGCGCCGCGATGCCGAACTTGGCGACCAGCTCCGCGTGCAGTACTTCGAGTGTGGCGATGAGGCCCTCGATCGTAATCGCGCGCGGCACTTGCGCGAGCGGCAGGTGCGTCGTGGCCAGCGCCACCCGCAGCGGCTGCGCCGCCTCGCCACCGACCAGCATCATCACGACCCGCCGGGTGTCGGTCCTTTCGGCGAGGTACTCGGTGTGGCCGGTGAAGCGGATCCCGGCGTCGTTGAGCACGCCCTTGTGCACCGGCGCGGTGACGATTGCATCGAACTCCCCCCGCAGGGCGCCGTCGATCGCGCGGTCGAGCATGGCGAGCACGTAGCGCGCGTTGCGAACGTCGGGCCGTCCGGGAACGACGGGCGCGCCGAGCGCGACGTGATCGATCGACACCCGCTGCAGCAGCCGCGTTTGCGCGAACAGCGAGCGATCGCCGATCAGCACGCACTCGACGCCTGCCGGCAGCGCATCCAGTGCTGCCACGGCGATCTCGGGGCCAACGCCGGCGGGCTCGCCGCTGGTCAGCGCCAGGCGCAGGGCGCGTCGATCGTCGAGCGTCGAGCGAGCCATCGGATCGGGGCGCCTGCGCATGCGGGCATTGTGACTCATGAACCCCGATCACGCGCGCGCCGGCGCTGGGCGTCCGCGCGGCTCGGCGAACGCTCGGTGCTTTCCGGACCCTCGGTGCTCCCGCTCACCCTTCCTCGAGCCGATACTCGACGTAGGTGCGGTCGCGCAACTGGCGCAGCCACTCCTGGTAGGCCTCGTCGGCCTTGCGGTCGCGCAGCGCCAGGCGCGCGGCCAGCCGGTTGCGTTCGATCGGCGACTCCTCGGTGCGCCGCTCCAGCACCTGGATCAGGTGCCAGCCGAACGGGCTGTGCACCGGCTCGCTGACTTCGCCGGGCTTCAGTTGATTCATCGCGCGCTCGAATTCGGGCACCGTGTCGCCCGGATACAGCCAGCCCAGTTCGCCGCCGCGCGTCGCACTCGGGTCGACCGAGTGCAGGCGGGCGAGCTGACCGAAATCCTGCCCGCCGCGAACCACTCGGTCGCGCAGATCCTGAAGACGGCGTCGGACCTCGGGCTCGGGCGTCAGATCCGACACACGCAGCAGGATGTGCCGCACGCGCGTCTGCTGCACCGGCCCGGTCGCGAGCCGGCCTTCGACCGCATTGCGCCTGCCGACGAGCTTCAGCACGTGAAAGCCGCCGGGGCTGCGCACGATCGGCCCCAGCTCGCCGGGCTTGAGATCCTTGACCGCGTCCAGAAACAGCGTCGGCAACCGCTCGGCCGTGCGCCAGCCGAGTTCGCCGCCGGACAGCGCTTCGGGGCCGGCGGAGTAACTCGCTGCCAGCCGCGCGAAGTCGGCGCCGGCCTTCAGTTGCGCGAGCAGGTCCTCGGCGCGTTTGCGGATCTCTTCGATACGCTGCGCCGACACCGCCTCGGGCACACGCAGCAGGATCTGCGCGATGTTGTATTCGGTGGCGCCCGCTTCCACCCCCGCCTGCGCGGCCAGGAAGTTGTCGATCTCGCCCTCGGCGATCTGGATCCTGCTGTCGACTTCGCGATCGCGCAGCCGCGCCATCGTGATGTCGTCGCGCACGTCCTCACGGAAGCGCGCGAAGCTCACGCCCTCGCGCTCGAGCCGTTCGCGAAAAGCAGGCAAGGTGGCGCCATTGCTTTCGGCGATGCGCGCGATCGTCGCATTGACGGTCGCATCGTCGACGCGCACGCCGGTTTCCCTGGCGAGCTGAAGCTGGGCGCGGTCGACGATCATCCGCTCGAGCACCTGGCGCGTGAGCACGTCGCGCGCCGGCGCATTGATCTTCTGTCTGCGCAACTGCTGCTCGGCGATCGCCACGCGCGCCTGCAGCTCGACCAGCGTGATCACCTCGTCGTTGACGACGGCGACGATGCGGTCGAGCGGCTTCGTCGCCGCGGGTGCGCGGACCTGCGCTGCGGCGCAGACGCTTGCCGCACACAACGCGGCTGCAACGAGCAGACGCGCCGCGCGGCGCGTCGGGAGGGTTTGCTTCATCGACTACTCGTAGAAATCGAAACGCCCCGGCTCGCGCGGGGGCGGATTGATGACCTGATACCCGGGGATATTACGCCGCAGCGCCTCGACCGGGCTGCTGCCGATGCTGGTCAGGCCGTTGAGTTCGAGCTGCACGAACACGGTCGTCGTCGCCTGGTCGACCGCCGTGGCGAAGCGCTGCGCGACCACGCGCGCGGTCCAGCAGTCGGCCTTGTATTCGAGACCGCCGAGCAGCTCGACCAAGCGGCGGTCGCGCTGCGAATAGTTGATGCGCCCCACGCCGTACCACTTGGCAGACAACGGCCACTGCGCGGCGATGTCGATCTGCTGCAGTTCGTCGAGCTTGTAGCGGTACGCCAGCGAAAGCACCGACGCCGGCCGCGGCTGATAACGCACGCCGACGGTCGCGCGCACGACCTGGCTCAACTCGGTCGAGTGCTGGACGGCCACGTCCGTGATCCAGTGCCGGTGCAGGAACCCGCTCAGCGCGAACAGCACGTCCGAGGCGTTGCCCGTGCGCGGCACCCCGCCCGGCAGCACGACGTTCTGCGGCGAGCGGTAGTAGCGCTGCCCGATCGCGGCGCGCAACCGTTCGGCACCGGTGGCCGGGTCGAGCACGCGACCGACCAACGCGGCGGTAAGTTGGTCGGCCTGCCCGATGCGGTCGCCGCCAACGAACACGTTTTCGGTGAAAAGCTGCGCGAAGTTGAAGTCCGCCAAGGCGCTGTCGAAGTTCGGCAGCGCATTTTGCTCGCGGTACGGAATGTACGCGTAGTACAGGCGCGGCTCGATCGTCTGCAACGACGGCACGCCGAACCACGACGCCTCACGCTCGAACACCAGCCCCGTGTCCAGCGAGGCGATCGGCACATGCCGCGCGGGTGAAGCGTCGGCGCGCTGCGCCGAATCGAGCGAGTAGAAGGTCGAATGCAACTGCAGGCGCGGCACGACGAACCAGCCCGGTGCCTGCAGCGGATACGCCAGGCTCGGATTCAGGATCAGGCGCGTGCCGGTTTCCAGCGCGGGATGCTCGAACTTCGTCGCGTCGGCGGCGAACGCAGCATCGAAGCCCGCCACGTCGTCGCGCCGCGCGGCGAACGCCAGCTGCGGCACGCGCTCGTAAGGCTTGACCACGGGTGCCAGCGGATCCTGCAGCGTCTGGTTCTTGGTAACGCGCAGCGCACCGTTCCAGTACGGGCGGGTGTAGCCGACGTAGCCTTCCTGCGGCAGCACGGCCTGCGCGGCGCCGACGATCGTGCGCGCGAAGTCGACGAAGAAGCGGTCGTCGGTGACACGGTTGTAGTTCAGCCCGGCGACGACGCCGGTCGGCGCGGCGTAGTCGTGGCGCACGGCGGCAAACTCGCGCGAACCGCCAAAGACGCGGTCGTCCGGAATCACGTCGAATTCGACCGTTCCGCGCCAGGTCGGCTCCAGATAGCGGAACTCGTTCTGCAGCAGCACGCCACGGCGCGCCATCACGCGCGGCGCAATCGTCGCATCGCGATTCGGCGCGATGTTCCAGTACAGCGGCACCGTCACCTCGGGACCGAGCCGCGAGTTGATGCCGAAGCTCGGCGTCAACAGGCCGCTGCGGCGCCGATCGCCGAGCGGAAACTGGAAGTACGGCGAAGCGAAGATCGGCACCCCCTGGAAGTAGATCGCCGCGCCGCGCGCAACCGCCAGCTCGTCGAGGCGGTCGATGTCGAGCCGGTCGGCGCGCACCCACCACGCCTCGTTGTCGGGTGGGCACGTGCTGTAGCTCGCATCGAGCAGGCGCACGCGCTCTTCGCCGAGGAACTCCAGCAGCTTGGAGCGACCGTGCCCGCCGCGCTGCGCGTAGCTGAAGTTCGCCTCCGGCATCCGTCCGGTCTGCGCGTCGACGCGCAGCCTCAGCGACGGCCCGAAGAAGGCCACGCCGTCGCGATACACGCGCGCGTTGCCTTCGATCTCGAGCTCGTCGGTCGGCACCGTGTAGGTGATGCGGTCGCCGCGCATCACGGCGCCGGCGCGGCGTACCTCGGCGTCGCCCTGCAGCGACACGCGCTCGTCGACCTCGCCTTCGAGCCGGCGCGCGCGCGCGTAAGTCGGCGTCGGAGCGTCGACGGCGCCCGGCGCACGCCCGGCGCCGAGCGTGCGTTCCAGTTTCAAACGCGGATGCACGTGCTCGTCGGCCGGCGCCTGCGCGTGCGCGACCGGTGCGAACGCCATCAACACTGCCAGAAGGGTGCGCGGGCCTGGCCGCACGCTGGCCGCGGGCGTGGCGAGCACAGGATCCGCGCCGCGCCGTACGGCGAGCAGCGCGGACGCGGCGGGCGGCGCTGCGGGCGAAACTGCGCCTGCGGACGCGAGCCGGGTGCGCTCGAGGCATGTGCGGGCGGCGCGCGCCGGGCGTGTCGGCATGGGGACAGAGGCACGGCGTCGGGCGACCATGCGCAACGTATTATAGGGAGCGACCTGTGCGAATCGTTGCGCTTGCGGCGCGCAGCGCGAACGCGCCGCCGCGCGCGACGAGAGCAAGACCTCCGAATGACCGACGCTGTTGCCGACCGACGACTCGAGCTGCTGCGCGACTGGCTCGCCACGCTCGCGGCCGAACACCGATTGCACCTCGAGACGCTGCGTCCGGCATCGGCCGACGCGAGTTTTCGGCGCTACTTCCGCCTCGACGCCGGCGCCGCAAGCCTCATTGCGATGGACGCGCCGCCCGACAAGGAGGACGTGCGGCCGTTCATGCACGTCGCGCGCCTGCTGCGGGAGGCGGGGCTGAATGCGCCGCAGGTGCTCGCGCACGACACGGCCGCCGGTTTCCTGCTGCTGACCGATCTCGGCAGCACGACCTACCTCGATGCGCTCAGAGCGGGCAGCACCGACGCCGACGCGCTGTTCGCCGACGCGACCGACGCGCTGATCCGCTGGCAACTGGCCAGCCGCGCGGGCGAGCTGCCGCCGTACGACGAGGCGCTGCTGCGGCGCGAGCTGATGCTGTTTCCGGACTGGTACGTCGCGCGCCACCTCGGTCGCACGCTCGACGAGCGGCAGCGCCAGACGCTCGAAGCGATGTTCCGGCGCATCCTCGCATGCAACCTCGCGCAGCCCGGCGTTTACGTGCACCGCGACTACATGCCGCGCAACCTGATGGTCGCGACGCCCAACCCCGGTATGCTCGACTTCCAGGACGCGGTCTTCGGCCCGCTCACCTACGACCTCGCATCGCTGCTGCGCGACGCCTTCGTGAGCTGGGAGGAGGAGCGCGTGATCGACTGGGCGGTGCGCTACTGGGAAAAAGCGCTCCGCGCGCGGCTGCCGGTGCCCGCGGACTTCGCCGAGTTCTATCGCGACTTCGAGTGGATGGGGCTGCAGCGGCACCTGAAAGTGCTTGGCATCTTCGCGCGCATCAACTACCGCGACGGCAAGCCGCAGTATCTGGCCGATGCGCCGCGCTTCGTCAAGTACGTTCGTGCGGTGACCCAGCGCTACCGCGAACTGACGCCGCTGGCGCGGCTCGTCGACGAGCTGGAAGGCGTGCAGCTGCGCGCGGGGTATACGTTTTGAAAGCGCTGATCTTTGCGGCCGGTCGCGGCGAACGCATGCGTCCGCTGTCGGATGTGACGCCCAAGCCGCTGCTCGAAGCCGGCGGGCGGCGCCTGATCGAGTGGCAGATCGAAGCGCTGGTGCGCGCGGGCTTGCGCGAGCTGGTGGTCAACACCGCGCACCTGGCGTCGCAGATCGAGGCGGCGATCGGCGACGGCGCGCGCTACGGCGCGCGCATCGTCTACTCGCACGAAGGCGACACCGCCGAAGAGGCGCTGGAGACGCTCGGCGGCATCGTCCGCGCGCTGCCGCTGGTCAGCCCGGACGGCGCCGCACCGTTTGTCGCCGTCAGCGGCGACATCGTCACCGCGTACGACTACCGGCGCCTGGTCCCGCACGCGCAGGCGATCGAGTTGGGTGCAGCCGATGCGCATCTGGTACTGGTCGACAACCCGCCGACGCATCCGTCCGGCGACATGGGGCTGGCGCAGGGACGCATCAACCTGCATCCGCCGCTGCTGACCTACGGCAACATCGGCGTGTTCGCCCCGCGACTGTTCGCGGGCGAAGCGCCCGTCAGGAAAAAGCTGTTTCCTTGGTTGTATCGCGCCGCCGAGCGGGGCCGAGTCACCGGCGAACGCTACTCGGGATGCTGGCACAACGTCGGCACTCCTGAGGAGCTCGCCGCGCTCGATGCGCTGCTGCGCTCCGATGCCGGCACCGCCACCAAGGCAGCCTCCGCATGACGCTCGCCGGCGGCCATCGCGCCCCCGGCGCGGCTGCTTCACCTCGCGCCGACGGCGCACCGGTGCGCGGCGTCGCAACCGCCGATGCACCGCAACGCCGCTGCGTGCGGCGCGCTGCGGCGATGCACGCCGCAGCGCCGTTGGCAGCCCGCCCGCTGTCGCGCATCACGGTCGATCCCGCCTCGCGCATCCGCCCTGCCCCGAACGTGCGCTCGCCGCGCGGGCCGCTCGGCCGGCGCATCGAAAACGGCGCGCCCGCAGCCGATTCGGGCAGCGGTGCACGAACGCACGCGGCGGCGCGGCGCTGCGCGGGCGTGGCCGCGTTGCCGCGCTGCCGAGTGCGATGACGCACGACGGACGCATCGCGATCTTGGGCGGCGGCCCGATCGGGCTCGCCTGCGCGCTGCTGCTGGCGCGGCGCGGCCAAGCGTCGATCGTGATCGATGCCCGCCGGCTGGACGAGGCATCGCGCGAAACCCGGCTGCTGGCACTGTCGCGCGGCACCTGGCAGTTGCTCGATCCGCTGCTCGGTGCCGCAGCGCCGCGTTCGGCACCCATCGTTACCGTGCACGTCAGTTCGGCCGGCGAGTTCGGCGTCACGCGCATCGCCGACGCCGACTTCGACGGCGCCCCGCTCGGCGCGACCGTCCTGTACGGCGATCTGCTGGCCGCCCTCGCGACGGCGGCTGCGGCGCAGCCCGCCATCGAAGTGCTGCGGCCGCGGCGCGCGACCGAAGTGCTGCAGCGCCCCGACGTGGTACGCATCGCGCTCGACGACGGCTCTACCCTCGAAGCGCCGCTCGCGATCAATGCCGAAGGTTTTCAGCCGGCGGCAGCGGCCGCAGGACGAGTTCGCGACTGGGCGTTGCTCGCCGACCTGACGCTGCGCGGTCCCGCGCCGGGCACGGCGTTCGAGCGCTTCACCCGGGAAGGGCCGCTCGCGCTGCTGCCGACGCCGACCACGCTCGGCGGCGTGCCGGCGATGTCGCTCGTCTGGTGCATGGACGACGCGGCGGCGACGCGGCGCAGCGAGCTGCCCGACGACGCGTTTCGCGACGAACTGCAGAAAGCGCTCGGCACCCGCATCGGTCGCGTCGAGCGCGTCGGCCCGCGGCAGCGCCTTCCGCTGCATCAGCGACTGCGCGAGCGCGTGCGTGAGCACCGAGTCGTCGCGCTCGGCAATGCCGCGCAGACGCTGCATCCGGTCGCTGGCCAGGGCTTCAATCTGGGCATGCGCGACTGCGCCACACTCGCCGAGTGCGTGGCCGCGCACGATGCGGACGTCGACGCGGCGCTGCGCGCTTACGAAGCGCGGCGCCGCCTCGACCGGCAGGCCATCGCGGCGCTGACGCGCTGGCTGCCGGCGGTCTTTCGTACGCGTTTCGCGCCGCTTGCGCTCGCGCGCTCGGTGGGCCTGGCTGCGCTCGACCAGTCGCCGCGGTGGCGGCGCCAACTCGCACACGTGTTGATGTTCGGCGTACGCGACTGACCGGTCCTGACGCGGTCGAACCGACGCAAGTCGAGTCCGCGCAACAGGCGGAAAATTTCGCCGCCGCACCGATTCGGCTTGGCTACAATCCGCGCCCTCCCCGCGAATTCGCTCCCCCGCCTGCGATGCGCATCGGCTCGCACGAGCTGCACAACCGCCTTTTCGTCGCGCCGATGGCGGGTGTCACCGATCGGCCGTTCCGCCAGCTCTGCAAGCGGCTCGGCGCGGGTTACGCGGTCAGCGAGATGGCGGCGTCGAACCCGCGGCTGTGGGCGAGCGAAAAGACGATGCGCCGGCTGAATCACGCAGGCGAAGCCGCACCGGTCGCGGTGCAGCTCGCCGGCGCCGACCCGACGCTGCTTGCCGAGGCGGCGCGCTACAACGTCGAGCGCGGCGCGCAGATCATCGACATCAACATGGGCTGCCCCGCGAAGAAGGTGTGCAACGTCGCGTGCGGCTCGGCGCTTCTCAGGGACGAGCGGCTGGTGGCGCGCATCCTCGACGCGGTCGTACGTGCGGTCGACGTTCCGGTGACGTTGAAGTACCGCACCGGCTGGGATCCGGGCAGCCGCAACGCGATCGCGATCGCGCGAATGGCGCAGGCGGCCGGCATTGCGATGCTGACGCTGCACGGGCGCACGCGCGCGTGCGGCTTCGGTGGAGCCGCGGAGTACGACACGATCCGCGCCGTCAAGCAGGCGGTGGCCATCCCCGTTGTCGCCAACGGCGACATCGACACGCCCGAGAAGGCGCGCTATGTGCTCGACTACACCGGCGCCGACGCGCTGATGATCGGCCGCGCAGCACAGGGGCGGCCGTGGATCTTCCGCGAGCTCGAGCATTATCTGCGCACCGGCGAGCACCTTCCGCCGCCGCGCGTCGACGAGGTGCGGCCGCTGTTGGCGGAACACTTGCACGACCACTATCGCTTCTATGGCAGGGAAGTCGGCGTACGGACGGCGCGCAAGCACCTCATCTGGTACACGAAGCGGCTCGCCGGCGGCGCCGAATTCTGCGAGCACATGAACCGGCTCGGCGACTGCGATGCCCAGGCCGCCGCCCTCGACGCGTTCCTGCGCGCCCACGGCGAGCGCGACGAACGTCTGCGCTACGTCGCCCCGCCGCTGCACTGAAGCACATCACAAGAACCGGAGGAACCATGGGAGCCAACACGCCGCCGCGGACGATCAACCGGCAACTGAACGGTGGCGGCGAGCGCGGCGGCACAGCCGCGGCGCGCGTCGTCGCCCGCCGCGGTGAGACGCTCGAGCAGGCCGTGCTGCGCAGCCTCGATCAGTACTTCGCGGACCTGGACGGCGCCAAGCCGCACGCGCTGCACGAGATGGTGCTGCAGGCGGTCGAACGCCCGCTGCTGCAGTACGCGATGGCGCGCGTCGGTGGCAATCAGTCGGCCGCGGCCGAGTTGCTCGGCATCAATCGCAACACGCTGCGCAAGAAGTTGCAGGACTACCGACTCCTCGATTGAGCGGTGCGCACGCCGCTGGCGATGTCACCCCGAGCGTGCGCAGTCGGCAGTCCGAGTGCCTTTCCTCGGCATCGCCGCATGCGCCCGCTCGTTCGCCCGAAGAGTTCTTACGTCTACGGCGACCGAATGTTCTGAATCCACCTCGCTGCGAGTTCGTCTTGCCCTTGCCGGCGCCGATGCCCCGTTATCCCGAGCAGCGCGAGGGATCTCGGCGTTGCGATCGGGTGAGATTCCTCGCCTTCGGCTCGGAATGACGAGGGGTAGTCGGCGCGGAATCACGAGCGGTCGTGCCTGGCTCGGCGTGACGAGGGCGGCTGGCTCGGAATGGGGCGACAGCCAAGGGATGCGGACGCCGGGCGATTGGCACGTCTCACGAGGATAGGTAGTGGCTCAATCGATTGTGACCTCCACGACGAAACACACCATGAAGCAGGCATTGATCAGCGTTTCGGACAAGACCGGCGTGCTCGACTTCGCACGCTTCCTCGCGGCGAAGGGATACCGCATCCTTTCGACCGGCGGCACCGCCAGGCTGCTCGCCGACGGCGGCGTCGCGGTCACCGAGGTCGCGCAATACACGGGTTTTCCGGAGATCCTCGACGGCCGCGTCAAGACGCTCAATCCGCGCATCCACGCCGGGCTGCTCGCGCGGCGCGACGATCCGGCGCACGTCAAAGCGCTCGCCGACCTGGGCATCGATCCGATCGAGCTGCTGGTGGTCAACCTGTACCCATTCGAGCAGACCGTCGCGAAGCCAGACTGCACGTTCGCAGACGCGATCGAGAACATCGACATCGGCGGCCCGGCGATGCTGCGCGCGGCGGCCAAGAACCACGGCTCGGTCGCGGTCGTCGTCGATCCGGCCGACTACGCGCGAGTGCGTGACGAGCTGCAGCGGCACGACGCCGTGAGCGCCGCGACCCGGCTCGAACTGGCGAAGAAGGTCTTCGCGCACACCGCGCGCTACGACGGCGCGATCGCCAACTACCTGACCTCGCTCGGCGACGACGGTGCGCGCGGCGCGTTCCCGCGGGTGCTGACGCGCCAGTGGGTCAAGGTGCAGCAGATGCGCTACGGCGAGAACCCGCACCAGGCGGCCGCCTTCTATCGCGAGCATGCGGTCGGCGCCGGCCAGCTCGCCGGCTACGTGCAACTGCAGGGCAAGGAGCTTTCCTACAACAACATCGCCGACGCCGACGCCGCATGGGAATGCGTGCGTTCGTTCGGCGAGACCGCGTGCGTGATCGTCAAGCACGCGAACCCCTGCGGGGTGGCCCTCGGCGCGAGCGCCGCTGAGGCGTACGCGAAGGCGTTTCGCACCGATCCGACGTCGGCCTTCGGCGGCATCATCGCGTTCAACCGCCCGCTCGACGGCGCCTGCGCGCAGGCGGTCGCCGGGCAGTTCGTCGAGGTCGTCATCGCGCCGCAGTTCAGCGCCGACGCGCGCGCGGTGTTCGCGGCGAAGCAGAACGTGCGGCTGCTGCAGATCCCGCTCGGCGATGCGCAAAACGAC
Source organism: Burkholderiales bacterium (assembly GCA_037446035.1). GTDB lineage: Bacteria > Pseudomonadota > Gammaproteobacteria > Burkholderiales > Burkholderiaceae_F > DSNY01. The sequence goes on from JBBIJJ010000030.1 coordinate 20,800, forward strand.
TTCGATTTCAAGCGCGTCGGCGGCGGCATGCTGCTGCAGTCGCCGGACCTCGCCCAGGTGCAGTCCGCCGAGTTGAAAGTCGTGACGAAGCGCGCGCCGACCGCGGAGCAGATCGCCGACCTGTTGTTCGCGTGGCGCGTGGCCAAGTTCGTCAAGTCCAACGCGATCGTCTTTGCGCGCGGCGGCGCCACGCTGGGTGTGGGCGCCGGTCAGATGAGCCGGCTCGACTCGGCGCGCATCGCCGCGATCAAGGCCAGGGAAGCGGGCTTGTCGCTCGCCGGCGCGGCGGTCGCGAGCGACGCGTTCTTCCCGTTCCGCGACGGGCTCGACGTCGTCGCCGACGCGGGCGCCGCCTGCGTGATCCAGCCCGGCGGCAGCCTGCGCGACGCCGAGGTCATCGCCGCCGCCGACGAGCGCAGCGTGGCGATGGTCTTCACCGGCACGCGGCACTTCCGGCATTGACGCCGGTTCTCGCCGCCCTATCATCCGCGTATTACCGCATTACGCGGGCTGCCGTATGACCGTCACCACCAGCCGTCTGACCGAGAAGTTCCAGGCCACGATCCCGCTGCCGGTGCGCCGCGCGCTGAAGCTCGCCAAGGGCGACCAGGTCGCGTTCGAGATCCGTGGCGACATCGTGATCCTGCGGCGCGCCACCCCGCTCGACGTCGAGTTCGCACGCGCGGTGTCCGGCACGTTGAGCGAGTGGGCTTCGAAGGCGGACGAGCGTGCCTACGCCGACCTCTAAGCGCGCGTCCGCAGGCTCGTTCGCGCCGAGCGCGTTCGATGTGCTGGTCGTTCCGTTCCCGTTCACCGATCGTGCGGCCGAAAAGCGGCGTCCGGCGGTCGCGCTGTCGACCGCGGACGCTAACAAGGCGACCGGCCACACCGTGTGCGCGATGATCACCAGCGCAGAAAATGCGCCGTGGCCGCACGATGTTCGCATCGAGGATCTGGCCGCCGCGGGCCTGCCGGCACCGTCCGTAATCCGACTCAAGTGGTTCACGATCGACAACCGGCTGATCCTGCGGCGCGCGGGGACTCTGGCAAGCCGCGATCAGCGCGCGTTGAAGCAGGCGATCAGGGTGGTGATCGATGTCTGAGCGGTTCCGCATCCTCGGCATCGACCCCGGCTTGCAGCGCACGGGCTTCGGCGTCATCGATCGGGCGGGCACGCAATTGCGCTTCGTCGAATGCGGCGTGCTGCGCATCGCCGCCGACGAACTGCCGGCACGGCTGGCGGCGATCCTCGCCGGGCTGACCGGAGTGATCGAGCGCACGCGGCCGGCGGTGGCCGCCGTCGAAAAGGTCTTCGTCAACGTCAATCCGCAGGCGACGCTCGCGCTGGGGCAGGCACGCGGCGCGGCGATCACCGCGCTGGTGGCCCAGCGGCTCGCGGTGCACGAGTACACCGCGCTGCAGGTCAAGCAGGCGGTGACCGGCCACGGCAAGGCGGACAAGACGCAGGTGCAGGCGATGGTGCAGCGGCTGCTCGCGCTGCCGCAAGCGCCGGCCGCCGACGCCGCCGACGCGCTCGCGTGCGCGATCTGCCACGCGCACAGCGGCGGCTTGTTGCACGCGGTCGCCCGCGCCGGACGCGCCTCGCCGCGTCGCGGCTGGCGTGTACGCGACGGGCGGCTGGTCGGCTGAGGCGATGATCGGCCGCCTGTCCGGCACGCTGCTGGAGAAGAACCCGCCGTCGGTGCTGGTCGACGTGGGCGGTGTCGCGTACGAAGTCGACGTGCCGATGAGCACCTTCTACAACCTCGGCGCCGTCGGCGAGCGCGTGACGCTGCTGACGCACCTGGTGGTGCGCGAGGATGCGCATCTGCTGTTCGGCTTCGGCACGGCCGCGGAGCGCAACGCCTTCCGCGAGCTGATCCGCATCTCCGGCGTCGGCGCACGCACGGCGCTCGCAGTGTTGTCGGGGCTCAGCGTCGAGGAGCTTGCGCAGGCGGTCACGCTGCAGGAAAGCGGCCGGCTGACGAGGATCCCCGGCATCGGCAAGAAGACCGCCGAGCGCCTGCTGCTCGAGCTGAAAGGCAAGCTCGGCGCGGCGATCGCAGGCGCGGCCACCACGGCCACCCCGAGCGACGCCGGCGCCGACGTACTGCGCGCGCTGCTCGCCCTCGGCTACTCGGAGAAAGAGGCGATGCTCGCGGTCAGGCAAGTGCCCGCCGGTACCGGTGTCTCCGAGGGCATCCGCCTCGCCCTAAAATCGCTCGCCAAGTCGTGATGGTGCCGATGAACCAGCGAGCGCGCGCATTGCAAGGCGGTGGATCTTCCGAGGCGCCAACCGGCGACGCGAAGCGTCGTCATCGGGCGAACCATCGTCGCGCCCCGAGCCGTCGTCGTGACCCGACCCAACGTCCTGCCGCGAGCCATCGTCGCGACCCGACCCAACGTCCTGCTTCGAAGCAACGTCCCGCTGTGATGCAACGTCCTGCCGCGAAGCATCTTCTTCAGCCGAACCGCCGTGCACATGCAGTCCTTCGTCATCCCGAGAAGCGCAGCGACGAGGGATCTGCTCCGGCGCACCCTGGGATCGGCGGCACGGCCGCGCGGCACGCCCGGATGACCGCGAGTGCGCCGCAGAGGTCGCATGGCCGACCGCAGTGAGGCCCCGATGATCCAGGACCGCATCGTCGCCGCCGCACCGGCCTCGCCCAACGAGGAGGCGGTCGAACGCGCGCTGCGGCCGCAGCGGCTCGCGGAGTACGTCGGGCAGGCGAAGATCCGCGAGCAGCTCGAGATCTTCGTCAGCGCCGCGCGCAACCGCGGCGAGTCGCTCGACCACGTGCTGCTGTTCGGTCCGCCGGGGCTGGGCAAGACCACGCTCGCGCACATCATCGCGCACGAGATGGGCGTAAACCTCCGTCAGACCAGCGGGCCGGTGCTCGAGCGGCCCGGCGATCTCGCCGCGCTGCTGACCAACCTCGAGCGCAACGACGTGCTGTTCATCGACGAGATCCACCGGTTGAGCCCCGTCGTCGAGGAGATCCTGTATCCCGCGCTCGAGGACTTCAAGATCGACATCATGATCGGCGAAGGGCCGGCGGCACGCTCGATCAAGCTCGACCTGCAGCCCTTCACGCTGGTGGGCGCCACCACGCGCGCGGGCATGCTGACCAATCCGCTGCGCGACCGTTTCGGCATCGTCGCGCGGCTGGAGTTCTACACGGACGACGAGCTGACCGCGATCGTCACGCGCTCGGCGCGGCTGCTCAAGGCGGCGATCGATGCCGACGGCGCACGCGAGATCGCGCGCCGCTCGCGCGGCACGCCGCGCATCGCCAATCGGCTGTTGCGGCGTGTGCGCGACTTCGCCGAGGTCAAGGAAAGCGGCCAGATCACGCGTGAGGTCGCCGACCGCGCGCTGGCGATGCTCGACGTCGATGCGCTCGGGCTGGATGTGATGGACCGCAAGCTGCTGCGCGCGGTGATCGAGCGTTTCGGCGGCGGGCCGGTAGGAATCGACAATCTGGCCGCCGCGGTCGGTGAGGAGCGCGACACGCTCGAGGACGTGGTCGAACCGTTTCTGATCCAGCAAGGCATGTTGCAGCGGACGCCGCGCGGGCGAGTCGCGGCCATCAGCGCCTACCGCCACTTTGGTATCGCGGAACCGCAACGCTCCGGGGGTATGGGCGAACTGTTCTAACGCGCCGCGTGCCGTTGGGGCACGGGCCGTCGCTGCGGTGCGGCAGAGACAGCACCGGGCGCGTACGGTGCAAAGTGCGCGCGAATCACTAGAATCGCGCACTTTGACAAATTCCAACCCGAGGAGGCTCCATGGATTTTGCGCGCCAGCAGCGCAATCCGGCCCGGCATCTCGTCGGCATCGGAGCAGTCGTGCTGCTGCACGTCCTCATCGGCTGGGCGCTCGTCAGCGGGCTCGCGCGCAAGGTCGTC
>JBBIJJ010000031.1:0-24216 GCA_037446035.1 Burkholderiales bacterium
CCGCTCAGAAGGTGTGAATCTTTCTGCTGCGCGGCCCGCTGGCGTCGTTGCGCGCTGCTCGGGCCTCGCCTATCTACTTGATATGTCTCGGCCCTGCGGCTGCGTGCGCCTAGCCAGCGGACCGCTCGCGACGAAATCTTCACACCTTCTCAGACCGTCGTGCGTTCGGCCAGGTAGCGCCGGATCAGCCGCAGCAGTTCCTCTTCCTGGTAGGGCTTGCCGAGGTACTCGTTGACGCCGATCTCGAGCGCCATGCCACGGTGCTTCTCCGCGGTGCGCGAGGTGATCATGAAGATCGGGATGTCGCGTGTCTCGCGGTTGCCGCGCACGTTGCGCGTCAGGTCGAAGCCGTCCATCCGCGGCATCTCGATGTCCACGAGCATGATGTCGGGACGCGCGTCCTGCAGTTGCCGCAGCGCGTCCACGCCGTCCTTGGCGAGCAGCACCTCGTAGCCGTTGCGCTCGAGCAGTCGCTGCGTCACGCGGCGCACCGTCAACGAGTCGTCGACGACCATGACGAGTGCGGGCGCCGCGGGTTCGCCGGCTGCGGCGAGCCGCTGCCCGGCGCGCCGCGCTTCCTCGGCGGCAACCGCACGGCTCGGCGCGGTGTACAACGAAGGCGGCTCCGGCGCGCGCGTGATCAGTTGCACCGGGTTGACGATCAGCACGATCTCGCCGTTGCCGAGGATCGTCGCGCCGAGGATGCCCGCCAGGCGCGACACCTGCGCGCCGACGTGCTTGACCACGACCTCCTGATTGGTCGACACGTCGTCGACCGACACCGCCAGCCGGTCATCGCCGGAGCGCAACAGCACGACCGGCGTCTGTTTGGCGTGGTGCAGCGTGACTTCCGCGCCCAGAAGCTGCGCCAGCGGGCGCAGCACGACCTGACCGACCGGCGCGATGTCGATCACGCCATCGGCCAGCGCCGGCGCCAGCAGTGCGGGCTTGTAGCGGCGCACCTGCTCGACCATGCCGGCCGGGATCGCGTAGCGCCGCCCGCCGACGGTTGCCAGCACGACCTGCGTGACCGCCAGCGTCAGCGGTAGATACAGCGTGAAGCGCGTGCCGCGGCCGCGTTCGGATGCCACCGCCACGCGGCCGCCGAACGAACCCAGCTCGGAACGCACGACGTCCATGCCGACGCCGCGGCCGGCCAGTTCGGTCACCTCGGTCGCGGTGGAGAAGCCCGGCGCGAAGATCAGTTCCATCAATTCGCGATCGCTGGCGTGCTGGTTCGGACCGATCAGCCCCTTCGCCAGCGCGCGTGCGCGGATGCGTTCGAGATTCAAGCCGGCGCCGTCGTCGGCGACGACGACGATGATCTCGTTGCCCTCCTGCCGCACCTCGATCGTGAGTTCGCCGGTCTCGCGCTTGCCGGCGGCGAGTCGTTCGGCCGGCGACTCCAGCCCGTGCACGATCGCGTTGCGCACGAGATGCTCGAACGGTCCGCCCATGCGCTCCAGCACGCCGCGGTCGATCTCGACATGGCCGCCGCGCACTTCGAGATTGACCCGCTTGTCGAGTTCCTTCGCGGTCTGCCGCGCGACCCGGTACAGCCGCTCGGACAGGTTGGCAAACGGCACCAGTCGCACCCGCATCAACTGCTGCTGCAGTTCGCGCGTCAGCCGCGATTGCGAGGTGAGGTCGCTGTCGGCCATCGACAGGCCCTTGAGCATGTTGCTCTGGACCATCGCGACGTCCTCGACCGACTCCGCGAGCAGGCGCGTGAGCTCCTGCAGGCGCGTGTAGCGGTCGAACTCGAGCGGATCGAACGCGGCGGATTCCTTCGACAACTGATCGGCGCGCGCCTGGATCTGCGCGTCGGCCTGGATCTCAACCTCGCGCAACTGCGCGCGCAGCCGCTGGATGTTCTCCGTCAGGTCGGTCAGCGCGGTCTTCAGCGTGCCGACCTCGTTCTCCAGTTTCGAACGCGCGATCGACACCTCGCCCGCCTGATCGACGAGCCGGTCGAGCACGTCGCCGCGTACGCGGATGAACGAAGCGACCTGCGGTGGGGCCGTCGCCGTGGCGGCGGCCGCCGCGGGCCGCGCCGGCGGCGCGGTTTCGCGCGGGGCCTCGATCGGGCGCGCCCGCGCCAGGTCGATCACCGGCGCGAGCGGCGCGGGCGCCGGGCTCGGCGCCGATGCCGCCGCCGCACTGGCCGGTGCGGGTGCCGGCGCCGGTGCCGGAGCGGGCGACGGCGCGGCGGGACCCCGCGCGGCGGCACGCGCGACCGCGTCCGGGCGCTGCAACTGTTCGTACAGCGCGACCGCCTCGTCGTACTGGCTCTGCAAGTCCTCGACGATGACCGGCGGCACGTCGACGAGCTGCATCGCGGACTCGATGCGCGTTTCCATCTCGTGCACGAGTTCGCCGAGCCGCATCGCGCCGGCCATGCGCGCGCTGCCCTTGGCGGTGTGCAACTGGCGCATCAGCGTGCGCGCGACCTCGCGGTCGTTCGGGTTCGCCGCGAGCGCGCGCAGATTGCCGCCGATCGCGGGCAGCAGATCGTGGGCTTCGGCGAGGAATACGTGCAGCAGATCCGGGTCAAGTTCGTCGCGAACGGTCGGCGCCGCCCGTCTGCCGGGCTGCACGGGCGGCTCGTCGACGTCGTCCTCGACGGCCGGCACCGAGATCTCCTCGACGAGCGGCGCGGGCAGCGGTTCGGTCGGGCCCGGCTCGGCGGCTGCCTCCGGCGCGACCAGCACGAGCGGCGCCCGCTCCTCGTGCGCGTCCGGCTCGGCATGCGCGGCCCCATGCGCGCGTGCATAGGCGAGCAGTTCGCGCACGCCGGCGGCCTCGTGCGGCGCCTCGTCCGGGAAGACGCCCGCGGCGAACTGATGCAGCATGCCGCGCATGCGCTCGATCGCGCGTTCGAGCACGTCGAACTGCGCCGGCGCCAGCGTGACCGCGCCGCCGCGGTTGTTGCGACCCAGTTCGTGCATCAGATCGTCGAGCGGATCGGCGATCGCCCAGACCGGCGCGAGCCCCACGGTGGCCGAGATGCCGGCGAGCGAATGCGCGCGGCGGATCGTGTTCTGCGAAACGCTGCGCCCGGCCTCGAAGCGCCATTCCGAGACGTCCTGCGCCAGCGTGCGGATGCACTCGTCGGCTTCGTTCAGGAAGACCGAATACAGGCCGTGGCTGATCTCGACCGGGCCGATGCGACGCACGTCCTCGTCGAGGCGGTCCGCTGCCGGTTCGGGGCTCGCGCCTGCGGTCGGCGGCTGCACGAGCGCTGGGCGCACCGCCGCCGCGCGCTCTGCCGGGCCGTCCGTCGCTGCGCCGCCGCTTTCCGCTTTCGGCAGCGCGGGCGGCGCTTCATCAGCCGCGCTGCCCGAGGTCTTTGGCGGCGGCGCGGCTTTCTGCGCCGGCGCTGCCATGCCTGCCGCTTGGCCGTGTCCGCCGCCGTCGAACTCGAAGGCGCCGCCCTCGCGGACGCGCTGCGCGGCCCGCACCAGCGGTCCGACGTCGATGTCGGCCTGCGGATCCGACGCGATGCGCCCGATCCAGCCGCGCATCAACTCGTGTGCCTTGGCTGCGAGCGCGATCAGATCGTCGCTGGCAGCGCGCTCCTGCGCGAGCCAGAGATTGAAGCACTGCTCGACCGCCCACGCGCCTTCGCCAAAGGCTTTCAACCCGACCATGCGGCTCGAGCCTTTCAGCGTGTGGAAGGCGCGCCGTACCGTGGTCAGCGTGGCCGCGTCGTCGGGCGCACCGCGCAAGGCGTCGAGTTGCGCCGAAACGCCGTCGAGCACTTCGTGGGCTTCCTCGACGAAGATCTGGTGCAGCTCGCGATCAGCCGCGGCCTGCGTCGACGGCAGCGGCGCGGTCGGTGGCGGCGCGGCGGGCGTCTCCGGGGGCGCCAGCAACTGCGCGATCTGGCGCGCAGTCTCGGGCGTCGGCGCCTGCTTGAAGCGCGCCATCAACTGCGCGGTCTGCTGGGTCTTGCCCTTCAGATGCGCGTCGTCGAGCAGATCGGCTTCGTTGGTCAGAGCGAGTACGACGCGCGCCAGTTCGTGCAGCAAATTGGCGTCGTGCGGCGTCTGCGCGAGCCGCTGCGCGATGTGGTGCGCGGCGGCGACGTGCTGACGGGCGAGCGTTTCGACGTTCTCGGCGCGCTTGGGCGGCTCCACGCGCGTATCCAGCGTGCGCGGCGGCGCCGGGAATTCGTCGTCGGGCGGCGGCACGCTCTCCACCGCCGGCATCTGGCCGAGGTCTGCGGAAAATACCCCGGTGGCGGGGTCGTAGCGGAACATGCCGCGCGGCCGCTCGGCGTCCTGCGACAGGCTCTCGACGAAGAAACCGATGGCGCCGAGGTTCTGTGCCACGCGCGGGAACTCGGTCGCGTCGACCGGTTGCGCCGGATCCGCGAAAGCGCGCACCGACTGCTGCACGTTGCGCAGCGCCGCCACCGGCTCGTCGAAGCCGAGCACCGACAGCACGCCGCAAATCTGGTCGAACATCGGGTCGGTGGCGGCCAGCTCGCCGCGTTCGTCCGGCGCGCGGAAGAAGCGGTCGAGCCGCTGCTCGATCTCGCGCAGCGCGGCGTGCGTCTCGGCGACGACGGTGCCCATCGTCAGGCGATCCTGGGCGCGGCGCGCCAGCTCCGACATCCACGGCGCCGAGTCCGGCAGCGGCTGGTTGCCGTACGCCGCGCGCAGCCGCTCGGTGACGGCCTGCGCGCGCGCTTCGTATTCGGGATCGAACCGGGGCAGCTCGTCGATGCCAAGTTCGACGAACAGCAGCGCCGAGGCGACCTCGAGTCCGAGCGTCTCGCGGACGTTGGTCGCCAACCGCGGAAACTCGCCGGTGACGCCGGCGATGGTCTCGAGCACGCCGGCGAGCGGATACGCCTCCAGGCGTGAGGCCGCAGCGCGCGCCAAGTGCAGCTCGTGCGCGAACTTCGCGACGTCGCTGGCGCCGGCGCCGACGACCTGGCCCCATAGGGCCTTGGCCTGCGCGAGCGCCTCCTTCAGCGAGCGCATCGCGTCGGTATCGATCGCGGTCAGCGTCGCGCGTTCGAAATCGACCGGGATCAGCGCGTCCAGCCCGTACAGCCGCTTGACCTCGGCGACGCGCGGCACTTTTTCGTCGGCGCGGCCGACGTAGTACAGCGCATCGATCATCAGCCGCTCGGCCACCGCGCCGCCGCCTTCGATCAGGCGCCGCAGTTGCAGGTTCAGCCGCGCCAGCACGCGCTTCAGATCGACGTCGACGGCGACCGCATGCGAGTCCAGCGCGTCGAGCAGTCCGCGCACGATCCACCAGAAGCTGCGCGCCAACCCGCGCTGCGGCAGTCGCTCGAGATCGGCGAGCGCATCCCGCATCATGCGCCGCGCGCGCGCATCCTCGGCGTCGCGCAGGAAGCCGAGCAGTCCTTCCTCGAAGCGCACGCGGCGCACGCGTAGCTGATCGGCCGTCATCGGCCGCACTTCGATCTCGTGGAAGGCCGGACGACGCGACAGGTCGGGGAAGATCAGATCGGCCGGATGCACGCGCAGCGCCCGGTTCAGTTGCAGCACGTCGCGGTAGTAGGGATACAGACGGATCGGCTGGTTCGGCCGCCCCGACAGCAGGCCTTCGAGATAGGCGATCACCGCGGCGAGCGCGGTCTCGATCGTGCGCGCGGCCGCCGGCAGGCAGTCCTTCGGATCGGCTTCCCAGCGCCGCAGGAGCTGCTCGACCGCTTCGGTGACGAGCGCCACCCCGCGCAGGTCGAGAAGCTGCAGCGCGCCGTTGGCCTGGTGAACCTGGTTGCGCGCGTTGCGCAGGCTGTCCAGATCCTGTTTGGCGCCCAGAAAGTTCTTGACGCCGCCGACCGCATCGTTGAGCGAACTGCGGATCTCGTCGATGACCCAGGCCAGTGGCGCGATGTCCGGCGCGGCGTCCATCAACTGGTTCGGGTCGCGTGTTTCGGACATGCGTTCACTCCACGACGCAGCGCGTTTCCTACGCCACGCGGAACCGGGCCACCGAGGCCTTGAGCTCGCGCGCCAGCGTGGCGAGCTGGCCGACCGACTGCGCGGCCTGGCGCGTGCCCTGCGAGGTCTGTTCGGTGACCGTCAGGATGCGCTCGATCGACTGCGCCACGCCGCTGGCGGACTGCGCCTGTTCGTTGGTGCTGCCGGCGATGCGTTCGATCAGCTCGGCCAATTGGCGCGAAACGCGGCCGATGTCCGCCAGCGCGGTACCGGCCGCGTCCGACAGTTTCGTTCCCTCGACCACGCCCTGGGTGCTGCGCTCCATCGCCGCCACCGCGTCCTGCGTGTCGGTCTGAATCGTGCGCACCAGCGCGCCGATCTGCTTGGCCGCCTCGGCCGAGCGGTCCGCCAGTCGCTGCACCTCCTCGGCCACGACCGAGAAGCCGCGTCCCGCTTCGCCGGCGGAGGCAGCCTGGATCGCCGCGTTCAGCGCGAGCACGTTGGTCTGCTCCGTGATGTCGGTGATCAGCTCGACGATCTCGCCGATCTCCTGCGAGCTTTCGCCGAGCCGCTTGATCCGTTTGGCGGTCTCCTGGATCTGCTCGCGGATCTCGTTCATGCCGGCGATCTGGTTGTACACCGCGCGCTGCCCGCGCTCGGCCGCCTCCAGCGAGGTGCGCGCCACCTTGGCCGACTCGCCGGCGCTGCGCGACACGTCGTTGATCTGCGCGGCCATCTGCAGCACCTTCTCGCCGGTCTCCTTGATCTCGCGCGACTGCGCCTCGGACGCGGTCAGCAGCCGCGTGGCGATGTCGCGCGCCTGCGTGGAGGCGGTGTTGACCTGCTCGGCGGTCGAGTTGATGCGGCCGACCAGTCCGCGCAGCTCTTCCACCGTGTAGTTGACCGAATCGGCGATCGCGCCGGTGATGTCCTCGGTCACGGTCGCCTGCACCGTCAGGTTGCCGTCGGCGACCTCCTGCAGCTCGTTCATCAGCCGCAAAATGGCCGCCTGGTTCTGCTCGTTGGCGCGCTTGGCTTCCTCTTCGAGCCGCTGCGCTTCGGCCCGCTGCACCTCGGCTTCGGCGGCGCGCTTGCGTGAGTCTTCGAGCAGCACCTTGGCGATTGCGGCCGCGCACAGCAGGCCGAACAGGCCGGCCAGCGCGATCACCCAGAAGTTGACCAGGCGGATGCGCTGCTCCTTCTGGTAGGCGCGCTGCAGTTCGGTGACCTGCGTGCGCAGCGTCTCGGAGTCGCGCAGGATCGCCAGTTCGGCGTCCTTGGCCTGCACGATCGCCTGCAGGTTGCCGAGCGCGCTGGCGATCGACGCCTGGAAGTCCGCGTAGATCTTGCCGAGCTCCTGCAGCCGCGCGCGCGTTTCGTTGTCGCTCGCGGCCGGGATGCGCAGCGTGTCGTTGCCGGCGAGCAGCGCCTGCGTCAGGTCGCGAAACAGGTTGATGTCGCGGCCAAGCAGCAGCGCGACCTCGGCGTTGGCGGCGTCGCCGGCAACCAGCGAGTTCGCGCTCTTGCCGAGCCGCTGCGTCAGCATCACGAGCTGGCCGGCGGCTGCGATCTCGCGCGCGGAAGCGCCCTGTTGCAGCTTCAATGCCGAGATCTCCTCGGTCAGCTGCAGCAGTCGCGGGCTGGCCTCGTTGATGCGCTTGATCACGTCGCCGAAGGAGGTGAGCGTCTTTTCCTGCGCGATGATCATCGACGCGGCCGCCTCGGACGCCTTCCAGCGTTCGATCAGTCCCGCCAGCATCGGCTGGATCTCGGCCGACGAGGCCGACACGCGCGCGTCGCCGTTTTGGAGCGCGGCGAGATTGGCCGAGATGCGGTCGCGGCTGTCCTTCAGCTCCGCGAAGGCCGAGCGGTTGCCCTGCACCGCGTTGGGCGCGGCCTTGGCCAGGCGCTGCGTGTGCATCAGCGTGTCGCCGGTGATCTCGACCTGCGCCGTGCCGTTGGCCGCGAGCCGCAGGTCGATGACCAGCACGACCAGCACGATCAGCGCCGACAGCGCGGTCAGGATCATCAGCGCCTGCACCTGGGTGGCGACGGGTTTGTCGCCGATCAGGGGCAGGCGCAGCGCGACGAGCCGCTCGAGCAGCCGGGTCGTGAGGTTGGCGCCGGGCGCGGCGAGCGGAGCGTCGCGCTCGATGCGCTGTGTGGCCGGCGCGGCCTTGCGTCCCTTGCGCGGCGGCGCGGGCGGTGCGTCGATCGGTGCGAATTCGGTGTAGCGGAAAGGCTCGCCGGATCCTTCCGCCGCTGCTTCCTTGGCGCCGGGTTTTTTCATCGTCGCTCCGAGGTCCAATGCCATGCCTTCCTCCGCACTTCCGCCAGTCGGCGACTTCTTGTTCCGGGCGCCGGTCGCATCCGGTGAGCCATGCGCCGTCGTCGCCTTCGATCAGATCCCTATCGACGCAAACGCCTCGGTGGCCACCAGGCGCCCGAGGTCGAGCTCCGTCAGCACCGTTCCGTTCAGATCGCGAAAGCGCCCCGCTTCCCACGGCGCGGCGCCGTCGCCGGCGCGGCCGACCTGTTCCAGGTCCTTCAGATTGCGCAGACCGAAGGCGCGCGTGACCAGGATCGCCGCGTTGACTTTCAGGCCCTCGCCGAGCACGAGCATCTGGTTCGCCTGCTCGGGCGTCAGTGGCGGGCGCCCCGCCAGCTGCATCAGGTCGATCACGCCCACGAGGCGCCCCCGCACATTGGCCAGTCCCCGGTACCACGGTTTGGTCCACGGCACCGGCGCGATGTCGGGCACGGCGACGATCTCGCCGGCGTGCTCCATCGCGAGCAGATAGTTTTCCGCGCCGATCCGCACCGCGAGCCGGGTCGGCTCGGCCGGCGTGTGCGGCGCGGCCTTGAGCCGTTCGGCGAGCTGCGTCGAAAAGTCGCGCAGCTTGACCAGGTGTTTGCCGGCTTCCATCGCGATGGGTTGCCTCGATCAGCCGAGCGCGGCGATCTTCTCCAGCAGCTCGTCGGCCTTGATCGGTTTGGTCACGTAGTCACGTGCGCCCTGCCGCAGACCCCAAATACGGTCGGTCTGCAGGTTCTTGCTGGTGCACATGATGATCGGAATGTTCTGCGTGGCCGGATCGCGCGACAGCTGACGCGTGAGCTGAAAGCCGTTCTGTCCCGGCATCACGACGTCCATCAGGATGAGGTCGGGATGGCTCGCTTGCAGCTTGAGCACCGCCTCCTCGGCGCTCTCGGCGGCGGACACCGTAAAGCCGTTCTTGGTCAGCAGCTCGGTCAGGAAATAGCGTTCGGTTGGCGAGTCATCGACGACGAGAACCTTCTTGATCGGCATGGCGGAGACCTCCCGACAGCGGCAGGCGATGTTGCTTGAATTCAGTTGATCGAATACTGGCGGACGGCGGACAACAGGCTGTCCTTGGTGAACGGCTTGGTCAGGTACTCGCTGGAGCCGACCATGCGGCCGCGCGCGCGGTCGAACAGTCCGTCCTTCGACGACAGCATCACCACCGGCGTCTTGTTGAAGCGCGGGCTGCGCTTGATCAGCGCGCAGGTCTGATAGCCGTCCAGGCGCGGCATCAGGATGTCGCAGAAGATGATGTTCGGCTGGTGATCGTTGATCTTGGCGAGCGCCTCGAAGCCGTCCTGCGCCAGGATGACCTGGCAGCCCGCCTGCGTGAGGAAGATTTCCGCGCTGCGTCGGATGGTGTTCGAGTCGTCGATCACCATCACCTTCTTGCCGCGGATGTCTGCGAATTCCTGAGCCGCCATGTCTAGAAACCACCTCCACTCGGGTCGCGCCGTCGTCGTTCGGGCGCGTGCCGGCAGCGCGTACGCGTCCGGCCCCGCGCGGCTCGCGGCGGGCAGCAGCCGCAGCGCGCGCGGTCAGATCTCGACCATCTCGAAATCTTCCTTGCGCGCGCCGCATTCCGGGCAGGTCCAGTTGGGCGGAATGTCCTCCCAACGGGTCCCCGGGGCGATGTCCTCATCGGGCAAGCCGGCTGCCTCGTCGTAGATCCAGCCGCAAATGAGGCACATCCATGTCCGCGTCTCAACCTTCGTCGTCATTGCGCCTGGAGACTTGAGCGTTTCCGATAACATACTGAGCGGCGCGCATCATAACTTGTGCCTTCAAAAGAAGGCGTTTTCGGCCGGTAATACCAGCTTCATGTGATCGCGCTTCGATGCCCGCAGCGCCCCCATCGCGCCCTTCGCGAACCGCATGTCCACCGATCACGCTCCGCCCACCGTACTCGCGTTCGCGATGTCGGACCCCACCGGCGCCGGCGGCGTGCTCGCCGATTCGCTCGCCTGCGCAAGCATGGGCTGCCACGCCGCCTGTGCGATCACCGGTGTGGTCGTGCAGGACAGCCGGCGCGTCGAGGACGTGCTGGTCGTCGACGATGAGTGGCTCGACGACCAGGCGCGGGCGGTGCTGCAGGACATGCCGGTGGCCGCGTTCAAGGTCGGCGCGCTGGGCAGCGCGGACAACGCGCAGACGGTGGCCGAGATCCTCGCCGACTATCCGGACCTGCCGGTCGTACTGGATCCTTTTCGTTCCGACGCCGGCGAGCGGGCCGGATTCGATCCGGACCTGATCGGTGCGATGCGCGAGCTGCTGCTGCCGCAGACGACGGTGCTGACCGTGAGCCTCGCGCAGGCGCGCCGGTTCATCGCGGTGGCCACCGACGACGACGCCGCCGAGGAGTTCTCCGCGACCGAGTGCGCGAACAAGCTGCTCGAATGGGGCGCCGAATACGTACTGATCACCAGTGCGGAGTCCAGCAGCCAGCTCATCGTCAATCGGCTCTTCGGCGACGACGGCAGCGTGCAGAACGAAAGCGTCGAACGCGTCGACCTGCCGTTCCGCGGCGCCGGCGACACGCTGTCGGCCGGTATTGCCGCGCTGCTGGCGCAGGGCATCGATGTCGGCGACGCGGTGCGCGAAGCCAACGAGTTCCTCGCGCAGGCGCTCGCCGGCGGCTTTCGCCTCGGCATGGGCGATGCCGTGCCCGACCGGCTTTTCTGGGCCAACGACGACGTTCCCGGAGCGCACGACGATGACGCGCGTTGATGCGCCGCGCGGCGTCTACCTGCTGACGCCGGACTGCGACGACACCGAGCGGCTGCTCGCGGCCACGCGCGCGGCGCTCGCCGCCGGCGTGCGGTGGCTGCAGTACCGCAACAAGCGCACCGATGGCGCCACGCGCAGCCGGCAGGCGCGCGCGCTGCGCGAGCTGACGCGTGCGCACTTCGCGAAGCTGCTCGTCAACGACGACGTCGATCTGGCGATCGAGGTGCAGGCCGACGGTGTGCACGTGGGACGCGACGATCCCGATCCGCGCCCGCGGCTGGCACGCGCCGGCATCGCGATGACGGTCGGCGTGTCCTGCTACGACGACTTCGAACGCGCGCGGGCGGCGACGGCCGCCGGCGCAGACTACGTCGCGTTCGGCTCGGTCTTCGCGTCGCCGACCAAACCCGCCGCGGTGCGCGCGCCGTTGGCGCTGCTTGCGCGGGCACGCGCCGCCGGCATGCACGTCGTGGCCATCGGCGGAATCGACACTGCCAACATCGCGCGGGTCGCCGCCGCCGGCGCGCACGCGGCGGCGCTGATCACGGCGGTGTACGACGCGGCCGACCCCGGCGCGGCGGCGCGCACACTGATTTCGAACTTCAAGTCGGGCGAGCACGAATATGAACCGCAACGAACAACTGTTTGAACGCGCGCAGGGCTCGATCCCGGGCGGCGTGAACTCGCCCGTGCGCGCCTTCCGCTCCGTCGGCGGCACGCCGCGGTTCATCGAGCGCGCCGAAGGCGCCTACTTCTGGGACGCCGAGGGCAAGCGCTACATCGACTACATCGGCTCGTGGGGCCCGATGATCGTCGGCCACGCGCACGCGGCCGTCGTGCGCGCGGTGCAGGAGGCGGCCGCGCGCGGCCTGTCGTTCGGCGCACCGACCGAGGCCGAAGTCGAGATGGCCGAGACGCTTGTCAAGCTCGTGCCTTCGATCGAGCAGGTGCGACTCGTGTCCTCCGGCACCGAGGCGGCGATGAGCGCGATACGCCTGGCGCGCGGCGCCGCGGCCGACGGCCGCGGCCGCCGCAAGATCGTCAAGTTCGAAGGCTGCTATCACGGCCACGCCGACAGCCTGCTGGTCAAGGCGGGCTCGGGCGCGCTGACCTTCGGTCATCCCAGCTCGGCCGGCGTGCCGGCCGACATCACCCAGCACACGATCGTGCTCGACTACAACGACCCGCAGCAGCTCGAGGACGCGTTCAAGGCGCACGGCGACGACATCGCCGGCGTGATCGTCGAGCCGGTGGCCGGCAACATGAACCTCGTGCGCGGCGCGGCCGAGTTCCTGCGCACCATGCGTGCGTTATGCACGAAGCACGGCGCCATCCTGATCTTCGACGAGGTGATGAGCGGCTTTCGCGTCGCGCTGGGTGGCGCGCAGTCGCTCTACGGCGTCGCGCCCGACATGACCGTGCTCGGCAAGGTCATCGGCGGCGGCATGCCGGTGGCGGCCTTCGGCGGCCGGCGCGACGTGATGAAGCATCTGGCGCCCCTCGGCCCCGTGTACCAGGCCGGCACGCTGTCGGGCAATCCGGTCGCCGTCGCGTGCGGTCTGGCTACGCTGAAGCTGATCCAGGCGCCCGGCTTCTACGAGCGGCTTGGCGTGCAGACGGCGAAGCTCGTCGACGGCCTGGCCGGCGCGGCGCGCGCTGCCGGGGTCGAGTTCAGCGCGGACGCGGTCGGCGGCATGTTCGGCATCTATTTTGCGAAGCGCGTGCCCGCGAGCTACGCGCAGGTGATGGCCTGCGACAAGGAGCGCTTCAACCGCTTCTTCCACGCGATGCTCGCGCGGGGGGTCTACCTCGCGCCGTCGGCGTTCGAGGCGGGTTTCGTCTCCGCAGCGCACGATGATGCCGCGATCGACGCCACCGTCGCGGCCGCGCGCGAGGCCTTTGCCTTGATCTGATCCATGTCCTGGCGCTTCGCAATGGCTTGGCGGGAACTCCCGGTGCGAACCGCGTACGAAGCGAGCATGGCTGCGTTTGCCCGTGTCGTCGTCCTTGCCCTCGCGCTCGTTGCCGGCACCGCCGGCGCGCAGCCGGTACGCGGCGACAACATCGAGTCCGAACTCGTCGCCGCCACCGATGCCGCGGTGCCGGGCCAGCCGCTGCAGGTCGCGCTGCGGCTCAAGCACGATCCGCACTGGCATACGTACTGGCAGGTGCCGGGCGATTCCGGGCTGCCCACGCAGATCCAGTGGCGGCTGCCCGCAGGCTGGCAGGCCGGACCCATCGAGTGGCCGGTGCCGCAGCGTTTTCCGGTCGGCCCGCTGATGAACTTCGGTTACGACGGCGAGGTCCTGTTGCTCGCGACGCTGACGCCGCCGCCCGGGTTGGTAGCCGGCGGCAACGTCGACATCGCCGCGCGCGCCGACTGGCTGATCTGCAAGGACGTCTGCATTCCGGGCGGCGCGGATCTGAAGCTCACGTTGCCGGTGCGCGACGCGGCGGGTCCCTCGCGCCGTGCCGCGCAGTTTGCGGCGGTACGCAGCCGCATTCCGCAGCCGGTCACGCTCGAGGGCGCGACCGCGACGATCGAAGAAACCCGCATCCGGCTGGCGTTCAAGCCGCGCGGCGCGAGTGCGGCGCCGTCGTCGGTCGAATTCTTTCCGCTCGAAGAAGCGCGCATCGAGGCCGCCGCGCCGCAGACGCTGCGCCGCGAAGGCGATCTGGCGGCGCTGTACCTGACCGCGGCCACGCCGGTCGTGCCCGAATTCAGGACGCTCAAAGGTGTCCTGGTCGTCGACGGCGGGCCGGCGCGCGCCGACCGCGGCGGCTGGGCCGGCGTCGTGTCGGTACCGCTGGCGGCGGGAACGGTCCCGGCGGTGAGCGCCGCGGCGCCGGTCGAGAGTGGCGCATCGCTGACGCTGTGGTTCGCGCTCGTCGGCGCTTTCGTCGGCGGACTGCTGCTGAACCTGATGCCCTGCGTGTTCCCGGTGCTTTCGCTGAAGCTGCTCGGGCTCGTGCAGCATCAGCGTGCCGAAGACGAGGCCCACATCAAGCACCCATCGCTGCGCGCGCACGGGCTGATGTACGCCGCCGGCGTGATCGCGAGCTTCGTGCTGCTGGCCTCGGGCCTGATCGCGCTGCGCGCGGCGGGCGCACAGCTCGGCTGGGGGTTCCAGTTGCAGACGCCGTGGGTGGTCGCGGCGCTCACGGGGTTGTTCTTCCTGATCGGGTTGAATCTGCTCGGGGCGTTCGAGTTCACCTGGGGCAGCGGGCTCGCCAACACGCGCGCCGGCCAGCGGCTCGCGCGCGACCGGCTGTCGGGCAGCTTCGGCACCGGCGTGCTTGCGGTGATCGTCGCCGCGCCGTGTACGGCACCGTTCATGGGTGCCGCCCTCGGCTACGCCGTCACGCAGCCGGCGGCGGTCGCGCTCGGCGTGTTCGCGATGCTGGGCGTGGGCATGGCCGCGCCGTACGTCGTGCTGACGGTGCTGCCGCAACTGCTGGCGAGGCTGCCGCGGCCGGGCGCATGGATGGAGCGCTTCCGGCAGATCATGGCGTTTCCGATGTTTGCGACCTGCGTGTGGCTGCTGTGGGTGCTGGCGCAACAGGTCGACGTCGACGCGGTCGGGCTGGTGTTGCTCGCGCTGGTGCTGCTGGGCCTGGCCGCGTGGGCGTTCGGGCTCGCGCAGCGCGGCGCGCAACCCTATCGCTGGGTCGCGCTCGGCGCGGCACTGGCGGCGGTGTACGCGACCGTCTCGGCCACCGGCGCCGACAACGGCGTGACCGGGCGCGCGCAGGCAGCCGTCGCGAAAGACGCGGCGCCATGGCAGCCGTGGTCGCGCGCGGCGCTCGAGCAGGCGATCGCCGCAGGCAAACCGGTGTTCGTCGACTTCACGGCCGCCTGGTGCGTGACCTGCCAGGCCAACAAGCGCCTCGTGCTGACCGCTGCCGCCGTCGACGAGGCATTCCGTGCGCGTGGCGTGACCCTGATGCGAGCTGACTGGACCAACCGCGACCCGGAGATCACACAGGAACTCGCGCGCTTCAATCGCAACGGCGTGCCGTTGTACGTGCTGTACGACGGCAAGGGCGGCGCGCAGGTGCTGCCCGAGCTGCTGACCGAGCGCACCGTGCTCGAAGCGCTCGCGCGCCTCTGATCGCACGCCACGCTCGAGGAGGACGAATATGACTTGCAGCACGCTCCGCACGCTGGCGCTGGGCGCCGCCTTGCTGGTTTCCGCGCAGGCGGTGGCGCAAGCGCTGCCGGGGCAGCCGGCGCCGTCGTTTTCGCTGACCGACCTCGCCGGCAAGCCCGTACGCCTGTCCGACTTTCGGGGCCGCTACGTCGTGCTCGAATGGACCAACCCTTCGTGCCCGTTCGTGCAAAAGCACTACGTCAGCGGCAACATGCAGTCGCTGCAGAAGCGCTACACGGCCGACGGTGTCGCCTGGCTCGTCGTCAACTCGACCGCGGCGAACCATTCCGAGTTCATGCAACCGGCCCAGCAGGCGGCTTGGCTGGCCAAGCAGGGCGCGGCACCGACCGCGGCGATGCTCGATCCCGACGGCAAGGTCGGTCGCGCCTACGGCGCACGCACCACGCCGCACATGTACGTGGTCGACCCGAACGGCAGGCTGATTTACGCGGGCGCGATCGACGACAAACGCAGCGCCAATCCCGCCGACGTCAGGACGGCGCGCAATCTCGTCGCGCAGGCGCTCGACGAGGCGCGCGCCGGGCAGTCGGTGTCGATCGCATCGACGCCCGCGTACGGGTGCTCGGTCAAGTACGCCGACTGAGAAGGTGTGAAGATTTCGTCGCGAGCGGGCCGCTGGCTAGGCGCACGCAGCCGCAGGGCCGAGACATATCAAGTAGATAGGCGAGGCCCGAGCAGCGCGCAACGACGCCAGCGGGCCGCGCAGCAGAAAGATTCACACCTTCTGAGGACTTCGATGCCGGCGCGCGCACGGCCGCGCGCCCTTTGCGGTGGCGCCCGGCGCGTGCGGCGCCGCTGCGCTGGAGCGGGTCGCACCGCGCCTGCCCAGTTGCCTTTCAGCGATTCAGTTCCGCGGCCAGCTTGCGCCGGTATTCCGCCACGAGCGCGGGCTGATCCGCAGCCATCTCGAAGACCGCGAGCATCGTCTTGCGGCCGATGTCGTCGCCGAACCTGCGGTCGCGCGCGACGATCTGCAGCAACTGCTGCAGCGCCGGTTCGAAGCGCCGCTGCGCGATGTAGACGTGCGCGAGATCGAGCCGCGCCTGCAGGTCGTCGGGCTGCGCTTCGATGCGCCGCTGCAATTCGTCGGCCGCCGGCAGGCGCGCGGCATGCGCGACGCTTTCCAGTCGCGTCTGCAGCGCGCGGTAGCGCGCCTCGAGCTTCGTCGTCGCCGCGGCGTGCGCGAGCACTTCGCGCGCCTCGTCGATGCGCGCCTGCGTGACCGGCGCCGGCATCCGTTCGAGCAGCAGCGCGACCAGGTCCAGCCGCGCGGCGTCGTTGCCCGGATCGAGTGCGACCGCCGCACGCAGCGCAGCCGCCGCCTCGTCCAGCGCGTCTGCCTCGATCAGCTTGAGCGCCTTGCGGCGCTCGATTTCGCTCGGATCGGGTAGCAGCTTCGCGAGGAAAGCGCGTAACTGGCCTTCGGGCAGCACGCCGACGAAGGCGTCCACCGGCTGGCCGTCGACGAAGGCAACCACGTACGGAATGCTGCGGACCCGGAACTGTGCGGCCAGCTCGGGGTTCTGGTCGGAATTGACCTTGACGAGGCGAAAGCGGCCGCCGTACTCCGCTTCGAGCTTCTCCAGCATCGGTCCGAGCATGCGGCAGGGCCCGCACCACGGTGCCCAGAAGTCCACGAGCACGGGCGTCTCGCGCGACGCCTCGATCACGTCGCGCGCAAACGAAGTCTGATTGGCATCGATCATCGGCAACCTCCGACCGCCCAGGTCGGGGCGACGATCGCCAGGTTCAAGGGGGCGGCGCCGGGCTCAAGCCGATAGCTGGAGCATGCCGAGGCCGGTGCGCCGGTAATAGCCGAAACCCTTCAGGATCCGGCGGCGCAGCCGCTCGGCATGGGCGACTTCGAGCGCGCCCTCCAGCACCGCGTGCTGCACCTTGAATCGCTGCTCGCGGTGGGGAAAACGCAGCGTGTGCATCGACACGTCCAGCATCAGCGGCTTGATGCCGAACTGAGCGGCGTTTTCGTTGAACCAGGCGCGCACTTCTTCCGCGGTCTGAAATGGAACCACGCGTTTTTCCTGGTCGTTCAGAAACTCGCGTCCGGCGCACACCGGCAGCGTGAACCGGTACATCAAACCCTCGGCGAGCTGGATCACGACGCGCTTGGGCTCGAGCGCGCTGAGTGCCTGCTCGGGCCAGCGCGACCATGGTTCGACCGACTGCACCCAGTAGCGACCGGGCACCGTGCTGTCGGCGCGAAACAGAAAGTGGCCGAAGCCCGCCTTGTGGCCGAATACCTTGGCCAGCTCGTCGTGCGCCGTCAGCGGGTCGGTGGCCGCTGGAAAGGTCACCGCCGTTTCGAACAGCTCGACTTCGGGGATCTCCAGCCGCGTGAAACTCAGCACCGAGTGCACGAAACCTCCGGGGCGGCGGCCGCGGTCGCGGTCGCGCGGCAGGCGTACGGTCGGCGGGCAGGCAAGCGCTTCGGACGGCACCATCGCAGCAGTTCGCAGTTCAACGTATCCCTTTCGCGATCGGCATGTTCGAGCCGCCTTTTGATAGCGCGGACGGTCTAGATCAGCCATCCCTCGCTGCAGTTAGTCCGATGTGCGGCGGGCCAGGCGCGTCCGCGCGGTGCGCGCCGCCGGGATGTGCGGGGGCTTCCACGGGTGCGCGGCCAATACGGCGGCAGGTGCGGCGACCCGTTGCCGAGGCGCGAGCCCGCGGGGCAGCCGGGCCACCGGAACTCGGGGATTGCACGATCATTCCGCCGGCGGCGTCACGGCCATGCTCGACATTGAGTGAGCTTGCACTCACTTGACGGCATCCTTCGATGCGCGTGGAGCCAAGCGGCGATGGCGCTTGCATGATCTCTACGGACCTTCGCTCCATCAAAGATGCTCGAACTTGAAGGGGTGCCATCATGCCCCTACAATCAGCACTCGCCGATGCCGAGTGCTAACACGCCGTCGGCCTCGTCGGAGGCGCGGGAGCCTCCCCCCTTTCTGGTTTTTTCTCGTTACTCGAGACCTTCAGAGGAGACCTTATGAAGATTCGTCCGTTGCACGATCGTGTGATCGTCAAGCGTCTGGACAACGAGCGCAAGACCGCGTCGGGCATCGTCATTCCCGACACCGCGGCGGAGAAACCCGACCAGGGCGAAATCGTCGCCGTCGGCCCGGGCAAGCGCGACGACAACGGCAAGCTGATCCCGATCGACGTCAAGGTCGGCGACAGGGTCCTGTTCGGCAAGTACGCCGGTCAGACCGTCAAGGTCGAAGGCGAGGAATACCTCGTGATGCGCGAAGAGGACCTGATGGGCGTGATCGCCTGACGGCGACAACGAAGAACTTCGTACCGCTCGGTGGTCCGACTACTTGTACTGAACTGATCAGGAGCAATTCGATATGGCAGCGAAACAGGTTTTCTTCGGCGATGATGCGCGCCACAAGATGGTGCGCGGCGTGAACATCCTGGCCAACGCGGTCAGGGTCACACTGGGACCCAAAGGCCGCAACGTCGTGCTCGAGCGCAGCTTCGGTGCGCCGACGGTGACCAAGGACGGCGTCTCGGTCGCCAAAGAGATCGAGCTGAAGGACAAGTTCGAGAACATGGGCGCGCAGATGGTCAAGGAAGTCGCGTCCAAGACCTCGGACGCCGCCGGCGACGGCACGACGACCGCGACGGTCCTGGCGCAGTCGATCGTGACCGAAGGCATGAAGTACGTCGCCGCCGGCATGAATCCGATGGACCTGAAGCGCGGCATCGACAAGGCCGTCGTCGCCGCGGTCGAGGAACTGAAGAAGCTGTCGAAGCCGACGACCACCAACAAAGAGATCGCCCAGGTCGGCGCGATTTCGGCCAACTCCGACCAGAGCATCGGCGACATCATCGCCAAGGCGATGGACAAGGTCGGCAAGGAAGGCGTGATCACCGTCGAGGACGGCAAGTCGCTGGAGAACGAGCTCGACATCGTCGAGGGCATGCAGTTCGATCGCGGGTACCTGTCGCCGTACTTCATCAACAACGCCGACAAGCAAATCTGCGTGCTCGAGAACCCGTACGTTCTGCTGCACGACAAGAAGATCAGCAACATCCGTGATCTGCTGCCGATCCTCGAGCAGGTCGCGAAGGCCGGCCGGCCGCTGCTGATCATCGCCGAGGAAGTCGAAGGCGAAGCGCTGGCGACGCTGGTCGTCAACAGCATCCGCGGGATCCTGAAGACCTGCGCGGTCAAGGCGCCGGGCTTCGGCGATCGGCGCAAGGCGATGCTCGAAGACATCGCGATCCTGACCGGCGGCGTGGTCATCGCCGAAGAGACCGGCATGACCCTCGAAAAAGCCACGCTTAACGACCTCGGCCAGGCCAAGCGCATCGAGGTCGCGAAAGAGGACACGACGATCATCGACGGCGCCGGCGATGCCAAGGCCATCGAAGCCCGCGTCAAGGCGATCCGTGCGCAGATCGAAGAAGCGACCAGCGACTACGACCGCGAGAAGCTGCAGGAGCGCGTCGCCAAGCTGGCTGGCGGCGTGGCGGTGATCAAGGTCGGCGCCGCCACCGAAGTCGAGATGAAGGAGAAGAAGGCCCGCGTCGAGGACGCGTTGCACGCCACGCGCGCGGCGGTCGAGGAGGGCATCGTCGCCGGCGGCGGCGTGGCGCTGATCCGCGCCAAGCAGGCCATCGCGAATCTCAAGGGCGACAACGCGGACCAGGACGCCGGCATCAAGATCGTGCTGCGCGCGATGGAGGAGCCGCTGCGCATGATCGTCGCCAACAGCGGCTATGAGCCCAGCGTCGTCGTGAACAAGGTCGCCGAAGGCAAGGGCAACTACGGCTTCAACGCGCAGACCGGCGAGTACGGCGATCTGGTCTCGATGGGCGTGCTCGACCCGACCAAAGTCACGCGCACGGCGCTGCAGAACGCCGCGTCCGTCGCGGGCCTGATGCTGACGACCGACGCGATGGTCGCCGAGCTCGTCGAAGAAAAAGAGAAAGGTGCGGGAGCCGGCGCCGGCATGGGCGGCATGGGCGGCATGGGCATGGACATGTAACCGGCGCTCCGCTCGCGCGAAGCGCGAGCGGATTTCGCGCAGGGTTCCTGCCTGCAGTTCAGGACGGCCCGCTTCGGCGGGCCGTTTCTTTTCACGCGGCCATGCATACGGCGAGTCCGCCGGTCGCCTCGGCGCAGTTCGTCCGGCGGCGCTCGAGCCGCGCCAAGACCATCGGCAACGATCGTGCACATGGACGTGCGGCGCGCAACGCCCGCGGGCGGCCCGCCAATTGCGGCCGTGATCGCCGCGCTGGCCCGGTGCCTGTACGGCGGCGTTGTGGGCGCTGGTCGCGCTCGCCGCCGCCGGTGCATCAGGCTTCTACCTCGCGGCGGCGCGTGGTTCGCACCGTCAGGCGTGACCAAGGCTGCATCGCCCGCGGCGGGCCGTCGTGTCGGCCGCGACCTTCAGCGCTTGACGACCGCATAGCGCGCGAGCGTCTTTTCGCGCGCCTGCGCGTGGTCGACGATCGGCGCCGGATAGTCCACGCCGATCACGCAACCGGCGGCGCGCTGGCGCGCCGCCGGCACGCGCCATGGCGCATGGATCTCGTCGGCGCTGAAGCCGGCCAGTTGCGGCAGATAACGCTTGATGAACTTGCCCTCGGGGTCGAACTTCTGCGACTGCGCGACCGGGTTGAAGATGCGGAAATGCGGCTGCGCATCGCAGCCGGTCGAAGCGGCCCACTGCCAGCCGCCGTTGTTCGATGCCAGGTCGTAGTCGTTCAGATGGCGCGCGAAGTAGCGCTCGCCGCGCCGCCAGTCGATGCCCAGATCCTTGGTCAGGAAGCTCGCCACCACCATGCGCAGCCGGTTGTGCATGTAGCCGGTGCGGTTGATCTGCGCCATCGCCGCGTCGACCAGCGGATAGCCGGTGCGCCCTTCGCACCAGGCGGCGAAACGCTCCGGGTCGTCGTCCCAGACGATGCGGTCGTACGCTGGCTTGAACGCACGCTCGACCACATGCGGGTGGTGAAACAGCAACTGTTGGTAGAACTCGCGCCAGATCAACTCCGACAACCACACCTCAGCGCCGCGCGACCCGGTTTCGCGCCAGCGCTGCCATGCCCAGCCGGCCAGCGCGCGGATCGAAACGGTGCCGAAGCGCAGGTGCACCGACAGGTACGACGGACCGCGCACGGCCGGGAAGTCGCGTGCCTGCGCATAGGCGTCGATACGCGACTTGAACTCCTCGAACAGCCGTTCGGCGCCGCTGGCGCCAGTCGGCAACTCCAGCGAGGCGAGATCCGTCGTGCGAAATCCCAGCGCTTCGAGCGTGGGCACGGATGCCGCCTGCGGTGGCGGCACCAGCGCGCCCGCGTAACGCTCGAACGGGTATGGCCGCACGTAAAACGGCGCGAGCTTCTTGAGCCAGGCGATCTTGTACGGCGTGAAGACGGTATAGGGTTTGCCCGCAGCGGTCAGCAGCTCGTCCTTGTCGAAGATCACCTGATCCTTGAAGGTGCGCAGGTCTCGTCCGGCAGCCGCTAGCGCCGCCGCCACGCGCGCCTCGCGTTCGATCGCCACGGGCTCATAGTCGTGATTGGCGAACACCGCCTCGACCTGCAGCTCGGCCGCCAGCCGCGGGATCTCTTCGACGGCGAAGCCGTGCCGCACGATGAGCGCACTACCGCGTTCGCGCAGCGCCGCGTCGAGCTCGACCAGCGCGGCGCGGATGAACTCGACCCGGCGGTCCGCCGTCTGGCCTTCGGCCCGCAGTTCGTCCAGGATCGCGCGATCGAAGACGAACGCGCAATAGACCCGGCGTGCTTGCCGCAGCGCGTGGTACAGCGCTGCATGGTCGCGCCAGCGCAAGTCGCGCCGATACCAGACGAGGGCCGAGTCCATGACGGCAGGATCGAGGATTCAGGGTTCGGCCTGGGGCGGATCGCGGCGGCGGCGGCCGGCGCGCCGATGATGGACGACACCTGGCCGAATCCTACCGAGGTCGGCGCCGACGGTCGGCCCGATCACGTGCAGCCGTCTGCGCCCTCACGGAAAACGGGGGCGGTGGCGCCGCGGCGTCGCCCCGATCCGGGCTCCCGCCATCGAAAGCCGCGCGTCCCGAATTCCGGGCCGCCGAACGGATCGAACGATGCGCGCCACGCGACTACAATGCGCTCATGACCGACCGTCCGCAGTTGAATCTGACGCACCAGTTCCTGATCGCGATGCCGACCATGGCGGATCCGAACTTTGCGGGCTCGGTCGTGTACATCTGCGAACACAACGAGCGCGGCGCGCTCGGACTGGTCATCAACCGGCCGACCGAACTGACGCTCGCCCACCTGTTCGACAAGATCGATCTGAAGCTGGAGATCGCGCCCTGGAAGGACGAACCGGTCTACTTCGGCGGACCGGTGCAGACCGAGCGCGGTTTCGTGCTGCACGTGCCGCGCGGCGAATACGGCTCCACACTCGCCGTCGGTGAGGAGATCGGGCTGACCACCTCCAAGGACGTGCTCGAAGCGGTGGCCGAAGGCAACGGCCCGCAGAAGCTGCTGGTCACGCTCGGCTACTCCGGCTGGGGGGCGGGACAGCTCGAGAACGAAATCTCGCAGAACGCCTGGCTGACAGTGGGCGCCAAGACGAGCGTGATCTTCGAAACGCCCGTCGAAGAGCGTTTTGCCGCCGCGCTGGCGCTGCTCGGTATCGACAGCACGCAACTGTCGATGCTGGCGGGACACGCCTGAGCCGATGCGGGCCGCGGCGTTGCCTTCGCTTGCCGCCCGCCGCACCGCCGTTTCCGTCCCTGTTTCGATGAGCGACGAAGTCGTGCTCGGCTTCGATTTCGGCGCGCGTCGTATCGGTGTGGCGATCGGCAACACGCTGACGCGCCGGGCTCGCCCGCTGGCGGTGATCGACGCGCAGGGCCCGACGCGCTGGGCGCGCATCGCCGCACTGATCGCCGAGTGGCAGCCGGCGCGGCTGGTGGTCGGCATCGCCCGACACCCCGATGGCGCCGCGCACGAGATGACGCAGCGCTGCGAGCGCTTCGCGCGCCAGCTCGAAGGCCGCTTCCGGCTGCCGGTGGCGCGGGTCGACGAGCGATATTCGTCCGTCGAGGCGGACACGCAGCGCGCGTCTCGACGTTTTCCCTCCCTTTCCGGGGGGCGGGGTGGCGTTCCGCCGGGCGGCTGCAACGACGACGAAGCCGCCGCCGTGATCCTGCAGCAGTACCTGCTGAGTGTGGAGTAGATGACTGCGCGTTCGAACCCTCCGCCCCCCAGTCGTCGGCTTCGCCTCGAGGGCCGAAGGCAAGCGCGCGCGGCCACCGGCCGGGTGCCGGCTGCCGGTCGGGGGGCGCGATGACCATCACGCTCGACGCCGAGGCCATCTATCGGACGCTGGCGCAGCACGTGCGCGAGGAAGTCGCGGGCCGCGACGTGAAGCTCGTCGGCATCCACACCGGCGGCGTGTGGATCGCCGAGCGGCTGAAGGACGAACTGAAGGTCGCGCACCCGGTCGGCGTGCTCGACATCTCGTTTTACCGCGACGACTTTGCGCGCGGCGGATTGAATCCGAGTGTCAAGCCCTCGCGCATCCCGTTCGACGTCGCCGGCGCCGAAATCCTGCTGGTCGATGACGTGTTGTACACCGGGCGCACGGTGCGCGCGGCGTTGAACGAGCTGTTCGACTATGGGCGGCCAGCGCGCATAGAGCTGGCGGTGTTGATCGACCGTGGCGGCCGCGAACTGCCGATCGCCGCGCAGATGGTCGGCGCGACGGTGCAGGTGCCCGCCGACGTGAGCATCGTGCTGTCGCGCGACGAGGCCAACAAGCTGCATCTGACGCTCGAGCAGAAGCCGCGTGGCTGATGAGGATGATCCAATCTCGTGACACCGCCACGTTGCGAGTGGGCTTCGCCGTCGCGGGGCGCTGCTGCCGTCATCCCGAGCAGCGCGAGGGATCTTGGCGTTGCGAGCCGCTGAGATTCCTCGCCTTCGGCTCGGAATGACAAGGGCGGGTCGGGTCGGAATGACAAGCGCTGGTCGGAATGACAAGGACTGGTTGGGCCGGAATGGCAAGGACTGGTTGGGTGGGAATGGCGAGGGT
>JBBIJJ010000032.1:0-24005 GCA_037446035.1 Burkholderiales bacterium
CGCCCCTCTCGGCCAATCCGCATCCCGCAGGCATCCGCGCAAATCCCGCGTCCCCCGTGAAATCTCCGGGCTGGGGAGACACACACGAAGACGTAAGCAAGAAGCGTACCGTTCGCAGTCGAGAATCGCGGGAGAAAGCAAAGCGGGCCGCACAGCGGCCCGCGAGCTCCCGCCGTTGATCCGACCGCGCAGCGGATCGGATCGAACGGCGGGCCATGTTCCGGGCGCGGGGCGAGCCCGCGTCCGGAATATCAGAACTTGTACGCCGACTCGCCGTGGTACGTCGTGTCGAGTCCTTCGCGCTCCTCTTCCTCGGCCACCCGTACCCCGACGATCGCGTTGACGATCAGCAGAGCGACGTACGAGACGACCGCGGAGAGCACGATCGCGGTCAGCACGCCTTGGAACTGGACCCACACCTGCGCGGCGATGCCGGGAAAGTCGGCCGGATCGCCGCACTTGTTGGTGACGTAGTTGCAGATGCCCAGGCCACCGAGCGCGGGCGAAGCGAACACGCCGGTGAGCAGCGCGCCGACGATGCCGCCGACGCCGTGCACACCGAAAACGTCGAGCGCGTCGTCCGCGCCAAGCATCTTCTTCAACCCGGTCACGCCCCAGAAGCAGAGCACGCCGGCGACCAGCCCGATCACCAGCGCGCCGCCCACGCCGACGAACCCGCACGCCGGCGTGATTGCCACCAGCCCCGCCACTGCGCCCGACGCCGCACCCAGCATCGAGGGCTTGCCCTTGATCATCCACTCGGCAAACGTCCAGGAAAGCACCGCGCCGGCGGTCGCCAGCAGCGTGTTGACGAACGCGAGCGCGGCCACGCCGTTGGCTTCCAGGTTGGAGCCGGCGTTGAAGCCGAACCAGCCCACCCACAGCAGCGCCGCACCGACCATCGTCAGGGTCAGGTTGTGCGGCGCCAGCGACTCCTTGCCGTAGCCGATGCGCTTGCCGAGGAAGTACGCGGTGACCAGTCCCGCGACACCGGCGTTGATGTGAACGACGGTGCCGCCGGCGAAGTCGAGCGCGCCCTTGGCCCACAACCAGCCGGCCGCATCGGTCACGGCCTTCAGCGTCGCCTCGTCCTTGATCGCATCCGGCCCGTCCCAGAACCACACCATGTGCGCCATCGGCAGGTAGCTGAACGTGAACCAGATGACCATGAACAGCAGCACCGCGGAAAACCTCATCCGCTCCGCGTAGCTGCCGACGATCAGCGCGCAGGTGATCGCTGCGAAGGTGCACTGGAAGGCGACGAACAGCAGCTCCGGGATGTAGGTGTCCTTGCTGAAGGTCGCACCGGCCGATTCGGGCGTCACGCCCGAAAGGAACAGCTTCGACAGCCCGCCGATGAACGGCGAGCCGCCGGTGAACGCGAGCGAGTAGCCGTAGATCACCCACAGCACCGAAATCAGCGCAAACGTCACGAACACCTGCATCAGCACGGACAGCATGTTCTTCGAGCGGACCAGCCCGCCGTAGAACAGCGCCAGCCCCGGGATCGTCATCAGGATCACGAGCACGGTCGCGACGTACATGAACGCGGTGTCGCCCTTGTTGATGTTGGGCGGCTTGGGCGCGTCGGCAGCCGTTGCCTCCGGCTTCGCCTCGGCCTTCGCGGGTTCGGCGGCGGCCGGCGCCGCCGCGGGTGCGACTTCGGCCTTGGTCTCGTCCTTCTTCGCTTCGGCGCTGGGCGCGGCCTGCGCGACGGCGGCCGTCGGCGCGGATCCCAGCGCAATGGCGCCGGCGGCGACTAGCATCACGAGCAGCTTCTTCATGGAGTTTCTCGTCATCGGGTTAAAGAGCGTCCTTCCCGGTTTCGCCGGTGCGGATGCGGATGACCTGCTCGAGGTCGTAGACGAAGATCTTGCCGTCGCCGATCTTGCCGGTGCGTGCGGCGTTCTCGATCGCTTCGATCGCGCGCTCGACGATGTCTTCGGCGACTGCGGCCTCGACCTTCACTTTCGGCAGGAAGTCGACCACGTACTCGGCGCCGCGGTACAGCTCCGTGTGGCCCTTCTGCCGGCCGAAACCCTTGACCTCGGTGACGGTGATGCCCTGCACGCCGACGGCGGACAGCGCCTCACGCACCTCGTCAAGCTTGAACGGCTTGATGATGGCGGTGATCAGTTTCATGGTCTCCTCTGCTTGGGTGGCGGCGCGCGGTCGGCGACCGCGGCGCCGCGTTGCGGGCTAGAACGACTTCGACACGCTCAGCACGACGGAGGTCTTGCCGCCGCCCTCGGTGAAACCGGACTCGGCCGTCGTGAACAGGTTCTTCTCCGAGGTGCCGACCACGGCCGCGCCGAGCGCCCAGCCGGCGACGTCCTTGGCGATGCCGAGTTTGTAGTCGCTGACGCTGTCTTCGAGCAAGCCGGCCTTCTTGCCGTCGTTGATCTTCTGGTAGCCGTAGTGCGCGGTCGCGGTCCAGCCGCCCCCGAGGTCGAGCGTGCCGGCCAGATCCAGATACCACGACCCCTTCGTATCCACGCCGGGCACCCCTTCGCCGATCGAGAAGAACTTGGTCGTCGCGTAGTACCACTTGGCCGACAGCGGTCCGTAGGAGGCGCCGACGTACAGCTCGCCGTTCTTGATCTTCACCGAGCCGAGCGCGCCGCTGTTCGGATAGAAGTAGTACAGGTAGCCGACGTCGTAGCCGATGCCGCCGGCGCTGCCCTTGTAGCCGCCGTAGAAGTCCATTTCCAGGCTGGCGCCGTTGTAAAGCCCCTGTTCGACGTTCGAGTTCCAGTTGCCGAGGTAGAAACCGGACTTGTGCGCGAAGTCGAATCCGCCCTGGAAGGTCGGGCGGTAGCCGGTCTGCGTGTAGCCGCGGAAGCGGTAGTCGCTGGCGAGCGACGCGTTGCCCGTGAACGTGAATTCGGGTTCGGCCTTGCTCTGCGCGAAGGCGCCCGCGGAAGACAGCAACAACAACGCCGCAGCGCCCGACACATGGATCAGCTTGCTCATCGTTTTCCTTTCCTCGGGGGGTTGATGCGGAAGTTCCCAACGAGCTCGCAGCAACATGCATGCCACGCCCTGCGCGCACAGCGATCGTGCATCCGGCCGATCCGGGGCCGCACGGCAGCGGGGCGATGCACCCGAAGTGCGCGCCGATGCACCGTCGCGTTGCCGCGCAGGCGTATAGACTCGGCGCAGGCACCCGCAGGATCAGCGCACGATGGACAAGATCCCGTTTCTCGACGAATTGCACGAGCGCCTGTTGGCGCTGCTCGCCGACACACCTGCCGAGGATCTGCGCAAGAACCTCAAGGCGCTGCTCGGCCAGCAGTTCGCCCGGCTCGAACTGGTCACGCGCGAGGAATTCGACACGCAGTCGCAGGTGCTCGCGCGAACGCGCGCCAAACTCCAAGCGCTCGAGGCCCGCGTGGCCGAGCTCGAGGCGCGTCGCCCGTCCTGACCGGCGCCGCAAGCCCCGCCGCCGGGACTCGGCGCATCGCGCCTCGTCCAAGCGCGCGCCACCGGCAGCCTGAGCGAAGCGAGCGATCCGGGCCGTGCGCTGACCGGCGATCGCACGACCTTCCACCGCGATGGACTGCGGCGTTCACGCCGGCGTGGGCAGGGGCGCTCGCTCGTCATGATGCTGGGCGCCGGTTCGAGATCGATGACACCGGGGTTCGACGCGAAGCCCAAACGCGCGTCGACGCCGCGCACCGGTCGGCTGCCAGCAGTCTCGCGGATTCGTCGGACCGAGCAGTTGAAGCAACGCTGCAACGCCCTCATTTGCGGCGTACGATGTATCAGGTGGGTCCGCAGGAGGGCCGCCATGATGGAGACACCCAAGCCGGCGATTCGACCGGCCGCAGTCGCCGGGATGTTCTACCCGGCGCACGCGCAAGCCTTGCGCAGTGCCGTGCAGTCGCTGCTGGCCAACGTGCGTGCCCCGCGCCCGCCGCGCACACCGAAGGCGCTGATCGCGCCGCACGCCGGTTACGTCTACTCGGGTCCGATCGCCGCTTCGGCCTACGCAACGCTCGCTGACGCGCGCCAACGTATCCGCCGCGTGGTACTGCTCGGCCCCGTGCATCGCGTGCCGATCCGCGGGCTGGCGCTGCCCGGCGCGGATCGGTTCGCCACGCCGCTGGGCGAGGTCGGCGTCGACGCTGCGGCGATCGCCGCATTGCGCGAGCTGCCGCAGGTGGTCGAAAGCCCGGCGGCGCACGCGTTCGAGCATTCGCTCGAGGTGCACCTGCCCTTCCTGCAGACGGTGCTTGCGGACTTTAGCCTTGTTCCGCTCGCGGTCGGCGACGCCGCGCCGGCCGAGGTGGCGCAGGCGCTCGAGCGGGTGTGGGGCGGCGCCGAGACGCTGATCGTGGCGAGCTCCGATCTGTCGCACTACCTGCCGTACGAGGCGGCGCGCGCAGCCGACGCGAGCGCGCTCGCGGCGATGCTCGCGCTCGAGCCGCGGCTCGATCACCGGCAGGCGTGCGGCGCCACCCCGGTCAACGGACTGCTGCAACTGGCGCGCCGGCGCGGCATGCAGCCCACGCTGCTCGATGCCCGCAACTCGGGCGACACCGCGGGCGACCGGCAGCGCGTCGTCGGCTACGCCGCGCTCGCGTTGTGCGAACCGGACGAGGCGCGTGCCGACGAGGATGAGGACACCGGCGCCGTGCTGACGACGCTGGCGCGCGGCACGATCGCGCGCGAGCTCGGCCTGCCCGCGCGCGCGCATCCGGCCGCGCCCTTTCTCGACGCGCCCGGCGCCAGCTTCGTCACGCTGCGCAAGCACGGCGAGCTGCGCGGCTGCATCGGCACGCTGCAGGCGCAGCGCGCGCTGGGCGAAGACGTCGCGCATAACGCGCGCGCCGCGGCGTTCGCCGATCCGCGGTTCGCGCCGCTCGCCAGGCACGAGTTCGACGCCGTCCGCATCGAGGTGTCGCTGCTGTCCGCGCCCGTGCCGCTCGCGGCCGCCAGTGAAAGCGCGTTGCTCGCGCTGCTGCGCCCGCACGTCGACGGCGTCGTGTTCGAGTTCGGCGAGCGGCGCAGCACGTTCCTGCCGCAGGTCTGGCAGTCGCTGCCCGATGCGCGCCGCTTCCTCGGCGAACTCAAGCGCAAGGCGGGGCTGCCGGCCGATTTCTGGTCCGACCAGGTGCGCATTTCGCGCTACACGGTGCGCAAGTGGTCGGAACACGAGGTGCCGGCATGAACGCGACCGCCGAAAGCCTCCACCCCGCGCGCTGGTGGCACCGGCTGCCCGACGGCCGCATCCAGTGCGATCTGTGCCCGCGCGACTGCAAGCTGCATGAAGGCCAGCGCGGGCTGTGCTTCGTGCGCCGGCGCGTCGGCGATGCGATGGTGCTGACCACCTACGGGCGCTCGTCGGGCTTCTGCGTCGATCCGATCGAGAAAAAGCCGCTGAATCACTTCTACCCCGGCTCGGCGGTGTTCTCGTTCGGCACCGCGGGCTGCAATCTCGCGTGCAAGTTCTGCCAGAACTGGGACATCTCGAAGTCGACCGAGATGGACCGGCTGATGGACCAGGCCAGCCCCGTCGAGATCGCGGAGGCGGCGCTCGCCACCGGCTGCAAGAGCGTGGCCTTCACCTACAACGACCCGGTGATCTTCGCCGAGTATGCGACGGATTGCGCCGACGCGTGCCACGCGCGCGGACTGAAGACCGTCGCGGTCACGGCGGGCTACATCCACGCCGAACCGCGCCGCGCGTTCTACGAGAAGATGGACGCGGCCAACGTCGACCTGAAGGCGTTCACCGAGGACTTCTATTTCAAGCTCACCGGCGCACACCTGGCGCCGGTACTCGACACGCTGAAGTACCTCGTGCACGAAACCGACGTGTGGACCGAGATCACGACGCTGCTGATCCCGACCAAGAACGACTCGGACGACGAACTGCGCGCGCTGAGCCGGTGGATCCGCCGCGAGCTCGGCCCGCAGGTGCCGCTGCACTTCACCGCCTTCCACCCCGACTGGAAACTGACCGATCTGCCGCCGACACCGCCCGCCACGCTGGCGCGCGCGCGCCGCATCGCGCTCGAAGAAGGCCTGCACCACGTCTATACGGGCAACGTGCACGACACCGAAGGCGGCACGACGTTCTGCCCGAACTGCCACGCCGCGCTGATCGAGCGCGACTGGCACCGCATCCTGCGCTACGAGCTGACCGAAGAGGGCCGCTGCCCGCATTGCACGACCGCCATCGCGGGACGCTTCGGCCGGTTCGAGGGCGCTTTCGGTCCGCGCCGCATTCCGGTGCGGCTGCACGCTCGATGACGCCGCGCGCGGTCGCGCTCGCCGCCGACGGCGTCACGCTCGCCGGCGATCTCGTGCTGCCTGCGCCCGCACGCGGTGTGGTGCTGTTCGCGCACGGCAGCGGATCGAGCCGGCTGTCGCTGCGCAACCGCTATGTGGCCGGCGTGCTCAACGAGGAAGGGATCGCCACGCTGCTGTTCGACCTGCTGACGCCGGCCGAAGACACCGAACGCGCCGCGCGCTTCGACATCCCGCTGCTGGCGCGCCGGCTCATCGCCGCCTGCCACTGGGCCGCGCGCGAACCTTCGCTGAAAGCGCTGCCGCTCGGCCTGTTCGGCGCCAGCACCGGCGCGGCCGCGGCGCTGATCGCCGCGGCCGCGCTCGGCGACGCGGTGCGTGCGGTCGTCTCGCGCGGCGGGCGTCCGGATCTCGCGCCGCCGGAGGATCTCGCGCGCGCGCAAGCGCCCACACGACTGATCGTCGGCGAATGGGACCGCGAAGTGATCGCGCTGAACCGCAGCGCCGCGCGCCACCTTCGCTGCATCAACGATCTGGTGCTGATCCCGGGCGCCACCCATCTGTTCGAGGAGCCCGGCACGCTCGAACGGGCTGCGCTGGCTGCGCGCGACTGGTTCGTGCGCTACTTGCCGGACAGCGCGGCGACGACTTCGTCGTCCTCGACCTGGGGAAACGACGCGTAGAACTGGCTCACCGCCCAGAAGTCGCGGTGCGCCTCCAGGCACACCAGTTCGTCGCACAGCGGCCGCACGCGCTCGAGCGTGTCGGGCGGCGCCACCGGAACAGCGCACACCAGTTTCGCCGGCTTCTTCTCGCGCAGCGCGTGCAGCGCGGCGATCATCGTCGAGCCCGTGGCCAGACCATCGTCGACGACGATCACGACGCGCCCGGCCGGATCGATCGGCGCGCGCTGCGCGGTATAGGCGCGGCGGCGCTCGCGCAGTGTGGCCAGCTGTTCCTCTTTCTCCGCCTGCAGGTATTCGCTCGAAGCGTGCACGAACGACGCCTCGGGGTTCAGGTACGACCAGCCTGACTCGTCGATCGCGCCGATCGCGAACTCGCGCTGACCCGGCGCGCGCAGCTTGCGCACCAGCACGACGTCGACCTCGCCGCCGAGCGCGCGCGCGATGTCGCGCGCCATCGGCACCGCGCCGCGCGGAATGCCCAACACCAGCGGGTTGCGGCCCTTGTAGTGTTCGAGCGCGTGCGCCAGTCGGCGCGCGGCGTCGCTGCGGTCGGCGAACATGCGTCGGAAGCGGGCAGACCTGACGCTTGCATGCTAGCCCGCCCGCGCGCGCAGCGCTTGATCGCGCGCAGGATTCGCCGCCGCGACGTCAGTGCACGACGGCGGCGGCGGCGCGCATCGCAGTGCGCTTGCGCGCCACCGCGATGATCTTGGCCGCGACCGACAGGTCGAGTTTTTTCAACTCGCCGTCCATCGCCGCGCGGTCCATCAGCCGCACGCCCTTGCGCTGCGCGGCGGCTCCCGCTTCGGCGCCGCCCTCGGCGACGATCAGCAAGCGCAGAAGACCGATGGAACGCGCCTGGTTCGCCAGCGCGGCGACCCGCTCGCCGGTCACGCGCCGCGCCTCGACGACGAAGGCGTAGGCGCGCGCCGGATCGCCCTTGTGCCGCAGTACCAGCTCGATCGGCCGCACCGCGGGCGAGGCCGGCGAGCCGCGGTAGCCGCGCGCCTCGAACCACGCGAGCGTCAGTTCACGCAACGAAACATCGGCCGGCTCCTTGCGGGACGGCGGCGGCGCGGGTGCCGGGCGCGGTGCCGCTGCGGGCGGTTGCGGCGCCGGCGCGGCCGCGGCGGCACCGCGCCCGACTGCGGGCGGCGCCACCGGCTTCGGCGGTGGCGGTGGCGGTGGCGACGCGGCCGGACGCGGCGGCAGCGTGTCGGCTCCGGCGTCGATGTTGGTCGGCTCCTCCAGGCGCGCACGCGCGCGCGTGGCCACGCCGAGCGGTTCGCCGGCCAGCAGTTCGTCCAGATCCACCACTTCGCTGACCTCGATGCCGGCGCGCGGCAGCATTTGCGACGGCATGCCGGCAAAGACGGTCTCACCCGGCCGCTCTTTGTCCGGGCTCTGCCCGGTCCGCATCAGCGCGAGCGCCTGTTCCTCCCGTGTCGCGGCCTCCGCACGGATGCGGCGCGCGCGCTGCACCGCCCAGACGACGATGAAGAACAGGACAAGAGCCAGCGAACCGATGAATACGTAATCGAGCATCTCGCGCCTGCGCTGCGGCCCACAACCACGGGAGGCGATTGTCCCAGACCGCACCGAACCTCGGGCGGACGAAGCGCGCCGACGCCGGCGTCGCCTGCGGCCACGGCGCACGCGCTGCGATCGGATCGGACCCCGATGAGACCGCCGTCCGCTTTGCCCAACCCGTTCGGACTGTGCCGATTGTCCGGCCAGCATCGGCACGGCGCGATCCGCTTTACGGGCTAGCCGCCGGCGAGGGACCGACGGACACGGCGCGCATACAACGCCCGAGTCAAGCCGCTTTTCCTCCGAAAACCGCAGGTTTGCCCGCGCCTGCGGGCGGCACCCGCGAACGGGGCGGGCATGGGGGGTCCGCGTCCCGCAATTTGGCCGACCGCGGCGTGGGCGACCCGCTAGCATCGCGCGCGTGCATCGAGCCGTCACCGATGCACCTTCCGGGCGCTTGCATCGCCCCAAGGACCCAGGGATTTGCTTGCCAAACGCCTTTGCGCACTGCTGATCGCGCTCGCGCCGCTCGCGACCTCGCTCGCGGCCGCCGACGACCCGCCCCCGAGCTTCGCGTTCTTCTACGGACCGCAGCCGCCGCTGGCCGAGCTGCAGGCCTTCGACCGCGTCGTGCTCGAGCCCGATCACGCCCCTGCGCCGGCTACCCTGCCCAAGCATACGCGCTGGTATGCGTACGTCAGCGTCGTCGAGGTCGCGCCCACGCGCGGCTGGCTGCGTGATGTGCCGCGCGAGTGGCAGCGCGGCGACAACCCGATCTGGGGCAGCCGGCTGATCGACCAGACCGCGCCCGGCTGGGCCGACTTTTTCGAGCGCCGCGTGATCGCGCCGCTGTGGCAGCAGGGCTGGCGCGGCTTCTTCCTCGACACGCTCGATTCGTACCACCTGTTCGCGCACACGCCCGAGGCGCGCCGCGCACAAGAGGACGCGTTGGTCGCGTTGATCGAGCGGCTGCACGCCCGTTTCCCGGGCATCGAGCTCGTGTTCAACCGCGGCTTCGAAATCCTGCCGCGGCTCGCCGGCAAGGTCGCTGCAGTGGCCGCCGAGTCGCTGTACCGAAGCTGGGACCGCGCCACGCAGACCTACCGCGACGTGCCCGACGCCGACCGCGCCTGGCTGCTGGCGCAACTGGCGCGCGTGCGCGACGAGCTGCGCGTGCCGGTGGTCGTGATCGACTACGCGCCCTTACACGACCGCGCCGGCGCGCGTGCGCTGGCCGCGCGCATCCGCGCCGCCGGCTTCGTGCCGTGGGTGGCCGTCGGCGATCACGATGCGCTGGGTGTCGGCGACTTCGAAGTGCTGCCGCGCCGCGTCGCACTGGTCACCGACCGGCCCGACGGAACCGACTTCATGCATGCGGTGGCGTTTTCCTTCCTTGCCGCGCCGCTCGCCTACCTCGGCTACACGATCGAGCCGATCGACGTGCGCGGACCGCTGCCGGCGTCGCTGGCCGACGGCCGTTACGCGGCGATCGTCTCCTGGTTCTCGCAGCCGGTGGCCAGCCTCAATCCGCGCTTCGCCGCGTGGCTGAAGCGGCAGCTCGACGCGGGCCTGAAGCTGGTGCTGATGCACCACCCGGGGCTCGATGCCCAGTCGCCGCTGCTGCGCGAGCTGGGCTTTGCCGCGGTCAAGCCGCCGCACGGGCCGCTTGCGATCGCACACACCGATGCGCTGATCGGGTTCGAAGCGCCCCCGCCGCTGCAGGCCGCGCCCGTCGCGCCGCTTGCCCGCGCCGGCGGCACACCGCTGCTGCGCCTGACCGCAGCCGACGGCACGACGATCGACGCGGTCGGGCTGGCGCCCTGGGGCGGCTACGCGTTCGCGCCGTACACCTTCGACGAAGGCGTGCTCGACGCCGGCGCGCGCTGGGTCATCGATCCGATCGAGTTCCTGCGGCGCGCGCTTGCGGCGCCCGATTTTCCGGTGCCCGACGTCACCACCGAAGCGGGCCGCCGCCTGCTGCTCGTGCACATCGACGGCGACGGTTTTGCGTCGCGCGCCGAAGTGCCGGGCGCGCCGTTCGCGCCCGAGGTGCTGCTGCGCGAGGTGCTCGCGCGCCATCGCATCCCGCACACGGTGTCGGTGATCCAGGGCGAGATCGCCGGCAACGGCATGTTTCGCGAGCTGGCGCCGGCGCTGGAAGACATCGCGCGGCGCATCTTCGCGCTACCGCACGTGGAAATCGCCAGCCACTCGTATTCGCACCCGTTTTTCTGGCGGGCGCTGGCTACGAGGGGCGGACGCTGAACCTGGTGCTGCCGGGCTACACGTTCGACCTCGACGCCGAGATCGCCGGCTCGGCCGCGTACATCGACGCGCGGCTGGCGCCGCCGGGCAAGCGCACCCGCGTGTTCCTGTGGACCGGCGACACGGTGCCGACCGCCGAGGCGGTCGCGGCGGCCGACCGCGCCGGGCTCCTCAACATGAACGGCGGCGACACCCTGATCACGCGCAGCGCGCCGACGCTGACGAAAGTGGCTGGCCTCGGGCTGCGCCGAGGCACGGGATTTCAGGTCTTCGCGCCGAACCAGAACGAATACCTCTACACCAACCTATGGACTGGGCCGTTCTACGGCTATCGGCGCGCGATCGAGACCTTCGAGCTGACCGAGTCGCCGCGCAGGCTGAAACCGATCAACATCTACTACCACACGTACTCGGCGTCGAAGCAGGCGTCGCTCGCCGCGCTCGAGCGCGTCTACCGCTGGGCGCTCGCGCAGCCGACGGTGCCCGTCTACGCCTCCGACTACATCCGCAAGGTGCTCGACTTCGAGTCGCTCGCGATCGCGCGCGATCTGCGTGCCGCGCAGCCGACCTGGCGCGTGCGCGGCGCCGGCGCGCTGCGCACCGTGCGCCTGCCGGCGTCCGTGCCCGTGGCGCTGGCCGCCAGCCGCAACGTCGCCGGCGCGCGGCCCGGCCCCGGCGGGCGCTACGTGCATCTGACCGGCGCCGACGCCAGCGTCGTCGTCGCGGCCGAAACCGTGCCGCCGGTGCACGTGCACGATGCCGCCGGCTGGATCGACGCTTTCGCGCGCGACGCAGGCGGCATTCGCTTCACGCTGCTGGCTTACTACCGCCCCGAATTCACGCTCGCCAACGCACAAGGCTGCCGCGTGCGCGCCGACGGGCGCGAGCTTCAACCGTCCGGCTCCGCGGCCGGCCTGCTCCGCTATGAGCTTGCTCGTCACGACGCCACCCAGGCGCCGACTCAGTCCCTGGTGGACGTCCGCTGCCGCTAGGGACCGCCAGCGCCTGATCCCGCCGTGGATGGCGGTCGGGCTCGGCGTGCTCGTGGCCGTGGGGCTGGCGCTGACGTTTCCGTATCGCAGCCTCGAAAGCCGCATCGCGCGCGAGACCCGCGCGGTCGACCCGCTGCGCATCGAATACCTGCGGTTGTGGCTGCGGGTGCGCCCCGACGAGCACGGGCTGCGCCTGTTGCTGGCGCGTCAGCTCGCCGCGATCGGTGACTACGCCGGCGCGCGCGTCGAGCTCGCAGCGCTGCCGCGCGACGCCGACCCGCGCGCGGCCGCGCAGGTCGCGCTCGCCGCGCTCGACATCGGCCTGCGCGAGGCTTTCGCGCTGCCGCCGCAGGATCCCGGACGCGAGCGCCTGCTCGCCGAACTGCGCGCGCAACTGCAGGACATGACCCGCATCGACTGGCCGACCGCGATCCAGGTCGAGCTCGCCGAGCGCGCCGCACAGGCCGGCGCGTTCGATGCCGCGGCCTTCTGGCACGAAAGCCTGCTCGCGCGCGGCGCACAG
Source organism: Burkholderiales bacterium (assembly GCA_037446035.1). Lineage (GTDB taxonomy): Bacteria > Pseudomonadota > Gammaproteobacteria > Burkholderiales > Burkholderiaceae_F > DSNY01. The sequence continues at coordinate 12,252 of JBBIJJ010000032.1, forward strand.
TTGTCGGCCGACGCGTGGGAAGCGGCAGCGCGCCGCATGGCCGCGCTCGGCGCGCCGCAACTCGCCGCCCGGCTGTACTTCCGCGCGCAGGCCACCGCAACCCGGCGCGACGAGAAGCGGCGGCTGTTCGTCGCCGCGCTGCGCACGCTGGCGGCTGCGGGGCTATACGACGCGGCGCTCGCCGCGGCCGAAGTCGAGCTCGGCGCGCTCGCCAACGACACCGCCACGCTCGAGTTCCTGACGCGCTTCGCGCTTGCGGCCAACCGGCCCGACGTCGCGCAGCGCTACGCCACGCGGCTGCTGCGGCTGTCGCTGGCGCCTGCGGCCGTCGCCGCCTGGCAGGCGCGCTTGCGCACGCCGGCGCCGCGCGCATGGCTCGCGCTGATCGACGACGAGCCGCAGTTCGTGCGCACGCAGGTCGACGGCGCCCGGCCCGACGAGCCGCTGCCGCAGCCAAGACTGCCCTTCGACGACCGCATCTACACGCTCGCGTTCGAAGTCTTTCTCGCCAACCGCAACCTCAAGGACGCGCTCGCGGTCGCGCAGTCGGCCGTGCGCCAGGCGCCCGGGAGCGCGGCCTGGCGCCGGCGGCTCGCGCAGATCGCCGACTGGACCGGCAACGCGACGCTGGCGCTCGAGCAGTGGCACGCGCTGGCGCGCATGACCGGCGACGAGGCGGCGTGGCGCGAAGTGCTCGCACGCGCACCGCAGGTGTTCGACCACGCGCGTGCCGCCGAGGCGCTCGAACGCGAACTGCGCCGGCAGACGCGCGCGCCGACGGCGGGCGCCGCGCCGGCGCTCGATACGCTGCGCCGGCTGGTGGCAACCTACGAGGCGCTCGGCCAACCCGAGCGCGCGATCGATCTGCTGCGGCGGCTTGAAACCGGACCGCAGCGGCGCACGGTGCTCGCGCTGCTCGCCGACCTGGCGGAACGCACCGGCGACGAGGCGCTGCGGCGCGCGACCCTGCGCACGCTCGCGCGCGAGAACCCCGAACAGCTCGAGCACGCGCTGCGGCTGGCCGCCGCCGAAGCCCAGCGCGGCGATGCCGCCGCCGCGTTCGAGGCGCTCGCCGCAGTCGCGGCGCGCGCGGATGCGCGCGCCAGCGAATTCTGGGACGCGTACGCGGAGCTCGCGCAGCAGACAGGGCGCGCGCGCGAAGCCGCTGCGGCATACCGCAGGCTGATCGAAAGCGGCGCCGCCGACGAGGGTCACTACACGGCGCTCAGCGATCTGCTGGAGGCCGACGCGCCGCGCGAAGCGGCACAGCTCGCCGCGGCAGGCTATGCGCGTTTCGGCAACGCGTATCTGGCGCGGCGCGCGTTATACCTGTACCAACGGGCCGGCGACATGGCGGGGGCGCGCGCCTTTCTGGCGAGCCTGACGCCGGCGCAGCGAACGGCACTGGCGCAGGATGCGCGCTTCCTGTACCAGCGCGCGCTCGTCGAGTTCGCCGACGGACGGGCCGCGGCCGCTTTCGCCGACGCACGCGCGGCGCTTCGGCTCGTACCCGACAACGTCGAATTCCGTGCGCTCATCGTCTGGTCGTTGATCGCGCTGCGCGACGCGCCGGCGCTGCGCGCGACGTTACGCGCGTGGGCACGCGCTGCCGCCGACGACAGCGCGTTGTGGGCGCCGTTTGCGGCCGGCTGGCTGGCGCTGCAGGAGCCGGTGCAGGCGCTGCCGTACCTGCGCCGACAGGTGAAGGCCACCGACGATCCGCTGTGGTGGCTGAACTACGCCGACGCGCTGGAACAGACCGGCGCGGCCGACACGGCCTGGCGCGTGCGGCGGCACGCCTGGTTGCGGCTGCCGCGCGCGACACCGCACGCCGACGACGCACGGCAGCGCGAGATCGAAGCGCGCCGGGTCGCGCTGGCGGCGACGTTCGCGCCGTCGGACGCGGCGCGTGCGCAGCTTGCGGCGCTGCTGGCGCGGCGGCGCGGCGCGCGCGGCGTAGACGCCACCACACGCGAAGCCGCACTCGGCTACTGGATCGGCCGCGGCTCGCCCGAGTTGGCCCAGGCCTGGCTGCTTTCGACCTACGCGACCGCACTCCAACGCCCTGCGTGGGCGCGGCTTTCGGTCGCGCTCGCCAACGACGATCGCGCCGAGTTGCAAACACTGCTCGACACGCTGGCCGACTGGCTGCCGGCCGCCGACCGCATCGAAGCCGCGCAGCGCAGCGGGCGTGTCGCCGAGGCGCAGACGCTCGCGTTCGACCGGCTGGCGCTCAATCCGGCCCACGACGACCTGCACCAGCGACTGGTCGCGGCGACGACCGCGCAGCCGCCGTATGCGGGTGCCGGCTGGCGGGCGCTGACGCAGCGGCCGCTGCGCGAGCGCACGTGGCTCGTCGACGGCGCGCTCGAGCAGTCGCAACGGTTGCAGCTCGGCGCCGCGGTGCATGAGGTCGCGCGCGAATCGACGGATGCCGCGCAACTGGTCGACGTGCCCGCGACCGAGCGGCTGCAGTCGCTCGCGGCGCGCGTGGCGCTGCCCGGCAGCGGCGAGTTGCGCGCGCAGGTCACGGCGCGCGACGGGTTCGGCTCGGCCGTCGGCGTCGTGCTGCAAGGCGAGCGCGACGTCGCCCCAAGGCTGCGGCTCGGACTGCGGCTCGGCCTGGACGATCTCGCCACCGACAATGCGTTGCTGCGCATCGGCGGCGCGCGCGACACGATCGCTGCCAGCGCGTTCGCGCGGTTAAGCCAGCACGAGTTCGCCGCGCTCTCCATCGAGGCGAATCGCTACGACGCGCTCGACGGCGGCGCCCTCGGCCGCGGGCGGATCGTGCGCCTCGAGGCGGGTCATCGCGTGCGAACCGAATATCCCGACCTGACGCTGCGCGCGACCGCGTCCGATCTGCGTTACGTGCCGCGGGCGGGGCTGGATGCGCGGCTCGCAACATTGCTGCCGCCGGCGGCGCGCGCGGGCGCCACCAATGCGGCGCTGCTGCCGGCATCGACCACGCAGCTCGGCATCGGCGTTGCGGTGGGCGACAGCGCGCGCAGCGGTTACACCCGCGCCTGGCGGCCGTGGGCGAGCGCCACGTTGCTGTCCGACCGCAACAGCGGCACCAACACCGAGTGGCAGCTCGGCATCGCCGGCAGCGTGCTCGGCGCCGACCGCCTCGAACTCGGCGCAACCGGCGGCTCGGCGCGCGGCGCGGATGCGGCGCCCTTCCGGCAATTCAACGTTCGCTACCGATGGTGGTTCTGATGAGTTGCGCGCAAGCCCGAATCCCGATGACACCGATCGTGCCGCCCTTCGTGGAAGATGCGTGGGTCGCCACGGGCCGACCGCGAGACAGCGCGGCGGCCGCAACGCCGAGATCCCTCGCTTTGCTCGGGATGACGAGGGGTCGGGACGAGCACTCGGGACGCAGGGAGGACCCGGCGGGATGCCGGGCGCAACTCGGCACGAAGGAGGCAGCGCACGCTGCAGGGCGGAGCCGATGCAGGCCGGGAGCGAGGAACCGCGCCCGTGCCCGCGGCTGCGTGGATACGATGGCCACGTCAATGGAGAACGCAACGATGCAAACCAAGCTGCACGTCAAGCCGAACGCGCGATCGCCGCGAAGCGCCTTGCGGTCACTTCTGCTCGCCGCCAGCCTGGCGCTCGCGGCGTGCAGCACGATCGACGTGGCGCCGCGCGCCGAGCTCGACCGCAGTGCGCGCTGGGCCATGCTGCCGCTGGCGAACCACACCGAAACGCCGCAGGCCGGCAGCCGCGCGGCGGCGATCGTCGAAGGCGTGCTGCGGGCGCGCGGCATCGCCGAACTCGTGCGCGCGCCGGGCGAGCTGGGTGCGGAGTCGCTGCTCGAGCCGCAGGACGCGCAGGCGGTCGACAAGGCGCTGGCGTGGGCGCGCAGCCACGGCATCCGCTACGCGGTCACCGGCAGCGTCTCCGAATGGCGCTACAAGGTCGGCGTCGATGGCGAGCCGGCCGTCGGCCTGACGCTGCAGGTCGTCGACGTGCCCGCGGGCAAGGTCGTGTGGACTGCCACCGGCGCGCGCAGCGGCTTCAGCCGCGAGGCGCTGTCGGCCGTCGCGCACAAGCTCGTGCGCGATCTGACCCAGCCGCTGGCCAGGTAGGCGCGCGATGCGTCTTCCCGCCGCGATCCGGCTGAAGCAATCGGCTGCCGAGCGCGCCGCGCGGCGACTGCTGCCGCGCACGGTGACGCTGTGGAAGCCGAGCGCCGACTGGCGCATCGCGGTCGCCGAGACGCTGCTGTTCATGGGGGCGGCGCTCGCGGTGAGCTGGCTGCTAAACCCGCGCGACCCCTTCTGGATCGACGGCGGCTTTCCCTGGCTGTGGCTGCCGGCGGCGATCCTGGCGCTGCGCTACGGCTCGGTGATCGGCGTGCTGGCGATGGGCTGCGCGCTGGCGGGCTGGTTCCTGCTGCAGACCTACGCCGGTCTCGCCGGAGACTTTCCGCGCGCGAGCTTTCTCGGCGGACTGATCCTGGCGCTGATCGCCGGCGAGTTCTCCGACGTGTGGAACGCGCGCCTGGCGCAGGCGCAGGCGGTCAACGCCTACATCGACGAGCGGCTGCACGCGCTGACGCACAACCACTTTCTGCTGTCGGTCTCGCACGAGCGGCTCGAGCAGGAGCTGATCGCGCGTCCGTTCACGCTGCGCGAGATGTTCGCCGCGCTGCGCGCGCGCGTGTTGCGCGAAGACGCACGCGCCGAGACGCTGCCAGCCGCCGCGTGGCTGCTGCAGTTGCTGGCGCAGACCTGCCGCCTCGAGTGCGCCGCACTGTTCGCGATCGACGACGCGCAGTTGCGCCCGCAGGCGGTCGCCGCGCTCGGCGACTTCGGCGCGCTCGACGAGTCGGACCCGATGCTCGTCGCCGCGCTGGAAAGCGGGCAGTTGACGCACGTGCAGAGCGAACCCTTCGTCGAAGACGACCGGCCGAGCCGGTATGTCATCTGCGCGCCGGCGGTGACCAGCGGCGGGCGGCTGCTCGGCGTGCTGGTCGCCGAGCGCATGCCGTTCACGGCGCTGACGCTGGAGACGCTGCAGCTCATCACGGTGCTGCTCGCCTACCACGCCGACAGCATCGACCACGCCGACGCCACGCAGCCGGTGCTCGCCGCGTACCCGCGCTGCCCGGGCGACTTCGCGCTCGAACTGGTGCGCATGCAGCGGTTGCTCGCGACCGCGGCGATCCGCTCGTCGCTGGTCGCGTTCGTCGCCCGCGACGCGCCCACGGCCGCCGAGTGGTTCGCCCGCATCGACCGGCTGCGCCGCACCGTCGACGTGGCGTGGTCGCACGCCGAAGGGCCGTTGCGCATCCTGCTGATGCTGCTGCCGCTGACCGCCGAGTCGGGCTTGGCCGGCTACCTGGAGCGGGTCGGCCGCGCGCTGCGCGAGCAACACGGCGTCGACCTCGACGCCGCCGGGCTCGCGGTGCATACGACCGAAGTCGGCGCAGCGCCGCTGCCGGAGCAGCTCGCGGCCTTGATGGAGCGTTGCCGTGCTTAAGTTGTGGGTCCCGGCGCTCACGGCGGAGTCGGCCGCGCTGCTGCTGATCGCGCGCGGCAGCGCGGCGCTCGAGACGCTGATCGCCTTTCTGGCGCTGCACGGCGCGGCCAGTGCGTTGATCGCGGTCGCGGTCGGCCTGCTGTTTCCGCCGGCGTATCGGCGGCCGCGGCGCTGGGTCTGGACCACGCTGTTCGGGCTGAACTTCTTCGTGCCGGTGATCGGGCTCGTGGCGAGCGTCGTCGGGGTCGTGGCCGGCACGCTGTTTCCGCAGTTGCTCCAGCCCGCCGTGTTCAAGCGCGTGGCGGCCCCCGATTACACCGCCACGCGCGACTACGACCTGACGCGGCTGCGCGGCGCCGCCGTGCGTGCGCGGCTGCGCGAGCACGACGTGCCGGCGACCGCACGCGCCGAAGCGCTGCTGGCGATCGGCTCCGCCGCCACCCCCGCCAGCGGTGCGGTGTTGCGCGAAATGCTGACCGACCCGTCCGACGACATCCGGCTGCTCGCCTACGGGCTGCTCGATCGCCGCGAGAAGGCGATCTCCGAGCAGCTCGTGCGCGAGCGCGGCGTGCTCGCCGCCGCGGAGGAGATCGGCGATCGCGACACCGCGCGTCTGGTGCACCACCGGATCGGGCAGCTTTACTGGGAGCTGGTGTACCAGGCGCTGGTGCAGGGCGACATGCAGCGTTACGCGCTCGAGCAAGCCTTGATCCACATCGAGCAGGCGCTCGATGGCAGCAGCGCCGACGGCGCGCGCTGGCTGCTGATCGGACGCATTCACCTGAGGCGCGGCGAGATCCAGCCCGCGCGCGCCGCGCTCGAAGCGGCCTTGCAGCATGGCCTGCCGCGCCGCAATGTCATTCCCTATCTGGCGGAGTTGCGCTTTCACCAGCGCCGCTACGCCGACGTGCGCAAGCTGATGTACGAGCTGGGCGCGCAGCCGGCGTCCGAGCAGCTTTCAGCGCTGCAGCAGTTCTGGGCCGCGTAGTGGGCGAGCGACCGATGCAAGGCGAGCCGACCCGCACCCTGCCGACCGCGTCGAACGTCGACGTGCTGCTGCTGCTCGAGGGCACGTTCCCGTATGTCGCCGGCGGCGTGTCGAGCTGGGTCAACCAGATCATCCGCGGCTTTCCGCAGTTGCGCTTCGGCGGGATCTTTCTCGGCAGTCGCCGCAGCGACTACGGCGAGATCAAGTACGCGCTGCCGGACAACCTGGTGCACCTCGAGTGCCACTACCTGCACGAACGCGCGACCGAGGACGATCAGCCGGCCCCGTTCGACGGCGACCCGGAGGCGTTCGCGCGGGTCGCGTCGCTGCACGAGCGCTACCGGCAGGCGCGCGCCGCCGGCGGCGACGCCGTCGCCGCCGGCGCGGCGATCGAGCGCGAATTTGCCGCGCTGCTGCCGCAGATGCGCGCCGGCGGTGCGCTCGACGAGCGCGCGTTCCTGCACAGCCGCGAATCGTGGAAGCAGATCGCCGACAACTACCGCGCGCGCTGCACCGATCCGTCGTTCGTCGACTACTTCTGGACGGTGCGCATCATGCACGCGCCGGTGTGGCGGCTGCTGGCGATCGCCGATGCCGCGCCCGCCGCGCGCGTGCTGCACACGATCTCGACCGGTTACGCGGGCTTCCTCGGCGCGCTGCTGCGGCACGTGCAGGGCGCGCCGCTGCTGCTGTCCGAGCACGGCATCTACACGAAGGAACGCAAGATCGATCTGTTCCAGAGCACGTGGATCCGCGACAACCGCGGCGTGTTCGAGCGTCGCGGCGGCGAAGTCGCCTACTTCAAGGACCTGTGGATCCGCTTCTTCGAGGCGCTCGGGCGCAGTTGTTACGCGGCGTCCAGCCGCATCGTCGCGCTGTACGAAGCCAACCGGCAACGCCAGATCGCCGACGGCGCGCCGCCCGAGCGCACGCTCGCCATCCCGAACGGCATCGATCTGGCGCGCTTCGCGCCGCTGCGCGGCGAGCGGCCGGCCGAGCCGCCGAAGGTCGCGTGCCTGATCGGCCGCGTCGTTCCGATCAAGGACGTCAAGACCTTCATCCGCGCGATGCGCAGCGTGGTCGCGCGCATTCCGGACGCGCAGGCGTGGATCGCGGGGCCCGAGGACGAGGATGCCGAATACGCGCGCGAGTGCCGGCTCGTCGTCGAGAGCCTGCAGCTTAAGGAACACGTCAAGTTCCTCGGCTTCCAGAAGGTGCCCGAGCTGCTGCCGAAGATCGGGCTCGTGGTGTTGAGCTCGATCAGCGAGGCGCTGCCGCTGGTGCTGCTCGAAGGTTTCGCCGCCGGTGTGCCGTGCGTGGCCACCGACGTCGGCTCGTGCCGCCAGCTCGTGCACGGACTCGGCGCGGAGGACGAGGCGCTCGGCGCCGCCGGCGAAGTGGTGCAGATCGCCGACCCGCAGGCGCTCGCCGACGCCATCGTGCGCCTGCTCGCCGATCGCGAGCGCTGGCAGCGGGCGGCGGCCGCCGGCATCGCGCGCGTCGAGCGCTACTACACGCAAACGCAGATGTTCGACGCGTATCGGGCGCTGTACGAGGAGGCGATGGCGACGGGCGCCGCAAGCCCCGCACCTCAACGCTGCTCCCGTGTCCCGGCGCACGACCGCGAAGCGTCCCCGCTGTGCTTGCGCGGACAGCCCGGCCCTGAGACAGGTCGAAGCGACGGCGGCGAGGGCTGCCCCGTGCACGCGCAGCGGCCCGCACCCGCGACCGTCAAGGACTGACGCACCCCATGGCCGGCATCGGTTTCGAACTGCGCCGGATACTGAAGCGCGGCACGCTGCTCAGCCTGCTGGGCGCGTACGGCTACGCCGGCGTGATCGGCTCCGGGCCGTGGGTGCTGTCGATCGTCGGCATCCTCGCGGTCGGGGTGCTGACGGTCGCGATCGTGATTCCGAAGATCGCGGTGGCCCAGTTTCAGGTGTCCGTGACCTATCTGATCGCGCTGTCGCTGATCCTGACCGGGCCGTTTCAGCTGTCTTACACGCGCTTCGTCGCCGACCGCATGTTCGAGAAGCGCAACGATCTTGTGCTGCCCAACTTTCACGCCGTACTCGCTGCCGTCACCTGGATCTCCGGGCTGGCGGGGATGGCGGCGGCGATATTCCTGTTTCCGAACGAGTCGCCCGCCTACCGGCTGCTGATGGTTGCGGGGCTGGTGCTGATGTCGAACATCTGGATCGCGACCGTGCTGCTGTCGGGGCTGAAGCAGCACAAGGCGATCGTCACGCTGTATGGCCTGGGCTACGGCATCTCGGTAGCGGCGGCGATCGCGCTGGCGCGCTTCAACCTCGCCGGACTGCTCGGCGGCTTCGTCCTCGGGCAGGCGGTGTTGCTGATGGGCATGCTGGGGCTGGTGATCCGCGAGTTCCCGTCCGACCGCTTCATGTCGTTCGAGTTTTTCCGGCGCGAGCTGCACTTCAAGAGCCTGATGTGGATCGGTCTGGCGTACAACCTGGCGATCTGGATCGACAAGTTCATGTTCTGGTACTGGCCGGCCACCGGGCAGAACGTCGTCGGACCGCTGAACGCGTCGCTGATCTACGACCTGCCGATCTTCCTGGCGTACCTGTCGATCATCCCCGGCATGGCGGTGTTCCTGCTGCGGCTGGAAACCGACTTCGTCGACTACTACGACGCCTACTACGACGCGGTGCGCAGCGGCGGCTCGCTGGCGCTGATCGAGCGCTACCGCAACGGCATGGTCGAAAGCGCGCGCATCGGCATCTTCGAAATCGTCAAGATCCAGACCATCGCCGCGCTGCTGGTCATCGTCGCCGGCAGCGGGCTGCTGCGCGCGCTCGGCATCTCGGAGCTGTACGAGCCGCTGCTGCACGTGATGGTGATCGGCGCCGGCATGCAGGTTGTGCTGCTGGGGATCCTGAACGTCTTTTTCTACCTGGACCGGCGGCGCATCGCGCTCGCCCTGGTGGCCGCATTCCTGGGGCTGAACACGCTGTTCACCGGCATCACGCTCGCGCTCGGCCCGGCGTGGTTCGGCTACGGCTACGCCGGTGCGCTGCTCGTCGTCTGCGTGGCCGGCCTGATCGTGCTCGACCGCGTGTTCGAGCAGCTCGAGTACCACACGTTCATGCTGCAGCGGAACGCGTAGCGCCGGGTGCGATCGATAGAATGCCGCGCACTCCCCCCTGTTGCAGACAATGACCCTCGCCGTCGTTCGCAGCCGCGGCTTGTCCGGCATGTTCGCGCCGGAGGTCACCGTCGAGGTCCATCTCGCCAACGGTCTGCCTTCGTTCACGCTGGTCGGTCTGCCCGATACGGAGGTCAAGGAGTCGCGCGAGCGCGTGCGCGCGGCGATCCAGAACTGCAGGTTCGAGTTTCCGATGCGGCGGATCACGGTGAACATGGCGCCGGCCGATCTGCCGAAGGAATCGGGCCGCTTCGACCTGCCGATCGCACTCGGCATCCTCGCCGCGAGCGGACAACTGACGCAGCGCGCGCTCGACCGCTACGAGTTCGTCGGCGAGCTGTCGCTGACCGGCGAGCTGCGGCCGGTGCGCGGCACGCTGGCGATGACCTACGCGGTGTCGAAAGTGCCGCACGCGCAAACACCGCGCGGCTTCGTGCTGCCGCAGGAAAACGCCGACGAAGCTGCGCTCGTCAGTGGCATCGCCGTCTATCCGGCGAAGGATCTGCTGCAAGTCGTCGCGCACCTGGAGGCCGAAGCGGGCAACGTTCAGGCGCGGCGCATCGCGCCCCATCACGCGGCGGTTCGCCTGACGCCGCCGGCCTACCCGGACTTCTTCGACGTCAAGGGGCAGAAGCCCGCCAAGCGCGCGTTGGAGATCGCCGCCGCCGGCGGGCACAGCGTGCTCATGGTGGGTCCTCCGGGCACCGGCAAGACGATGCTCGCGCAGCGGTTTGCGGGCATCCTGCCGCCGATGACCACCGACGAGGCGCTCGAGTCCGCTGCGGTGCTGTCGCTGGTCGGGCAGTTCGCCACGCAGCGCTGGGCGACGCGCATGTTCCGCGCGCCGCACCACACGGCGAGCGCGGTCGCGCTGGTCGGCGGCGGCAGCAGCCCGATGCCGGGCGAAATTTCGCTCGCGCACCACGGCGTGCTGTTCCTCGACGAGCTGCCCGAGTTCGACCGCCGCGTGCTCGAAGTGATGCGCGAGCCGCTGGAGAGCGGCCGCATCACGATCTCGCGCGCGGCGCGCCAGGTCGACTTTCCGGCGAAGTTCCAGTTGATCGCGGCAATGAACCCGTGCCCTTGCGGCTACTACGGCCACAAGACGATCGCGTGCCGCTGCACGCCCGACATGATCGCGCGCTACCAGGACCGCATCAGCGGTCCGCTGCTCGACCGCATCGACATGCGCGTCGAGGTGTCGTCGCTGACCGAGGATGAGCTGGTCGAGATGCCCGACGGCGAGCCGACGCGCTACGTCGCCGAACGTGTGGCGCGGGCGCACGACCGCGCGCTCGAACGCCAGGGCAAGCCGAACGATGCATTGAGCGCCGCCGAGATCGAACGCGTGTGCAAGCCCGAGGGCGCGGTCAAGCAGCTGCTGCACGCGGCGAGCGTGCGACTCGGCTGGTCTGCGCGCGCCTACCACCGCGTGCTGAAGGTCTCGCGCACGATCGCCGATCTGGAAGGCGTGGACGAGTTGGCCACGGCGCACGTGGCCGAGGCAATTCAGTATCGAAGATCGTTGCGGGAGACGTAGGCATCGCTGCGGCGTATCGCCGCAGCGTCACCGTTCGGGCACCGCTGCAATCCCCTGCCCGTCTTTACGAATCGGGGGAGGACAACCACAACGCTTGTCGTTCCGAGCCGAAGGCGATGAATCTCTTCCGCGCGCCACGCCGAGATCCCTCGCGCTGCGCGGGATGACGGACCCGGTGCCCGCGAGGGCAGAACCTCGCTTGCGCGGTGGCGATGTCAGTCCGAGCCGAAGGCGAGGAATCTCGGCGGCTCGCGGCGCCGCGATCCCTCGCGCTGCTCGGCATGACGGAAACGGTGGGCACGAGGGCAGAGCCTCGCTTGCGCAGTGGCGATGTCAGTCCGAGCCGAAGGCGAGGAATCTCGGCGGCTCGCGGCGCCGCGATCCCTCGCGCTGCTCGGCATGACGGAAACGGTACCCGCGACGGCGAGACGGACTCGCACGGTGGCGGCGTCACGACATCGGGCCATCGTCAAAAAAGAAAAGCGGGGTTGCGAGCGCGTGTCCCAACAAGCTGCGTCGGCGCGGGCGCGGCGGGGGGGTGATCCGCGGCCGACGCCCGGCGCTTAC
>JBBIJJ010000033.1:0-23805 GCA_037446035.1 Burkholderiales bacterium
GTGAAGATTTCGTCGCGAGCGGGCCGCTGGTTAGGCGCACGCAGCCGCAGGGCCGAGACATATCAAGTAGATAGGCGAGGCCCGAAAACGCAGTTTCGGCGCAGGCTCAAATCGGCAGAGCCGATGTGAAGCGAAGCGGCCGGAGCCAACACCGCGCAACGACGCCAGCGGACCGCGCAGCAAAAAGATTCACAGCTTCTGAGGCATGCGGGCGCCAAGCGGTTGGCACGTGTCACGAGGATAAAAATGGTCAACAGGCCTGCGACGGCTCGGGCGAGTCCTTCTCGAACCACAGTGTGGCGGTCGGCAGGCGCTTCTTCGGTTCCGGCGCTTCCAGCTTGACGATCGCCAGCGACAGGTTGTCGCCGCGCCCCTTGGCGCGGTCGCGCGCGATGCGCACGAGATGCTCGGACGCCTCGCGCGGCGACAGGCTGTGCAGCAGCGAGCCCAGCTCGTAGTCCTCGAAGTACGTCCACAGCCCGTCACTGCACAGCAGGAAGGCGTCGCCGACGCGCAGCTCGGTCGCCTCGCCAACGACCACCTGCGGTTCGCGCGCGATGCCGAGCGCGCTGACGAGGATGTTCTTGTACTTGTTGGCGGCAACCTCGGCCGCCTCGACCTTGCCTTCGGCCGCCAGCATCGACGCGTAGGTGTGATCGTCGGTGCGGTGCACGAGACGGCCGGCGCGGAAGTAGTACAGCCGGCTGTCGCCGGCGTGCGCCCAGATCGCGTAGTCCTTCTTGACGATCAGCGCGACGATCGTGCTGTGCGGCTCCTTTTCGCTCGAAAGCGCGGTCAGCCGGATCACCGTGTGCGCTTCCGCGGCAATCTGCCTGAGCAGTTGCGGCAGCGCCGTGTCCTGCTCGGACAGCTCCTGAAACAGGCTGTCCGCGGTGGCGATGACTTGATCGGAGGCCATGCGCCCGCCGGTGCGTCCGCCCATGCCGTCGGCGACGATCGCCAGCAGCGCGCCCGGGTTGCGCTTGCTGGTCAGGATCGCGACGCGATCCTGCTGTTCGGGGCGATCGCCGATGTGCTCGGCGATGCAGGCGGTGACCTTGAAGCGCGACACGCGGGAGCTTTCGGATGCTGCGAACGGACCCTTCGCGGGCGGCGGCAGTCTATCAGCGGATCCGCGCGCCGATCGCTCGAACTGACCCCGAAGTGCGGGCCAAGCGTCCCCTGCTAGCATTCGCGTCACGCCGCGCCGTGCGCCGGCGCGGCGACTCGACATGGACCCGGACGACATCAAGCGCCGCATCATCGAGCTGCAGATCGAGCATCGCGATCTGGACGACGCCATCGGGCGTCTCGCCGTGCAGCCCGGCGTCGACGAGTTGCAGTTGCGCCGGCTCAAGAAGCGCAAGCTGCAGATCAAGGACACGATCGGGCTGCTGCAGGCGCAGCTCGTGCCGGACATCCCGGCGTGAGTCCGGCGCCGCCGCGGCGCGCCGCCGCCGGCGACGCGCCGCACGCACGCGCGGCCGACGCGGTCGAGGCGGTGCGCCGCCGCGTGGCGCGCGCCTTTGCAAACGATGGCGAGCTGGCCGGTGCGGTGCGAGGTTTCGTCGCGCGCGACTCGCAGCGCGACATGGCGCTGGCGGTGTTCGACACGATCGTCGAGCGCGCCACCCTGGTGGCCGAAGCGGGAACCGGCACCGGCAAGACCTTCGCGTATCTCGTTGCGGCCCTGCTCGCGGGCGGCAAGGTGCTGGTTTCGACCGGCACCAAGGCGCTGCAGGACCAGGTCCACGGCAAGGATCTCGCCGCCGTCACCCGCGCGCTCGGCCTGCGCGTCGAATGCGCTCTGCTCAAAGGTCGGCAGAACTACGTGTGTCTGCACCGGCTCGCGCGCGCCGAGCGCGACGCGCAGCTCGCGAGCCGGCAGGACGCGGCGCATCTGCGCGCGATCGCGCGCTTCGCGCGCGTCAGCGCCACCGGCGACCTTGCGGAGCTGGCCGAAGTACCCGAGAACGCGCCGATCCGGCCGCTGGTGACCTCGACGCGCGAAAACTGCCTCGGCGGCGAGTGCCCGCGCTATGAGGACTGCTTCGTCTACAAGGCGCGCCGCGGTGCGCAGGCGGCCGACGTCGTCGTCGTCAACCATCATCTGTTCCTCGCCGATCTGGCGCTGCGCGACGACGCGATCCGCGAGTTCTTGCCGGCCGTCGATACGGTCGTGCTCGACGAGGCGCACCAGTTGCCGAAGATCGCCGCCGAGTTCTTCGGTACCACGTGGTCGCTCGCGCAACTGGCCGAGCTGGCGCACGATGCGCGCGCGGTCGGGCTCGCGCAGGCGGCCGATGGCGCGCCGTGGGTCGAACTGACGAAGTCGGTCGAGCAGGCCGCGCGCGAGCTGCGCCTGCAGCTCGCGCACGCCGGGCTGGCGGCCGGCGCGCGCGTCGCGCTCGACCGCATCGGCCGGCGCGCGGCGCTGACGCAGGGGCTGGCGGCGATCGACGACGCGCTCGCCGCGCTCGCCGCCGCACTCGTGGCCAACCAGGGGCGCGACGCCGAACTCGATGCGCTGGCGCCGCGCGTGGCAGCGCTGCGCGCGCAGCTTGCCGATTGGCGCGATGCCTTCGCCGGCGCCGCCGCCGACGCGCACGCCCGGGCGCCGTTGGCGGGGGAAGATCCGGGCGCGGGCGAGGCGGGGATCGACGAGACGGTGCGCTGGGTCGGCGTTTCCGCGCACGGCGCGCAGTTCAACGCGACGCCGCTGGCGCCCGGCGAGGCTTTCGCGCGCGTGCGCGCGCAGCGCACGCAGGCGTGGATTCTGACCTCGGCAACGCTGACGGTCGCGCAGCGGTTCGATGCGTTCATCGTGGAGACAGGCCTCGTTGACGCGCGAACGCTGCGCTGGGACAGCCCGTTCGATTTCGCGCGGCAGGCGCTGCTTTATCTGCCCGAGTCGCTGCCTTCGCCACTCGCGCAGGACTTCGCCGAGCGCGTGGCCGATCTTGCCTGGCCGGTGATCGCCGCTGCGGGCGGCCGCGCTTTCGTGCTGTGCACGACGCTGCGCGCGGTCGAGCGCGTCGCCGAGCGCCTGCGTGCGCACCTGCGCGAAGCGGGCGCCGAACTGCCGCTGCTGGTGCAGGGAACGACGACGCGCCGCGCGCTGCTGGATGCCTTTCACCGGGCCGGCAATGCGGTACTGGTCGGTTCCGTCAGCTTCTGGGAGGGCATCGACGTGCGCGGCGAAGCGCTGTCGCTGGTCGTCATCGACAAGCTGCCTTTCGCGCCACCGGACGATCCGGTCGTCGCGGCGAAGATTCGCAGGCTGCGCGCGCTCGGCCGCAATCCCTTCGTCGAGTATCAGTTGCCGCAGGCGGTCACACTGCTCAAACAGGGCGTCGGGCGGCTGATCCGCGCCGAGACCGATCGCGGCGTACTGATGATCCTGGACGACCGTCTGGTGGCGAAGCCCTACGGCAAGACCGTCATCGCCAGCCTGCCGCCGTTCGCACGCACGCGCAGCCAGGAGCAAGCCTGCGCGTTCTTCCGTTGAGCCCGCTTTCTTCCGCGGCGAGGACGACCGACTAGCGTCGGACCAGGGCCAGATAGCTGCTTTGCGGGAAATTGGCGCGCAGAACGCGCTCGGTGTCGGCGCGCAGGTCGGCGAGCCCGAGCGCCTCGTACGAGCGCATCAGCAGATACAGTGCCTCTTCGGCAGCCGGCGCGCCCTGGTAATCGCGCAGCGCGCCCTGCGCGCGTGCGATCGCCGCCAGATAGGCGCCGCGGCGGAAGTAGTAGCGCGCGACATTGACTTCGCTTTGCGCCATCGCGTTGACGAGATAGTTCATCCGCAGCCGCGCGTCCTCCGCGTAGCGGCTCGCGGGCCAGCGCTGCACCAGCTCGCGGAACGCCTCGAAAGCCTCGCGCATCGCCTTCGGATCGCGCTCGCTCGGGTCCTGCCCGAGACGGCGGCCGAACAGGCCAAGGTCGTCGTTGAAGGACGCGAGCCCTTTCAGGTACTGCACGTAGTCAGCGAAAGGATGGTTCGGATTGAGCTTCAGAAAGCGGTCGGCCGCGGTGATCGCCTGCGCCGATTCGCCTTCCTTGTAGTACGTGTACGCGATCTCCAGTTGCGCCTGCTGCGCGTGACGGCCGAACGGAAAGCGCGCTTCGAGCTTCTCCAGCAGCGTACGCGCACGCTGCCAGTTGGCGAGATCCATCTCCGCGCGGGCCTCTGCATATAATTTGTCGGCATCCCACTTCGCCGTCTCGTCGCGCTCGGCGAGCGTGCCGCAGGCGGCGAGCAGCGCCGCGATCGCCGCGCCGAACGCCACGCGCGCGATCCGGGTCCACATGTCGAGCCGCACTTCGAACCGCATGGCGAGCCGTTCCTGCCGGGAGGGTGCGCGGATTATATCGGTGCGATGAGTAGCGAGCCGCTTGCCGCCGACGAAGCCGACGATGTCGACTGCGGCTTGCCGCTGCCGCGGCGTTTCAGCGTGAGCGCCGTGCATGGCGGTCAGCGCGTCGACAAGGTGCTGGCCTTGCTGCTGCCCGAGGTCTCGCGCAGCCGCATCCGCCAGTGGATCGAGGCGAACGCGGTGCGCGTCAACGGCGCCACACCGCGACCGCGCGACGAAGTGTTCGAAGGCGACGTCATCGACCTCGATCCTCCGCCCGCACCCGAGGCGCAGGCGCTGCGCGCGGAGCCGATGGCGCTGGCAATCGTGCACGAAGACGACGAGATCATCGTCGTCGACAAGCCGCCCGGACTGGTCGTTCATCCGGCCGCGGGCAACTGGTCCGGCACGCTGCTCAACGGATTGCTCGCGCACGACGCCGAGCTGGCGCGGCTGCCGCGCGCCGGTATCGTGCACCGGCTCGATGCCGGCACGTCCGGGCTGATGGTGGTCGCGCGAACGTTGCGGGCGCAGACCGAACTCGTCCGGCAGCTGCAGGCGCGTAGCGTCACGCGCGAATACTGGGCGATCGTGTTCGGCGAGGCGCCACCGGCGGTAACGATCGACGCATTGATCGGCCGCGATCCGCGCAACCCGCTGCGCTTCAAGGTAAGCCATGCCGCCGGCGCCCGGGGGGCGCGCACCCACGTGCGCCGCGTGCAGACCGTCGCTTGCGACGCGGCCAAGTTGAGTTGGATCGCTTGCCGGCTCGACACCGGCCGTACGCATCAGATCCGCGTGCATCTCGAGTCAATCGGCCATCCGCTGGTCGGCGACCCCGTCTACAACAAGTCTGCGCCGCGCACGGGTGGCGGCGCGCGGCCGCCGGGTGACGACGCGCCCGTATGGGCGCGCTTCGAGCGCCAGGCGCTGCATGCGTGCCGGCTCGCGCTCGATCATCCGGCCAGCGGCGAGCGAATGGACTGGTTTCGCGCACCGCCGGCGGACATGCGCGCTTTGATGCGCGCGCTCGGCTTGCGCGGTGGGGATGCTCCGGCGGCGGCGTTCGAATGAACCTAGATTCCTCACCACAGAGACACAGAGGCACAGAGAAAGAAAGGCGAAAAATCAAGTCCTTGCTCGCATTCGCCGCCTCGCCCGCTGGGTGAGAGAGTCTATTCGCACAACGGTTTGTTTTTCCTCTGTGTTCTCTGTGTCTCTGTGGTTCAAATGAGGTCTTCAGGATGAATGCGGATCCGCGCTGGATCGTTCCGGACTGGCCGGCGCCGCCCGGCGTGCGCGCGCTGATCACGACGCGTGCGGGCGGTGTTTCGCGCGGCCCATGGGGGGTGCCGCCGCAGGGCGAGGGCGGCATGAATCTCGGCTTCGGCAACGGCGACGACGCCGCGGCGGTCGCGGCCAATCGGCAGCGTCTGCGCGCGCTGCTTCCGGACGAGCCGCGCTGGCTGCGGCAGGAGCACGGTGCGCGGGTCGTCGAAGCGGAGTCGGTCGCCGCGCCCGTCGCGGCCGACGCCTCGACTGCGCTTGCGCCGAACGTCGTCTGCGCGGTGCTGGTCGCCGATTGCATGCCGGTGCTCATCGCCGATGCGCGCGGCCGCGGGGTGGCCGCCGCGCACGCAGGCTGGCGCGGCGTGGCCGCCGGCGTGCTGCAGGTAACCGCGCACGCGCTGCGCGCGCGACTCGGCGACCCCGCCGCCGAGCTGATCGCATATCTCGGACCGGCCATTGGACCCGAGGCGTTCGAGGTCGGGACCGACGTGCTCGACGCGATGTGCGTACGCTTGCCCGGGGCGCGGGCGGCGTTTCGCTCGTGCGGCGGCGGCAAGTATCGCGCGGATCTTTTTGCGCTTGGGCGGCAGGCACTCGCGCAAGCGGGCGTCGAACCCGTATGCGGAGGCAGCGACAGCACGTATGCCGAGCCGCTGCGCTTCTACAGCTTTCGCCGCGATCGCGTCACCGGCCGTCACGCCGCGCTGATCTGGCGCACGGCGGGCTGACCGCAGTCAACGTGCGCGGCGAATGCTGATCACGCGGGCCGATCCCGGTTTGACACCGCTCGCTCGCGCTGGCGACAATGCCCGCAGGCCGCATCGATCCCGGGATCGGCATGGATCGACGCAGCGACCACGGGAGGGAACCCGAATGGCAACCCGCGACGGCGCCGCATCTCGCGCCCGCAAGAAATCCCGATCGAGCCCGGTGCGGCGCCGAACCGCCGCGGCGGCCGAACGCGCGGCGGCGCGCGTGCCACCTGCTGCGACGTCCGCGCCCGGCGCCGAGCCGCCGCCGGGAAACCACTGGTCAGACTGGTGGAACGCGTTTGCGTCGATACCGCCCGGGGCGACCCAAGTGCCGCACATCGGCGTGTCGCCCGAACGCCTGCTCGAGCTGCAGCAGGACTACGTGCAGCGCTTGACGCAACTCTGGACGGACTTCCTGGAGCATCCCGAAAGAGCGGCTGAGCCGATCAAGGACAGCCGCTTCTCCGACCCGGCCTGGCAGCAGAATCCGCTAGCGTCGTTCTATGCGCGCGCGTACCTGCTGAACGCCGAGTTCATGAACCGGATGGCCAACAGCGTCGAGGCGGACAACAAGACCAAGAAGCGCATCCGCTTCGCGGTGTCGCAGTTCGTCGACGCCGCGTCGCCGTCGAACTTCCTCGCGCTGAACCCCAAGGCGCAGCAGACACTGCTGGAAACCGGCGGCGAAAGCCTCAAGGCGGGATTGCGCAATCTGCTGCACGACCTGCAGAAAGGCAGGATCTCGCAGACCGACGAAAGCGCGTTCCAGGTCGGCCGCAACGTCGCGACCAGCGAAGGGGCGGTCGTGTACGAAAACGAGCTGATGCAGCTGATCCAGTACAAGTCGCTGACCGCCAGGGTCCATGCGCGGCCGTACGTGATGATCCCGCCCTGCATCAACAAGTACTACATCCTGGACCTGCAGCCGGACAACTCGTTCATCCGCTACACGGTCGAGCAGGGCCACACGGTGTTCGTCGTGTCGTGGAAGAACCCGCACGCGCCCGAACGCTTCATGACCTGGGACGATTACCTCGAAAAGGGGCCGATCGCGGCGATCCACGTCGCGCAGGAGATCACCGGTTCGAAGCAGGTCAACGCGCTCGGCTTCTGCGTCGGCGGCACGATCGTCGCGTGCGCGCTGGCGGTCATGTACGCGCGCGGCGAGGACCCGGTCGCCAGTCTGACGCTGCTGACGGCACTGCTCGACTTCGAGGACGCCGGCGTGCTCGACATCTTCATCGACGAGGCGCACGTGCGCATGCGCGAGCAGCAGCTGGGCAAGGGTGGACTGATGCCGGGGCGCGATCTGGCCAACACGTTCTCGAGTTTGCGCGCCAACGACCTCGTGTGGACCTACGTCGTCAGCAACTACCTGGAAGGCAAGCAGCCGCCCGCCTTCGATCTGCTGTACTGGAACAGCGACAGCACCAATCTGCCCGGGCCGATGTACACCTGGTACCTGCGCAATACGTACCTGGAAAACAACCTGCGCGTGCCGAACAAGGTCAAGTGCTGCGGCGTGCCGATCGATCTGAACCGGATCAAGGTGCCGGCCTACGTATTCGCGGCGCGCGAGGATCACATCGTCCCGTGGAAGGCCGCGTACGCGTCGGCGCGGCTGCTGCCGGGCGACAAGCCGGGCGGCGTGAAGTTCGTGCTCGGGGCGAGCGGGCATATCGCCGGAACGATCAACCCGCCGTCGAAGAACAAGCGCAGCTACTGGACCGGCAAGCCGGGGCCGCTGCCGGCCGACTCGGAGGCATGGCTGCACAGCGCGACCGAACACCCCGGAAGCTGGTGGACCGACTGGTCGAAGTGGCTCGCGCCGCTGGGCGGCGCACTCAAGCCGGCGCCGCAGTCATACGGCAATGCCAAGTACAAGGTGATCGAACCGGCACCGGGTCGTTACGTCAAAGAGAAAGCCTAGGAGAGCGACATGACAAGTGCAGTGATCGTGGCTGCCGCGCGCACGGCGATCGGCAAATTCGGCGGCACGCTGGCGAAGGTCCCCGCGCCGGAACTCGGAGCGATCGTCATCGCCGATCTGCTCAAGCGTGCGCAGCTCAAGCCCGAGCAGATCGACGAGGTGATCCTCGGTCAGGTGCTGACCGCCGGGTCGGGGCAGAACCCGGCGCGGCAGGCGGCGATCAAGGCCGGGCTGCCGGTGGCGGTGCCGGCGATGACGATCAACAAGGTGTGCGGCTCGGGGCTGAAGGCGGTGATGCTTGCGGCGCAGGCGATCGCCAACGGCGACGCGCAGATCGTGATCGCCGGCGGGCAGGAAAACATGAGCCTCGCGCCGCACGTGCTGCTCGGCTCGCGCGACGGCTTCCGCATGGGCGACGTCAAGATGATCGACTCGATGATCGTCGACGGCCTGTGGGACGTCTACAACAAGTACCACATGGGCATCACCGCGGAGAACGTGGCGAAACAGTACGGCATCGACCGCGCGCAGCAGGACGCCTTCGCGCTCGAGTCGCAACGCAAGGCCGCCGCAGCGCAGGATGCGGGCAAGTTCAAGGACGAGATCGTGGCGGTGCCGGTCGCGCAGCGAAAAGGCGATCCGATCCCGTTCGACACCGACGAGTTCGTCAACCGTAAGACCAGCGCCGAAGCGCTGGCAGGCTTGAAGCCGGCATTCGACAAGGACGGCACGGTCACGGCCGGCAACGCATCCGGCATCAACGACGGCGCCGCGGCGGTGGTCGTGATGTCGGAGGCGCGAGCCAACGCGTTGGGCCTGGCGCCGCTGGCGCGCATCAAGGCGTTTGCATCTTCCGGCGTCGACCCGAAGATCATGGGGATGGGACCGGTGCCGGCGTCGCGGCGCACGCTCGAGAAGGCGGGCTGGAAGCCGGCGGATCTGGAACTGATGGAGATCAACGAGGCCTTCGCCGCGCAGGCCTGCGCAGTGAACAAGGAAATGGGTTGGGACACCTCGAAGATCAACGTCAACGGCGGCGCGATCGCGCTTGGTCACCCGATCGGTGCGTCGGGCTGCCGCATCCTCGTGACCCTGCTGCACGAGATGAAGCGGCGCGGCGCGCAAAAAGGGCTGGCGTCGCTGTGCATCGGCGGCGGCATGGGCGTGGCGCTCGCCGTCGAGCGTTGACGGTGTTCGTCGGCGGTCGGCTTCGCGCAACTGCGGCGAGCGGCTGCGGATCATCCAACGACGGACGGTGGGCGCGTACGCCGACCGTCGGTCCATCAAACGAGAGGAGACAGTCATGACCAAGCTCGCATACGTGACGGGTGGCATGGGCGGCATCGGAAGCGCCATCTGCCGCAGACTCCACGACATGGGTTACAAGGTCATCGCCGGCTGCGGCCCGACACGCGACTACAACAAATGGCTGGCCGAGCAGAAGAAGGACGGCTACACCTTCTTCGTGTCGGTGGGCAACGTCGCGGACTGGGAGTCGACCAAGGCGGCGTTCGACAAAGTCAAGGCCGAGCACGGCAACCCCGACATCCTGGTCAACAACGCCGGCATCACGCGCGACGGTGTGTTTCGCAAGATGTCGCTGGAAGACTGGCGCGCGGTGATCGACACCAACTTGAACAGCGTGTTCAACGTCACCAAGCAGGTGATCGACGGCATGCTCGACAAGGGCTGGGGTCGCATCATCAACATCAGTTCGGTCAATGGCGAAAAGGGGCAGTTCGGCCAGACCAACTACTCGGCGGCAAAAGCCGGCATGCACGGCTTCACGATGGCGCTGGCGCAGGAAGTCGCGAGCAAGGGCGTGACGGTCAACACCGTATCGCCCGGCTACATCGCCACCGACATGGTGCTCGCGGTGCGCGAGGACGTGCGCGAAAAGATCATCCAGTCGATCCCGGTCAAGCGGCTCGGCCGCGCCGAGGAGATCGGTTCGATCGTCGGCTGGCTGACGACCGACGACGCCGCATTCACCACCGGCGCCGACTTCGCCATCAACGGCGGACTGCACATGGGCTGATCGCCTGCGCGGACCCGGCCGCGGCGCGCTTGGCGCCGTCGCACGGGCGACGGCTCCTGCGCCGCGTCAGGCGGCGCTCGAACATTGCGCCGCGAAGGGCGCGCGGGGTGGGTCGATGCCTTCGGCTAAAATGCGCGCGCTCTCAAGCATTTAGCGCGACCCGTCGGGAGCACGGAACGCCCCCGCCGTCTTGCGGAGCAACACCGCATGCGGCGCAGCATCGTGAAGGGAACACGCAGCATGGCCGCCGGACTCCGTCTCATCAAGAAGTATCCGAACCGTCGTCTGTACGACACGCAGACGAGCACCTACATCACGCTGGCCGACGTCAAGCAGCTCGTGCTCGAGCACGAGAGCTTCCAGGTCGTCGATGCCAAGAGCGGCGAGGACCTGACGCGCCAGATCCTGCTGCAGATCATCCTCGAGGAAGAGTCGGGCGGTATGCCGATGTTCTCCGCGCAGATGCTCGCGCAGATCATCCGCTTCTACGGCAACGCGATGCAGGGCATCATGGGCTCGTACCTGGAAAAGAACATCCAGGCCTTCATCGACATCCAGGCCAAACTGCAGGAGCAGAGCAAGGCGTTTTACGAGACGAACAAGATCGGGCCGGAGATGTGGACCCAGTTCGTCAACATGCAGGCGCCGATGATCCAGTCGATGATGAGCAACTACATCGAGCAGTCGAAGAATCTGTTCGTGCAGATGCAGGAAAACATGCAGAACCAGGCGCGCTCGATGTTCACAGGATTTCCTTTCCAGCAGCCGACCGAGAAGAAGTGACGGCCGCTTGCGCGGAGCGTGGCGCCCGGGTCGCGCGCTACGCGCGGCCGTGATCGGCCCGTCAGCGCGCGGCGCCCGACCCCGCCAAGCGGGCCGCGACCTTCCTCCCTGCGTTCGATGACGACCCGCGCCAACGCACGGCCTTCCCGTTCGGCGCATGTGCCGACCGTCGGTCTGGTCTCGCTCGGCTGCCCGAAGGCGCTGGTCGATTCCGAGCGCATCGTCACGCAGTTGCGTGCCGAAGGGTACGAACTGTCGGCCAGCTACGAAGGTGCGGACCTCGTGATCGTCAACACCTGCGGCTTCATCGACGCCGCCGTGCGAGAGTCGCTCGATGCGATCGGCGAGGCGCTCGCCGAGAACGGCAAAGTCATCGTCACCGGCTGCCTGGGCGCGCGGACCGAAGGCGGCGAGAACCTGGTCACCAAGGTGCACCCGAAGGTGCTCGCGGTGACCGGTCCGCACGCGGCCGACGACGTGATGCGGCACGTGCACGCGCAACTGCCGAAACCGCACGATCCCTTCGCCGACCTGGTGCCGCCGGCCGGGCTGAAGCTCACGCCGCGGCACTACGCGTATCTCAAGATTTCCGAGGGCTGCAATCACCGCTGCACTTTTTGCGTCATCCCGTCGCTGCGTGGCGATCTCGTCTCGCGGCCGATCGGCGAAGTGGTGCGCGAGGCGGAGAGTCTGGTCAAGCAGGGCGTGCGCGAGCTGCTGGTGATCTCGCAGGACACGAGCGCATACGGTGTGGACGTGAAGTACAAGCTCGACTTCGTCGGCGGCCGTGCGGTGAAGACGAGGATGACCGAACTTGTGCGCGAACTCGGCCGGCTCGCCGTGTGGGTCCGGCTGCACTACGTCTACCCGTACCCGCACGTCGACGAAATCGTCCCGCTGATGGCCGAAGGCAAGGTGCTGCCGTATCTTGACGTGCCATTGCAGCACGCGCACCCGCGCATCCTCAAGCTGATGAAGCGGCCCGCCTCGGGCGAGGCGAACATCGAGCGCATCCGCGCGTGGCGCGCTCTCTGCCCGCAGCTCACCATCCGCTCGACCTTCATCGCGGGTTTCCCCGGCGAGAGCGAGGATGAGTTCGAGTATCTGCTGGACTTCCTGCGCGAAGCGCAGCTCGACCGCGTCGGCTGCTTCGCGTATTCGCCGGTCGAAGGCGCAGCGGCGAACGCGCTGCCCGGCATGCTGCCCGACGAGGTACGCGAGGAGCGCCGCGCACGCTTCATGGCCGTGCAGCAGGAGATCTCGCGGCAGCGGCTCGCGCGCAAGGTCGGCACGACCCAGCGCGTGCTGATCGACGAAGTTCGCCCGTCGGTCGCCGTCGGTCGTTCGAGCGCCGACGCGCCTGAGATCGACGGCGTGGTCTACGTGAAGACGCGCCGCAAGCTTGCGGTCGGCGAATTCGTCGACGTGCGCATCACCGCGGCCGAAGAGCACGACCTGCACGGGGTCCCTGTGTGAAGTACCGGTTGCTGGGCGGGCGCGGATCGGGCTCGGCCAGCGTCGAGTTCGCGCTTGCGGTCCTCGGTGTCGAGCACGAAATCGTCGAAGCCGCGCCGTGGGAGGAAAACGCGCCGGGACTGACCGAGTTGCACGCGGTCAATCCGCTCGCGCAGGTGCCGACGCTCGTCACGCCCGCCGGCGAGGTGTTGACCGAGAGCGTGGCGATTTTGTGGACGCTGATGGAGCGCCACCCGAGCGACTGGGTGCCCGCGCCGCCGACGATCGAGCGCGCCGCCTGTCTGCGCTGCATGACCTTCGTCGCCGCCAATGTCTATGCGGCGGGCAGCATCGTCGACGTGCCGTCGCGCTGGCTTGGCGACGAAGATGCGCGCGAAGCGCTGCAGACCGGCGCCCGCGCGCGCATCGCCACGTACTGGACGATCGTCGCCGACGCCTGGCG
This sequence comes from Burkholderiales bacterium, assembly GCA_037446035.1. Classification (GTDB taxonomy): domain Bacteria; phylum Pseudomonadota; class Gammaproteobacteria; order Burkholderiales; family Burkholderiaceae_F; genus DSNY01. The sequence goes on from JBBIJJ010000033.1 coordinate 13,067, forward strand.
CGGCACGCCGTTCCTGCTCGGCGAGCGGCCGCGCATCGCCGATGTCTACATCGCGAATATCTCGCACTGGTGGGGTGCGCGCGAGTTCCTCGAAGAAAACCGACCCGAGTTTCACGCGCTGTTGCGCCGGATCGAAGCGCTGCCGGAAGTCGCGCCGGTCTGGCAGCGACACGGATTCCAGTAGCGATCAGCGGCGCGAACCGAGCAGCGCGCCGCCCACGATCAGCGCGGCGGCGACCGCGGTGGTCCAACCGAAGCGACCGAGCCCGGTCGCGACCAGCGCGAGCGTCGACAGCAGCGGCGTCAGAAATGCGAGTGCGCCGATCGCGCGTGCATCGCCGCGTTTGAGCGCCGCGTCCCACAGGAAAAAAGCCGCGCCCATCGGCCCGAGCGCGAGCAGCGCGATCAGCAGCCACTCGCGCGCCGAAGGGACGTAGGGCGACTCGAGCGCTGCGTGCGCGCCGAGCGCCAGCAGCCCTGAGACGAGGCAGAACAGTGCGACCGCCGCGGTTGGAAACGGCGGTACGCGGCGCGTCAGCAGCGAATAGGTCGACCAGACCAGCGCCGAGCCGAACGCGAGCAGGTAGCCGTCCCAGTGCGTGATCGACAGCGTCCAGTGCCCGCCGGTGATCGCGAGCGCGGCGCCCGCAAAGCCGAGCAGCGCGGCGGTCACGTGCCGCGCCGTCAGCCGCAGCCCGCGCAACAGCAGCGGCGCGAGCAGCACGATCAGCAGTGGCCACAGGTAGTTGACCAGGTTCGCTTCGACCGCCGGCGCGCGGCGCAGCGCCAGGAACAGCAGCAGGTGAAAGCCAAACAGGCCGTAAATGCCGAGCGCGAGGGTCGCGGGCGGCACGCGCCACCGGCGCCAGGTGGGCGCAGCGATCAGGCCGGCGCCGGTCAGCGACAGCCCGAGCAGCAGAAACGGCGGTACCGAGCGTAGCCCGACCGCGAGCGCGGCGAGCAGGCTCCACAGGAAGACGGCGCCAAGGGCGAGCAGGGCGGCGGGAGCGGACGACATGCGCAGGCTCGGAGAACGCAAGGCGCGCGAGTCTAAACGCCGCGCTCGAGCCGTTCGGCGCCCGCGCCCGGCGCCGGTGCTAACCTGCGGTGCCGGAGCCGGCGACCTTGCGCCGCGCGGCGAACGAAGTGAATCGAGCAAGTGCATCGGGCGGAGGACGTATGAGCAGGGACGTGGTGATCGCGAGCGGTGTGCGCACGGCGATCGGCGACTTCGGCGGCGGCCTGAAGGACATCCCGCCGACGCAACTCGGCGCGACCTGCGTCAGGGAAGCGCTGGCGCGCGCCCGCGTCGAAGGCAGCGAGGTCGGCCACGTCGTCTTCGGCAACGTGATTCACACCGAGCCGCGCGACATGTATCTGGCGCGCGTGGCCGCGCTCGACGGCGGCGTGCGCGACCATGTGCCGTGCCTGACGCTGAATCGCCTGTGCGGCAGCGGGCTGCAGGCGATCGTCTCGGCGTCGCAGTCGATCCTGCTGGGCGATTGCGATATCGCGGTCGCGGGCGGCGCCGAAAGCATGTCGCGCGCGCCGTATGCGATGCCGAGCGGCCGCTGGGGCCAGCGCATGGGCGACGCCAAGGTCGTCGACATGATGGTCGCCGCGTTGCACGACCCGTTCCACAACGTGCATATGGGCGTGACCGCGGAGAACGTCGCCGCCAAATGGGGGATCACGCGCGAGGAACAGGACCGCCTCGCGGTCGAAAGCCACAAGCGCGCGTCGGCGGCGATCAGGGAAGGGCGCTTCAAGAGCCAGATCGTGCCGATCGTCACGAAGGGCAAGCAAGGCGACGTCGTCTTCGACACCGACGAGCATCCGCGCGCCGACGCCACGCTCGAGGACATGGCGAAATTGAAGCCCGTGTTCGTGAAGGAAAACGGCACCGTCACCGCCGGCAACGCCTCCGGCATCAACGACGGTGCCGCCGCACTCGTGTTGATGGAGCGGGCCACCGCCGAGAAGCGCGGCGCGCAGCCGCTCGGCCGGCTGGTTGCCTACGCCCATGCGGGTGTGGATCCGAAGTACATGGGCATCGGCCCGGTGCCGGCATCGCGCACCGCGCTCGAGCGGGCCGGGTTGACGATCGACCGGATGGACGTGATCGAAGCAAACGAGGCGTTTGCCGCGCAGGCGTGCGCGGTGACCAAAGACTTGCGCGCCGACCCCGCGAAGGTCAACCCGAATGGCAGCGGCATCTCGCTCGGCCACCCGGTCGGGGCCACCGGCGCGATCATCACGGTCAAGGCACTGTACGAGCTACAGCGCACCGGCGGCCGCTACGCGCTGGTGACGATGTGCATCGGCGGCGGGCAGGGGATCGCGGCGATTTTCGAGCGCGCTTGACCCGCGCGACAGCGGCGGCGTCCCGGAAATGCTCCGACGTCAATGCGCACACGCGGAGAGCAAGCTTACGAGCGCTTGCGTTCGTCGGTGTAGCGGGAGCGCCGCGCCCCGGAGGAAATCTTGCGGCGGCCCCCGAAAGTTGTCGACCGGGTCTCGCCGTGGCCGTGCCGGTTCTGAGGCGCGAGCCGACGACCTCAGCTCACCGCGCGCCCGTCGTTCAGCCGCAGCCACCCCTTGACCACGCGGTAGATCGCCCAGATCCAGACGGCGAGCAGGATCAGGAAGCCGACCGCGGCAAGTGCGAGAACGACGCCGACGACCGTCCACAGCAGGCCCCACCAGAACGTGCGGATCTGCCAGTCGAAGTGGCTTTCGAGCCAGGTGCCGCGCACATCGGCGCGCTTGATGTACGCGATGATCACACCCGCGAGCGCGGTGATGCCGTACAGGAACGACAGCGCGTACAGCACGTAGACGACGAGTGCGACGTTCTTCGCTTTCTGGACGACCTCTTCGGCAACCGGCGTCTGCATCGATCCGTCCCTCACGAAAACCAGTTCAGCACGCCGTCGAGCGGCGTGTATTCGAGCGCATACGTCGCCTGCTGACGGACGACCGGTTTAGCGCGGTATGCGACCGAAAGCCCGGCGAGCTTCAGCATCGCCAGATCGTTGGCGCCGTCGCCGATCGCGATCGCGCGCGCGGTCGGGCAGCCGAGCTCGGCGCAGGCGTCGCGCAGCGCCTGCGCCTTGCCTTGGGCGTCGACGATGGCGCCGCCGTCGGGACCGGTGACCCGCCCAGTCAGCTTGTTGTCGACGACTTCGATCACGTTCGAGCGCGTGTAGTCGAAGCCGAGCCGCTGCTTCAGCCGGTCCGTGAAGAAAGCGAATCCGCCGGTCACCAGCAACGTCTTCAGTCCCGCCGCCTTGCACGCGGCCAGCAGCGTCTCGGCGCCGTCGTTCAGGCGCAGCCGCTCCGTGTACACGCGCTCGAGCAGTGTCGCGTCAACGCCCGCCAGCATGGCGACGCGCCGGCGCAGACTTTCCTTGTAGTCGGCGATCTCGCCGCGCATCGCCGCTTCGGTGATCGCAGCGACCTCGGCGCCCTTGCCGGCCAGCGCCGCGACTTCGTCGAGGCTTTCGACATTGACCAGCGTCGAGTCCATGTCGAGCGCGAGCAGCCGAAAGTCGGCGAGCTTCAGCGTCGGCGGCACGAACGCCCAGTCGCACTTCCAATACTCGCCAAGTGCGGCCGCGGCCTTGCGCGTGTCGGCGTCGTCCTGGATGCCGACGAGCCGCGCGCTGTTCAGTTTCCGCTGCACGCGCTGCGCGACGCAGGCGACGCGGAACGCGTCGACCGCGGCGGTGGGAAGGTTGTTGGACTGGATGACGAGGTCCATCTTGATTCGTTGCTCCGGCGCCGGCCGGGGCCTAACCCGGATATTTCACGAGGTCGCCCCCGTATGTGCAGGCTGCGTCTCGGTGAATCGGCACTTCCGGCCCCCGGTGTGTCGATCCAGTTTGTACCGGCGGGGCTGCGCGGGTTTGCACGGCGCCTGCGGGCGCGGGCTTGCGCTCAACTCCTCGCCAAGGCCTGCGGGCCTTGGCTGTGGCCGTCTCGCGCAATCCGCATCCCGCATGCATCCGCGCAATCCCCGCGCCCCTCGTGAAATATCCGGGCTAAGAGTCGGCCGCGACAGCCTGAATTCCGGCCACGGCCCGGACGGCGAGCCATTGCGGCATCATGCCAGCGCCTTGAACACCGCGCGCAACTGCTGCAGCCGGGTCTGCAGCGTGGGCGCCTTCACGTCGATGCGCAACCTGTCCTGGCCCGACAGCCGCATCGTCTTCTCGCGCTGGATCAACGCGATCAGCTTGGCCGGATCGAGCGGCGGATCGGGCACGAAGGAAAGCACGATCGCCTCGCCCGACGCATCGATCTTTTTCACGCCGAGCCGCTCGGCCGCGAGCCGCAGTCGGTGCGTTTCGATCAGCGCGCGCGCCGGCTCCGGCAGCCTGCCGTAGCGGTCGACGATTTCCTCCTGCAACGCCGCCAGCGCGTCTTCGTCTTCGCAGGAGGCGAGCCGCTTGTACAGCGACAAGCGCTGGTGCACGTCGTTGACGTACTCGGGCGGCAGCAGCGCCGGCACGTGCAGGTTGATTTCGGTCACCGCCGCCAGCGGCGCCAGAGAATCCGGTTCGCGCCCGGCGCGCAGCGCACGCACCGCGGCATTCAGCATCCGCGTGTACAGCTCGAAGCCGACTTCCTGCATGTTGCCCGACTGCGCTTCGCCGAGCACTTCGCCGGCGCCGCGGATCTCGAGGTCGTGCAGCGCGAGGTAGAAGCCGCTGCCCAGTTCCTCCAGGTTCTGGATCGCCTCGAGCCGTTTCTCGGCGTTCTTGGTCATGCCGCCTTCGTCGGGCACCAGCAGATACGCGTACGCCTGGTGGTGCGAGCGGCCGACGCGGCCGCGCAACTGGTGCAGTTGGGCCAGCCCGAACTTGTCGGCGCGGTGGATGACGATCGTGTTGGCGGTCGGCACGTCGATGCCGGTTTCGATGATCGTCGTGCACAGCAGCAGGTTGAAGCGCTGGTGGTAGAAGTCGCGCATCACGCGTTCGAGCTCGCGCTCCGGCATCTGGCCGTGCGCGATCTCGATGCGCGCCTCCGGCACCAGTTCCGCCAGCCGCGCGCGGCGGTTTTCGATCGTCTCGATCTCGTTGTGCAGGAAGTAGATCTGCCCGCCGCGCTTCAGCTCGCGCAGGCACGCTTCGCGGATCAGCGACGGCGTTTCGCGCCGCACGAAGGTCTTGATCGCCAGCCGCTTCTCCGGCGCGGTGGCGATCACGCTGAACTCGCGGATGCCTTCCATGCTCATCGCCAGCGTGCGCGGAATCGGGGTGGCGGTCAGCGTCAGCACGTCGACCTCGGCGCGCAGGCTCTTCAGGCGCTCCTTCTGCCGCACGCCGAAACGGTGCTCCTCGTCGATGATCACGAGCCCGAGGCGGTCGAACTTCACGTCGGCCGACAGCAGCTTGTGCGTGCCGATCACGATGTCGATGGTCCCGGCATTCAGGCCGGCGATCGCCGCGGCGATTTCCTTCTGCGAGCGGAAGCGCGACAGCTCGACGATCTTCACCGGCCAGTCGGCGAAGCGGTCGCGCAACGTCTGCGTGTGCTGCTCCGCCAGCAGCGTGGTCGGGCACAGCACGGCGACCTGTTTGCCGCCGGCCACCGCCGCGAACGCCGCCCGCAGCGCGACCTCGGTCTTGCCGAAACCGACGTCACCGCACACCAGGCGATCCATCGGAAAACCGGCACGCATGTCCGCGAGCACCGCGTCGATGGCGGCCTGCTGATCTGGGGTTTCCTCGAAGCCGAAGCCGGCGGCGAACGCTTCGTAGTCGCTCGGCTTGAAGTCGAACGCGTGGCCCTTGCGCGCGGCGCGCAGCGCGTAAAGATGCAGCAGCTCGGCGGCCGTGTCGCGCACCTGGCGCGCTGCCTTCTTCTTGGCCTTCTCCCAGTCGGCGCCGCCGAGATGGTGCAGCGGCGCGGCGTCCGGATCGGCACCGCTGTAACGCGAGATCAGATGCAGTTGCGCCACCGGCACGTACAGCTTGGCGTCGTTCGCATACTGCAGGTGCAGGAATTCCGCCGGCCCATCGCCCAGGTCCATCGACTCCAGGCCCAGGTAGCGGCCGATGCCGTGCTCGACGTGAACGACCGGATCGCCGACGCGCAGCTCGGCCAGATCGCGCACCATCGCTTCGACGTTGGAGGCGCGCTCGCGCGCCTTGGCGCGCAGGCGGCGCGGGCTGGCGGCGTACAGCTCGGTTTCGGTGACGATCGCAATGCGCGCCTCGCGCAGCACGAATCCGCCGTGCAATGGCGCTGCGCCCAGCGCGACCGGCGCGTCGCTCGCGAGAAAGCTCTGGAAGTCGGCGTTGTCGGCGAAATCGAACCGATGCTCGCGCAGCATCTGCGCGATCGTCTCACGACGACCCGCCGAGTCGGCGGCGAGCAGCAGCCGGCCGCCGTCGAGCGTCAGGCGCTCCGCAAATGCGCGCAGCTTCTCGATCGGATCGGCCGCCTTGCGGTCGATTGCCACCGGCGGCACCGGGCCGATCTGAGGCGAGTCGCCTTCGGTCAAGGCCAACCGCGCGAAGCGACTGCACGCGCCGAAGAACTCCTCGACGCCGACGAACAGGCGCTGCGGCGGCAGGCACGGCCGCTCGCGATCGCGCGCGAGAAAGCGGTAGCGTTCAGCGGTTTCGGTCCAGAAGCGCTGCCCGCTCGCTTCGACCGCGCCGTGCAGCACGAGCGTCGTCGCCGCCGGCAGATAGTCGAACAGCGTCGCGGTGGCGTCGAAAAACAGCGGCAGGTAATACTCGATGCCAGGGCCGGCGATGCCGTTGCCGATGTCCCTGTAGACAGGCGCGCGGCTCGGGTCGCCTTCGAACGCTTCGCGCCAGCGACCGCGAAAGGCCGTGCGCGCCGCTTCGTCGAGCGGAAATTCGCGGCCCGGCAGCAGCCGCACCTCGGGTACCGGATACAGACTGCGCTGCGTGTCGGGGTCGAACGCGCGGATCGTCTCGATCGCGTCGTCAAGCAAATCGAGCCGAAAAGGCAGCGGCGAGCCCATCGGGAACAGGTCGATCAGCCCGCCGCGCACGGAGAACTCGCCGGGTGCGACGACCTGCGTGACGTGCTGATAGCCGGCGAGCACGAGCTGCGCGCGCAACGCATCGGCGGCGAGTCGCTCGCCCTGGCGGAAAGAGAAGGTGTGCGCGGCGATGTACGCGGGCGGGGCGAGCCGATGCAGCGCGGTGGTGGCAGCGACGACCAGCACATCGATGGCGGTGGCGGGCTCGCGCCGCAACAGCCGGTACAGGGTTTGCAGCCGTTCGGAGACGAGGTCCGGGTGCGGCGACAGGATGTCGTAGGGCAGGGTCTCCCAGTCCGGCAACGCACGAACCGCGAGCGACGCGTCGAAGTAGGGCAGCTCGTCGACCAGGCGCTGCGCGTCGAATGCGTCGGCGCAGATGGCCACGACGAGCTGGCCCCGGGCTTTGGCGCGCCGCGCGAACTGCGCGATCAGCAGCGCGTCGCCGGAGCCGGGCGGCCGCGGCAGGCCAAAGCGTTGGCCGGGCGCAGGCGCGGGCGGCGCGAGATCGAGGTTTGTCTGGGCGGCGACGCTTTCCAAGTTCCGGATCATCCAAAAAACGCTTCGCGGCGGACCGATTGCTCGGGCCACCGCGAACGCGTCGCTATTATAGGTTCCGCTTCGTCGAACTTCGTGCCGAGTCCCGCCCGTTCATGCCGATGCCAACGATCTGCGCTGCGCGCGTCTTCGCGCTCATTCCGGCGGCGGGAGCCGGCACCCGCATGGGCGGCGACGTGCCCAAGCAGTATGCGCCGCTTGGCGGCAGGCCCATGCTGGAGCACGCGATCGCCGCGCTGCTGGCCGATCGCCGCATCGAGCGCGTGCTCGTGGTCGTCGCGGCAGGCGACGAACGCTACAAACGGCTCGCCTGCGATGCGCGGGTGGCGTTTGCCGCGGCGGGCGGCGCCAGCCGCGCCGAGAGCGTGCGCAACGGCCTGGCGCGGCTGGCGATGAACGCGAGCGCAGCGGACTGGGTGCTGGTGCACGACGCCGCGCGGCCGTGCCTGGCGCGCGAGGAACTCGGGGCGCTGATCGACGCCTTGATCGATGACCCGGTCGGCGGACTGCTGGCAGTGCCGATCGCCGACACGGTCAAGCGCGCCGCCGACGGGCACGTCGCGAGTACGGTCGACCGTGCCGGGTTGTGGCGGGCGCTGACGCCGCAGATGTTCCGCTTGGGCGTGCTCGAGGACGCGTATGAGCGCGTGCGCGACCTGGCCGCGCTGACCGACGAGTCGAGCGCCGTCGAACGGATCGGACACGCGCCGCGCCTCGTCACGGGGCGTGCAACGAACGTCAAGGTGACGCGGGCGGACGATGTGCCGCTCGCAGAGGCGATACTCCGACTGCAGGGCAGGTGCGCATGAACTTCAGGGTGGGGCAGGGCTACGACGTGCACGCACTGGTGCCGGGGCGCCGGCTCGTGCTGGGCGGCGTTGAGATTCCGCACGCCCGCGGGCTGCACGGGCACTCCGACGCCGATGTGCTGTTGCACGCGATCACCGACGCCGTGCTCGGTGCGGCAGGTCTTGGCGACATCGGTCGGCTCTATCCCGACAGCGACCCGCGCTTCAAGGACGCCGACAGCCGTGCGCTGCTGCGCGACGCCGTTGCCCGCGCGCACGCCGCCGGCTGGCGGATCGACAACGTCGACTGTACGGTGATCGCCGAGCGGCCGAAGATCGCGCCCTACGTCGAGGCGATGCGCGAGCGCATCGCCGAGTGCCTCGGCGTCGACGCCGCCGCGGTCAACGTCAAGGGCAAGACCACCGAACGGCTCGGCTTCACCGGCCGGGGCGAAGGCATCGCCGCGCTGGCGGTCGCGCTGCTCGCGGAGGCGACCGTCCGATGAAACGTTATGCCGAACTTCTGGCCGACGCGCTGGCGCGCGTTCGCGAGATCATGCCTTGGGATCTGCGCGACCGCCTCGCCGCCGGGCGCGACCTGATCCTGCTCGACGTGCGTGAGCCGGCCGAGTTCGAGGCCGCGCACATCGCCGGTTCGATCAACGTCCCGCGCGGCGTGCTCGAGCAAGCGTGCGAGTGGGACTACGACGAGACCGTTCCGCAACTGGCCGCCGCGCGCGATCGCCCGGTCGTGGTCGTATGCCGTTCGGGGCATCGCTCGCTGCTCGCCGCGGACGTGATGCAAACCCTCGGTTTCGTTGACGTCGTTTCGCTGAAGACGGGTCTGCGGGGGTGGAACGACTTCGAGCAGCCGCTGGTCGACGGCGCCGGTGCGCCGGTCGACACGGACACGGCCGAGCAGCTGCTGGCCGCGCGCGTTCGACCCGAGCAGCGCCGGTCGGCGCAAGCGCGCGCCGCCGCGCTCGTGCGCTCGACGGCATCGGCCGGTGGCGAGCCCCCGCGCAGAGGGTGACCCGATGCCTGGCTCGGTGCGACGAGTCAGCTCGACTCCGGCCGTCGGCCACGCGTGGTCCATCCGATCCGACACCCGGCCTCGCTCCGAACCGACGACCTCCGTCCATCCGAGCCGACGCGCCTCGTCCATCCGAGCCGACGCGCCTCGTCCATCCGAGGCGACGCGCCTCGTCATTCCGAGCCACAACACGCCTTGTCATTCCAAGCCACAACAACACGCCTTGTCATCCCGAGCCGAAGGCGAGGGATCGCCGCCACTCGTAACGCCGAGATCCCTCGCGATGCTCGGGATGACAAGCCCCCGCTCGAGATGACAAGCCCCCGCTCGAGATGACAAGCCACCGTTCAGAGTGACAAGCCACCGTTCAGAGTGACAAACCGCCGTTCAGAGTGACGAACCGCCGTTCAGGGTGGCAAGGCACCGTTCAGAGTGACAAGCCACCCGGCGCGATGAAAAACCGCCGCTCGGGTGACAGCCCGTTTTTGACAGACCGGTGCAAGTGCCCTCGCCCGGGATGACGACGCCGGCGGTGCGAACGATGAGCCCTCGGCTCGGGGTGGCAAAGCCGTGACATCCCTTGCGCGGGCATTGAGCCGTGGCCGGCAATCTTGCGCGGTCGCGGCATCGCTCGACGAGGCACGGTGATCGAGTCCACCAGCCCCGCTTGCGCAACGCCCGTTCACGAATCCGCCAGGGGTCGGCGGCGGGACTCACGATCGGGTCAGCGGCAGCCGCAATTGCGCGCGCAGCCCGTGCGGCGGGTTGGTTGCGAGCGCAAGCGAACCGCCATGCAGGCGGGCGATGCGGTCGGCGATCGCCAGCCCGAGCCCGGCGCCCGCGTGGCCGGAGCGTGCGGTCTCGCCACGCTCGAACGGCCGCAGCAGACGGTCGACCGCGTCGGGCGCGATGCCGGGCCCCCGATCGGCCACCGCGACGAGCGCGAGGCGGCGCTCGACGCGCAGTTCGATCGTCAGTTCGAGCGAGCCCGATTCGGGATCGCGCCCGTAACGCGCGGCGTTGGCGAGCAGGTTATCGAGCGCGCGCGCCAGTTCGGTCCGGTAGCCGGTGACGTGGACGCCGGGCGCGACGCGTCGCTCGAGGTGCACGCCGTCTTGCCCTTCCAGCCGCGCGCGCGAAACGACGTCCTCCAGCAGCGCCGACAGGTCGATGTCCTCGGGCGGCTGCTGCGGCGCGGGCCGCGCATAGTCGAGAAACTGGCCGACGATCGCGTCGATCTGCTCGATGTCGCCGACCATCGCGGCGCGCACATCGTCGGGCAGTTCGTTGATTTCGAGCTCGAGCCGCAGCCGCGCGAGCGGCGTGCGCAGGT
>JBBIJJ010000034.1:0-23610 GCA_037446035.1 Burkholderiales bacterium
TCGTCGACGTGCGCTTCGTCGGCATCGGCGCAGCCGCAGGTTGACGATGCCGGGCGCCCGGCATGCCGACGAAGTGAACGTGCTTGACCGCGCGCTTCATACGGACATGACCGCAGAGACAGGGAGGACACAGAGACAGGCACTCAGGCGCGTCTCGGGCAGCTTCGCGTCTCGATGTGTCATCGGCTCGTTCATGCGTTCTGCGCTGCCGCGATGTGTTCGATCGCGTCGGCGACCAGCCGGGTGGCGTCCGGTTTGCCGAGCGCGCGCGCGCGTGCGGCCATCGCAGCCAGTTCGGCGCGGGTCAGGCCGCGAATCCGCCGCGCGAGCCCTGCGGGCGTCATGTCGGACTGCGGCAGGTGGATCGCCGCGCCGTGCCGTGCCAGGAACTCGGCGTTGGTGCGCTGGTGCTGCGTCGTCTTGACGACGAAGGGCACCAGGATCGCCGCCACGCCGGCCGCGCACAGTTCGGTCACGGTGATCGCGCCGGCGCGGCACAGCACCAGATCCGCCGCGGCGTAGCGCGCGGCGATGTCGTCGATGAACGGGATGACTTCGGCGTCGACGCCTGCGGCGCGATACGCTGCGCGCGTTGCCTCCACGTGCGCGGCGCCGCACTGGTGAACCACGCTCGGCCGGTCGGCGCCATCGATCGACGCGAGCGCGGCGGGCACGGTCTGGTTTAGCACCTGACTGCCAAGGCTGCCGCCGATCACCAGCAGCGCGAGCGGACCGCTGCGCTGCGCGTAGCGCTGCGCCGGCGGTGGCACGCCGACGATCTCCGCGCGTACCGGATTGCCGGTCACCAGCCCCTTGTCGCCGGCGCGGCGCGCCGCTTCGCCGTCGAAACCGCACAGCAGCGCGGCGGCGAGCGGACTCAGCAGTCTCGTCGACAGCAGCGGTGCGGCGTCGGCGTTTAACAGCACCAGCGGCGCGCCGTACAGCGCTGCGGCGAGCCCCGCCGGAACCGCCACGTAGCCGCCGGTCGAAAACACCAGCGACGGCTGCCGCGCACGAACGATGCGGCGGCTTTGCCAAAGTGCGCGCAGCAGGTACAAGCCGCCGAAGGCGATCGCTCGCCAGCCCTTGCCGCGCAGCCCGGCGAAGTCGATCGCATCGAACGGGATTCCACGCGGTTCGACCAGCGCGCGCTCCATGCCCGAGCGCGTTCCGAGCCACGACACGTGCCAGCCGCGCTCGCGCAGCGTCTCGGCGACCGCCAGCCCCGGCATCACGTGCCCGCCGGTGCCTGCGGCGACGACCATCAGCTGCCTCATGCGCGGCCTCCGCGCATCAGGACCCGATTTTCCCAGTCCACCCGCAGCAGCAGCGCGACCGCGACGACCGTCGCGATCAGCGCCGAGCCGCCGTAGCTGATGAACGGCAGCGTCAGTCCCTTGGTCGGCAGCAGCCCCGTGGCCACGCCCATGTTGACGAACGCCTGCACGCCGATCCACAGGCCGATGCCCTGCGCGACCAGCCCGGCGAAGGTGCGCTCGAGTGCAACCGCCTGGCGGCCGATCTCGAACGCGCGCTTGACGAGCCAGTAGAACAGCACGATCACGGTCAGCACGCCGGCGAGCCCCAGTTCCTCACCGATCACGGCCAGGATGAAGTCGGTGTGCGCTTCGGTCAGGTAATGCAGCTTCTCGACGCTGGCGCCGAGACCCACGCCGAACCACTCGCCACGGCCAAAGGCGATCAGCGAATGCGTGAGCTGGTAGCCCTTCGCGTAGGCGTGCTGCGGAGCGAACGGATCGATGTAGGCCTCGATGCGTTCGAGCCGGAACGCCGCCCCGTACAGGATCACCGCGACCAGCCCTGCGATACCGATGATCGCCACCGCCGCGCACAGCCGCAGGCTCAATCCGCCGAGAAACAGGATGCCCATGCCGATCACCATCAGCATCAGCGCGGCTCCCAGGTCGGGCTGCCGGCCGACCAGCACAGCGATCGCCACCATCGCGAGCCCGAGCGGCACGAATCCTTTGACGAAGCGGTGCATGTAGTCCTGCTTGCGCACCGTGAAGTCGGCCGCGTATAGCACGCAGGCGAGCTTCATCAGTTCCGACGGCTGCAGGTTGAATGCCTGCAGCGAGATCCAGCGACGTGCGCCGAGCGCGCCCTTGCCGACGCCCGGGATCAGCACCAACACGAGCAGCAGCAGGCACGCCAGGAACAGCCACGGCGCCCACCGCTGCCACGTCGCCAGCGGGACCAAAAACGCGCCGACCGCGGCGAAACACGCGACCGCCAGCGCGATCAGGTGGCGGTTCAGGAAGTACGTCGGCGTGACGTTGTAGCGCGACGAATCCGCGAGCGAGATCGACGCCGAGTACACCATCACGACGCCGATCAGGATCAGGGCTGCGACGACCAGCACGAGCGGCCGATCGAACCGGTCGAAGCCGCGCCCGGCGAGCGACGGCAGCCCCGCGGCGCCGAGGCCGGCCAGCGGGAGGACCGACGCGCCCCCCTGGCCGCGCCGGTAGCCACCATCGGCCGCACGCCGTGCGCCCAACAGCCGGCTCAGCATGGCTGCCCCGCCTCCGCCGCCAGCTCGCGTACCGCTTCCCAGAACACGTCGGCCCGATGCGCATAGTTGCGGAACATGTCGAGGCTCGCGCAGGCCGGCGACAGCAGCACGGCGTCGCCCGGCCGCGCATGGCGCGCACAGGCGCGCACGGCTTCGGGCAGGGTCGCGCACGATTCGACCGGGTAGCGCGCGTCGCGCAGCAGCTCGCCGATGCGCGGCCCGTCGCGGCCGATCAGCACGACCGCGCGCGCATGCGCCGCCAGCGGCGCGACGAGCGGTGCGAAGTCCTGGCCCTTGCCGTCGCCGCCCAGGATCACGACCAGCCGGCCCGCGGTGTCGGCCCTCTCCGCGCCTAGTCCCTCGAGCGCGGCCACGGTCGCACCCACGTTGGTGCCCTTGCTGTCGTCGTAGTACTCGACGCCGCCGATCGACGCGACGTGCTCGACGCGGTGCGGCTCGCCCCCGTATTCGCGCAGCGCATGCAGCATCGGCGCCAGCGGGCAGCCGATCGCGCGCGCCAGGGCGAGTGCCGCCAGCGCGTTCAGCGCGTTGTGGCGGCCGCGGATGCGCAGCGCATCGGCCGGCATCAGCCGCTGCACGAACACTTCGGCCGGGACGCCCGGCAGTTCGGCGGCAACCCGGCGACGTCGCTGTCCCTGGCTCAGGTCCTCGGTATGGGCAAGCCAGGTCAGTCCGCCGTCGCGCACCAGACCGTACTCGTCCGGGCCGCCGGGCGCGCCCGCGCCGAACGTGATCGGGTGCGCCCGGTCGCGCGCCATCGCCCGCACCAGCGGATCGTCGCGGTTGAGCACCTGCACGGTGTCCTTCGCGAAAATGCGCGCCTTCGCCTTCGCATACGCCTCGAGCGTGCCGTGCCAGTCGAGGTGATCCTGCGTCACGTTCAGCACCGTGGCCACGTCGCACGCCAGCGAGGTCGTCGTCGCGAGCTGGAAGCTCGACAGCTCGAGCACCCAGACCTCCGGCAAATCGTTGGCGTCGAGCCGCTCGCGCAGCGCGTCGAGCGCCGTCGGCGAGATGTTGCCGGCGACCGCCACGCTGCGACCTGCGTTCTCGATCAACCGACCGGTCAGCCGGGTCGTCGTCGTCTTGCCGTTGGTCCCGGTGACGCCGACCACGCGCGGCCGATAGCCGCGCTCTCCCCTCAATTGCGCCAGCGCGCGGGCGAACAGCTCGATCTCGCCGACGACCTCGACGCCGCGCCTGCCGGCCGCATCGACCAGCCCCTTCGCCTCCGAGTGCGTCGGCGACAGCCCCGGGCTGATCGCGACGACATCCACTCCTTCGAGCAGCGCCTCGACGAACGCGCCGGCGACGAACTGCGCGTGCGGCAGCTCGCTGCGCAACGCCGCGAGCTTCGGCGGCTCGGCGCGCGTGTCCGCGACGCGCAGCGCGGCGCCTGCGCGTGCCAGCCAGCGCGCGATCGCCAGGCCGCTTTCGCCGAGACCGAGAATCAGCGCCGTCATCCTTCGCTCAGCACAGAGACGCAGCGATCACCGCAAAAGGCGAGTCCCTTGCCTTTCCTGATGGATCTGCTCGTCTCGGTGTCTGCGTGTTTCATCCTGAATCCTGCAGTTGGTCGCCGTCGTTCGTTCGCTCCGACGCGTCCGTTCATTCCGAGTTCAAGTCGTTCGTCATTCCGGTCCCTCGTCGTTCGGAGCCCAAATCCGTCGTCATTCCGAGCCGAAGGCGAGGAGTCTCAGCCGCTCGCCAAACCGAGATCCCTCGCTTCGCTCGGGATGACGAACGGCGTCCAGAAGCGCACGGGCGGGTTCTGGCCTCGGCCGGCCGCTGCACGGCCTTCACGCGCTGCGCGCATGAGCCTCGTCCGGAAGCCGCCATCGTGCGCGCGCCCGTTCATCGGATCTTCAGCGTCGAAAGACCGACCAGCACCAGCATGATCGTGATGATCCAGAAGCGCACGACGACCTGGTTCTCCTTCCAGCCGGACAGCTCGAAGTGGTGGTGCAGCGGCGCCATGCGGAAGATGCGTTTGCCGCCGGTGAAACGGAAGTACGCGACCTGCAGCATCACCGAGATCGTCTCGGCGACGAACACCCCGCCCATGATGAACAGCACGATCTCCTGCCGCACGATCACCGCGATCGTTCCCAGCGCACCACCGAGTGCGAGCGCCCCCACGTCGCCCATGAACACCTGCGCCGGATAGGCGTTGAACCACAGGAACGCGAGCCCCGCACCGGCGATGGCCGCGCAGATGATCGCGACCTCGCCGGCGCCCGGGATGTACGGAAACAGCAGGTAGCGCGAGAAGTCGGCACGGCCGACCACGTAGGCGAAAACGCCGAGCGCGGCTCCGACCATCGACGCCGGCAGGATCGCCAGCCCGTCCAGGCCGTCGGTCAGGTTCACCGCGTTGCTGGTGCCGACGATCACGAAGTACGACAGGAGCACGAAGCCGAACACGCCCATCGGGTAGGCGAAGTTCTTGAAGAACGGGACGATCAGGTCCACCCGCGGCGGCAGGTCGAGTGCGAATCCGTTCTCGATCCACTGCAAGGCGAGCGGCCACATGCGTTCGGTCGAAGGCGCGGCCAGCGCGAATGCGAGATAGAACGCGGCGGCAAGCGCGATCAGCGACTGCCAGAAGTACTTCTCCTTCGCGCTCATGCCCTTCGGATTGCGATGCACGACCTTGCGGTAGTCATCGACCCAGCCGATCCAGCCGAAGCCGATCGTCACCAGCAGCACGATCCAGACGAAGCGGTTGGACAGATCGGCCCACAGCAGCGTGGTCATGCCGATCGAGATCAGAATGAGCGCACCGCCCATCGTCGGCGTCCCGGTCTTGGAAAGATGCGACTGCGGACCTTCGGCACGCACCGCCTGGCCGATCTTCAGCTCGGTCAGCCGGCGGATCACCCACGGCCCGGCCGCCAGCCCGATCAGCAGCGCGGTGCCCGCAGCGAGCACCGCGCGCAGCGTCAGGTAGCTGAATACGTTGAACGCGCGGATGTCCTGCGCGAGCCACTGGAACAGTTCGAGCAGCATCTCAGCCTCCGCCGGTGCGCGCCGAGCGGACGCGCCGCCGTCGCGGCGGGCGACCGACACGGTCAGCGCGAACACCGCCCATCAGTGCGCTCCCGCGCCCGGGGGCGTCGCCAGCGCCTGCACGACCCGCTCCATCCGCATGAAACGCGAACCCTTGACGAGCAGCGTGGCGCCCGGCGCAGCCGCCGCTGCCGCGGCGGCGATCAGCACGTCGATGTCGTCGAAGTACGCCGCGCCGCTGCCGAACGCGGCCACCGCTGCGCGCGACAGCTCGCCAGTGGCCAGCAGCGCCTCGATGCCCCGGCCGCGCGCATACGCGCCGATTTCGCGGTGGTACGCCGGCCCTTGGCGGCCGACCTCGCCCATGTCGCCGATCACCAGCACGCGCGGCGGCGTGCAAGCGGCGAGCACGTCGATCGCCGCGCGCATCGAGTCGGGGTTGGCGTTGTACGTATCGTCGATCAGCGCCGCGCCGCTCGCCGCCCGCAGCCGTACGCCGCGGCCTTTGACCGGCACGAAAGCGGCGAGCCCCGCCGCGATCGCCGCGCCGGGTACGCCCAGTGCGAGGCAGGCCGCCGTCGCCGCCAGCGCGTTGTGTACGTTGTGTGCGCCCGCCACGCCGATCGATGTCTCGATCGATCCCTGCGGCGTGGCGATCGACAGCCGGCTGCCGGCGGCAGTCGGCTCGGCCGTGGCCGTGACGACGGCATCGGCGCTGCGCGCGAAGTCGATGACGCGACGCGTCCCGGCGAGCGTGCGCCAGATCGCCGCGAACGGATCGTCGGCCGGGAAGACCGCCACGCCGTCGGGCGGCAGCGCGGCGATCGCCGCGCCGTTTTCATGCGCGGTCGCCTCGACCGAGGCCATGAATTCCTGGTGTTCGCGCTGCGCATTGTTGACGACGGCGACCGTCGGCTTCGCGATCCGCGCGAGGTAGGCGATCTCGCCCGGGCGATTCATGCCCAGTTCGAGCACTGCGGCGCGGTGCTGCGCGGCCAGTTCGAACAGCATCAGCGGCACGCCGATGTCGTTGTTCAGGTTGCCGCGCGTGGCGAGCCGCCGGTCTGCGCCGTACGCGGCCGCGAGGATCGCGGCGATCATCTGCGTGACCGTCGTCTTGCCGTTGCTACCGGTCACAGCGATCAACGGCAGCGCGAAGCGTGCCCGCCACGCGGCAGCGGCCACGCCCAGCGCGCGCCGCGTATCGGCCACCACGATCTGCGGCACGTCCGCGTCGACGCGGCGCTCGACGACGGCGGCGACGGCGCCCGCCGCCACGGCCTGCGCGACGAAGTCGTGCGCGTCGAAGCGCTCGCCGCGCAGCGCGAAGAACACGCAGCCGGCCGGTGCCGTGCGCGTATCGGTCGACACTGCGGTAAAGCGCACGCGGCCGTCGCCGTGCAGGCGGCACGGCTCGAGTCGCTGCGCCAGTTCGGCCACGGTCATCATGCCGCCGCCCGCGGTGCGCCGCGTTGACCGGCTGCCGTGCCGTTGCCTGGACCGTCCGCCGCCGCGCGCCGCGCAAGCGCGGCGCGCGCTTGCTCGAGG
The DNA here is from genome assembly GCA_037446035.1 of Burkholderiales bacterium. Taxonomy (GTDB): domain Bacteria; phylum Pseudomonadota; class Gammaproteobacteria; order Burkholderiales; family Burkholderiaceae_F; genus DSNY01. Next base: position 7,115 of record JBBIJJ010000034.1, read on the forward strand.
TCCGAAAACGGCCGCTTCGCGCCGCCGATGTCCTGGTAGTCCTCGTGGCCCTTGCCGGCGATGAGCACGACGTCGGCGGCGGCGGCGGCCGCCAGCACGTGCGCGATCGCTTCGCCGCGATCGACGATCCGGGTCACGCGCGCAGCGCGGTCGGCGGGCACGCCGCGCGCGATCGCATCGATGATCGCCTCCGGCGACTCGGTGCGCGGGTTGTCGCTGGTAATGACCACTCGATCGGCGAGCCGGGCCGCCGCTTCGCCCATCGGCGCGCGCTTGCCCGGATCACGGTCGCCGCCGGCGCCGAACACGACCCACAGTCGCCCGCCGCGCGCCTGTGCCAGCGGCGCGAGCGCGGCGAGCGCCTGCGCCAGCGCGTCGGGCGTGTGCGCGTAGTCGACGACCGCGAGAGGCTCGCCTTCGCCGCCGACGCGCTGCATTCGCCCGGGCGGCGGCACCAGCCGCGGCAGCACACCGCAGGCGCGCTCCAGTGCGATGCCGGCGGCGAGCGCCACCCCGAGCACGCCGAGCAGGTTGGAGACGTTGAATGCGCCGACCAGCGGCACCGCGACCTCGACGCGCTGCTGGCCGTCGTCGACCTCGAACCGCAATCCGGTCGCCGTCGCCCGGACCGCGCGTGCGGCCAGCCGCAGCGCGAGCGCCCCCGCCACCGCCGCATCCTGCGCGGTGAAACCGATCACGCGCAACCCGCCGCGCTCCGTCAGCCGCGCAGCCAGGCGCTGCCCGGCCGCATCATCCAGATTGATCACCGCGTGCGACAGCGTCGGCCAGTCGAACAGCCGCGCCTTCGCCGCCTCGTAGCGCTCGAGCGTGCCGTGGTAGTCGAGATGATCGCGCGTGAGGTTCGTAAACAGCGCGACGTCGAACGCCATGCCGTCGACGCGGCCCTGGTCGAGCCCGATCGAGGACACTTCCATTGCGACCGCGCGCGCCCCTTGATCGAGCAGCGCGCGCACCTGGCGCTGCAGGGCGATCGCGTCGGGCGTGGTCAGCGCGGAGCCGGTGAACACCGCACCCGGGAAGCCACCGCCGAGCGTGCCGATCACCGCGCAGCGGGTGCCCTCCAGCGTCAGCAGTTGCGCGATCCAGTGCGTGCACGAAGTCTTGCCGTTGGTACCGGTGACGCCGATCGCGCGCAGTTTTTCGCTCGGCCGCCCGTAGAAACTGGCCGCGAGCGGCCCGAGGAGCCGCCGCAGCCCGGACACCGGCAGCACCGGCACGCCGACGTCGACCGGCGTCCAGCCGTCGGCTTCGACGAGCGCGGCGGCCGCGCCGAGCGCCACCGCGGTGCGCAGGTAGTCGCGCCCGTCGGCACTCTTACCCGGGACCGCGCCCGGCACGGCCACGAAAACGTCGCCCGCAGCGATGCACCGGCTGTCGAGCTGCAGATGGTGCGCGCCGGCGAGTGCGGACGGCGCGTTCGCGCGCAGCCAGGCAACGATGTCCATCACGCTCGCTCGCGGTTCGCTCATCGCGCGCCTCACATCGCCTCGGCCAGTCGCTGCAGCGGCAGGCGCGGTGGCTCGGGCAAGCGGCTCGGCGCATGGTCGGTGGCGCCGTCGGGGGCAACCTGCAGGGTGCGCAGCGCACCGGCCGCGATCTGCGCGAACACCGGCGCGGCGACGTCGCCGCCGTAGTAGCGCCCGCGTGTCGCGTCCGGTTCGTCGATCATCACGGCGACGACGATGCGCGGGTCCGACACCGGCGCGAAGCCGGCGAACGAAGCGACGTAGGCATTGACGTAGCGGCCGTTGTGCAGCTTGCGCGCCGTGCCGGTCTTGCCCGCGACACGGTAACCGGCGATGCGCGCAGCCGGCGCGGTGCCCTCGTCGCCGACGGCCAGCTCCAGCATGCGACGCATCGCGTGCGCGGTCGCCGGCTTGATCACCCGCACGCCCGCGGGTGGCGCGTCGCTCTTGATCAGGGTGGCCGGGACGACGTCGCCGTCGCGCGCAAACACGGTGTATGCACGCGCCAGTTGCAGCAGCGACACGGAAACGCCGTAGCCGTAGGCGATCGTGGCCTGCTCGATCGGCCGCCAGGCCTTGTAAGGACGCAGGCGACCGGCGACGGCGCCGCTGAAACCGGCGCCGGAGCGGCTCGGCGCCTCGCCGAAGCCGGCGGCCGAGTACGTCTCCCACAGGGCCTGCGCGGGCAGGTCGAGCGCGATCTTGGCGGTTCCCACGTTGCTCGATTTGGCGACAACCTCAGCGACGGTCAGCACGCCGTGCGGATGCGCATCGCCGATGGTGCGGCCGCCGATCGTCATGCGCCCCGGTGCGGTCTGCACGCGCAGCTCGGGCGACACCCGCCCGGCGTCGAGCGCGGCGGCGATCGAAAACGGCTTTAACGTCGAGCCGGGCTCGAACGTGTCGGTCAGCGCGCGGTTGCGCAGCGTCGCCGCGTCCCACCGTTCGCGCCGGTTGGGGTCGAAGCTCGGCCAGTTCGCCAGCGCCAGCACCTCGCCGGTCTTCGCGTCGAGCACGATCGCGGCACCGGCCCTGGCGCGATGGGTCTCGACCGCGTCCTTCAGCGCGGAAAAAGCGATGTACTGGATCCGATGGTCGATCGACAGCACCACATCGCGGCCGTCGACGGGCATGCGCAGCCAGTCGCCGTCGACGATGCGCCCGTAGCGGTCCTTGATCACGCGGCGGCTGCCCGCGCGGCCGGCCAGCGTCGATTCCAGCGCGAGTTCGATGCCTTCCTGCCCCCGGTCCTCCACGTCGGTAAAGCCGATCACGTGCGCCGCGGTGCGACCTTCCGGATAGTGGCGCTTGAACTCGCGGCTCGCGTGGATCCCCGCGAGCTTCAGCGCGGCGATGCGTTCGGCGACCTCGGGTTCGACCTGGCGCCGCAGATAGACGAAGTTGCGGTCCTCGGCCGCGAGCCGGCGCTTGAGCTCGGCCGCCGGCATCGCCAGCAATTGCGCAAGCTGCGCCAGCTCGCGCGGCGACAGATCGACGTCTTCCGGGATCGCCCAGATCGCGCGCGCAGGCACCGACGCGGCGAGCACCACACCGTTGCGGTCGGTGACCTTGCCACGCGTCGCAGGCACCTCGAGCGTGCGTGCATAGCGCGCTTCGCCCTGCCGTTGCAGGAAGTCCGTGCCGATGCCGCCCTGCAAATAGAACGCGCGGCCGGCGAGCAGCGCGAACGCGCCGAACAACAGGGACAGCAGCAGCATCGAGCGCCGGCGCGACAGCCGGACCGCCAACAGCGGATTGGCGGTGAACGCGACGCGCGCGCCGCCGCCCGCCGGCCGGGCGCGGCGCGCCTGGGCGAACGCGCGGCTCGCAGCGCCGTTGCGATCGCCGGCGGGCGGCTTCATTTCGACACCCCCGTCGCGGCTGCCGGCGTCGCGGGCAGAAAGACGGTGCGGGCGGCATCGACCGGACGCATGCCCATTTGGCGCGCGGCGGCCTCGACCGTCGCCGGCTGCGAAACGCGCCCCAGTTCGATCCGCAGTCGGTTGCCTTCGGCCTCGAGCGCCTTGGCCTGCTGCTGAGCGCGCTCCAGATCGACGAACAGGCTGCGCGCCCGGTGCTGCGCGGTCACCGCGGACAAGCTGCTCGCCACGAGCAACGCGACGACCAGCAGCAGCACGCCGCGTCGGATCACGCGGACCTCCGCAACGGTTCGGCCGTGCGTTCGGCCACGCGCATCACCGCCGAGCGCGCGCGCGGGTTGGCGGCGATCTCGGCGGCGTCCGGCACCGCCTTGCCGAGCGCGCGCAGCGTCGGCTGCGGCAGCTCGGATGCGCGCAACGGCAGGCTGCGCGCCTGCGCGCGTTCCGGATGCGCATGCGCCTCGATGAATCGCTTGACGAGCCGATCCTCGAGCGAATGAAAGCTGATCACGACCAGGCGGGCGCCGGTCGCGAGCAGTTCGACCGCTTGTGCGAGCACTAGCGACAATTCCTCAAGCTCTTGATTGACGTGAATCCGTAAAGCCTGAAAAGTCCGCGTGGCCGGATGCTGCGACGCGTCCTTGCGGCTCCTGCCGGGGATCGCGTCCGCCACGACGGCGGCCAGGTCGGCGGTGCGGGTGAGCGGCCGCCCAGCTTCGCGGCGAGCCACAATCGCCTTTGCAATCGATGCAGCAAACCGTTCTTCCCCATAGTCACGGATCACCCGCGTCAGTTCGTCGACGGTCGCCCGCGCCAGCCATTGCGCCGCGGTCTCGCCGCGCGTCGGGTCCATCCGCATGTCGAGCGGGCCGTCGCCGCGCAGCGAAAAGCCGCGCTGCGGATCGTCGATCTGCGGCGAGGACACGCCCAGATCGAGCAGCACGCCCTGCACCCGCGTAATGCCCAGCGCCTGCAGGCGCTGTCGCAATTGCGAAAACGGCGCATGCACGAAGGCGAAGCGGGCGTCGGCGATCGCAGCCGCGGCAGCCTGCGCCGCCGGATCGCGATCGAACGCCATCAGCCGGCCCGTCGGCGCGAGCCGTGCGAGGATGGCGCGCGCGTGCCCGCCACGTCCGAAGGTCGCGTCGACGTAACTGCCCGCGGGATCCGTCACCAGTGCTTCGACCGCTGCCGCAGTCAGCACGGTGCGATGTTCCGGTGAAGCGATCGTGAAGGAGGACGGCATTCACGATCAGAAGATGAAACGCTTGAATGCTTCGGGCACGCCGGCTTCGAGCGCGGCCTTTTCCTGCTCGGCGCGCGCGGCCGCATCCCAGAGTTCGAGGCGGTTCTCCAGTCCGATCAGCACGACGTCGCGTTCGAGTCCGGCCACCGCGCGCAGTTCGGCCGGAATCAGCACGCGCCCGGCGCTGTCCAGTTCGAGGCTGCGCGCGCTGCCCACGATGATGCGGACCCATTCGCGCGCCTCGAAGGGCATCTGTGCCAGCTCGGCGCGCTTGGCCTCCCAGACCGGGCGCGGATACACGACGAGACAGCGATCCGGATGGCGTGTGAGCGTGATGCGCCCCTCGTACTGCGCGACCAGCGTCTCACGATGACGCGCGGGCATCGATAGCCTGCCCTTGTCGTCCAACGTCAGTGCCGCCGCCCCCTCGAACACGCGCGCCTCGCAGTGATCGCGGATCGCCGCAGGCTTGCGCAGTTTCGAGATTCTTAGCGCAAGCGACTGCTAACTAATCCACTTCTTTCCACTTTATCCCACCAGCGCGGCACTCTAGAGCAAGCGCTTCGAGGGGTCAAGGGAATAAAGGGGCGGTTTTCCCAATGACGACAACGACTTAACGCCGCATGCGGGTCAATTCTGTGCCCGAAATGCGTATGCGAATTAAAGGGATAGGCAACGAAATGAAAGTCGAACGTCAAAACCGGGGCGACTTGCTCAGGCGTCGGCCCTCAGGTGCCCGCGCGACGCATGCCACCGCGATGGGTCGCGGCCAATGAGCGCAAAGGAAATGCAAAGCCCGCCTGTAAGCCGGATTCTGTGCGCGGCGCTGCGTGCGCCGCGTGGCGATCATTCCTCTGGGCCCGCCATCGCTGACGAGCTCGAGCCACCTACCCGCGACCTACCCGAGCAGGGTCGCCGGTCGCCTATTTGGCGTTGCTCCGCGTAGAGATTGCCCGTTTCACCCGAACTGAATCGGCTCGTCTCTGTTGCTCTGATCCTCACCTCGCGGTGGACAGGTGTTACCTGCTACGCCGCTCTACGGAGTCCGGACTTTCCTCCGGCGCACGAGGCTGCCGGCGATCGCCCGGCGGGCTTTGCAGCAGGGAATGTAGGGGCGAACGTGCGCGACCGCAAGCCGCCCGCTTAGACGCGATGCGCGACGCCGCCGATCTCGGCAAGCCGCTGCTGCAGCCGTGCGGCGATGCGGGCGAGCGGCAGCACTTCGTCGACGGCGCCGAGCGCGATCGCCTCCTTCGGCATGCCGAAGACGATGCAGCTCGCCTCGTCCTGCGCGATCGTGAAGCTGCCGGCGCGCTTCATCTCGAGCATCGCGGCCGCGCCATCCTTGCCCATCCCGGTCAGCATGACCCCGAGCGCGTTCGGACCGGCGTTGGCCGCGACTGAGCGGAACAGCACGTCGACCGAAGGGCGGTGGCGATTGACGGGTTCGCCGTCGTCAAGCGCGACGACGTAGTTCGACCCGCTGCGCGCCAGTCGCATGTGGCGCCCGCCCGGCGCGATGTAGGCGTGCCCCGGTAGCACGCGTTCGCCGTTCTCCGCCTCGCTGACGGTGATCCGGCACAGCGAATCGAGCCGCTGCGCGAAACTCCTGGTGAAGCCCGGCGGCATGTGCTGGGTGATCAGCACCGCGGGGCAATCGGCGGGCAGAGGCGTCAGCACCTCGCGGATCGCTTCGGTGCCGCCGGTCGAGGCGCCGATCGCGATCAACTTCTCGGTCGACAGGCGCGAGTAGCTCGCTGGCCGTGGCTTGACCGCAGCGAACCCGTGCGGCGCCGCTGGCGGGGCAGCCGCCCGGCGGCGCGGTTTCGACTGCGCGGCGGCGCGGATTCGGTCGGTGATTTCGCGTGCCAGCTCTTGCATCCCACCCGCGATGCCGATTCTGGGTTTGGCCACGAAATCCACCGCGCCGAGTTCGAGCGCGCGCAGCGTGACCTCGGCGCCGCGCTCGGTCAGCGTCGACACCATCACGACCGGCATCGGCCGCAGGCGCATCAGTCGCTCGAGAAAATCGAGTCCGTCCATCCTGGGCATCTCGACATCGAGCGTCAGTACGTCGGGGTTCGACGTGCGGATCATTTCGCGCGCCACCAGCGGATCGGGCGCCGCGCCGATCGCCTCCATATCGGGCTCGCGGTTGACGATCTCCGCGAGCAGGCTGCGGACCAGCGCCGAGTCATCGACGATCAGCACGCGGATCTTGGCCATCGCACGCTCAGAACAGTTCGACGTCGCCGCCGACCCTGACGCCCGTCAGCCGCGCCGTGTACTCCCGCTCGGCGGCATCCAGCGACGCGTCGGCCTGCGCAAGCTTCTTGCAAAGCGCGCGCCCGGTGGTCGGAAAAAACGCCACGCGGCGCGGGCGCACGTCGAGCAGATCGCTGGCGCCGATTGGGATGCCTTCGGTGCGCAGGAACTGTTCGACGAACTGCGCGTTGCGCTCGCCGATGTTGATGTTGGTCATGCCGCGCAGGACCTGGCCGCCGCCGAACACCTTGGCTTCGAAGTTGGCCTTGCGACCGCCGCGTTTGATCAACTCGTTGAGCAACTGCTCCATCGCATAGACCCCGTAGCGGCCGGCAAGGCCGAGCGGGTCGGCGTCCCGGCTGCCACCCTCTTCGCCCGGCAGCATGAAGTGGTTCATGCCGCCGATGCGCGCCCGTCGATCCCAGATGCACGCCGCCACGCAGGAGCCCAGCACGGTCGTGATCACGATGTCCTCGTCGGAGACGAAGAACTCGCCGGGCAACACCTTCACGCCGTGGCGGCCGAAGTCGCGCTCGTACAGCACCGTGCGCGCTTCGCCCGCCACGCCGCTGAACCTGAGCCCGCTCATCGCAGCCTTTCGTACACAGTCCGGCCACACAGGGCGAACCACTCGCGGCAGTCGGAAAAGTTCTCCGAATGGCCGACGAACAGCAATCCACCGGGCCTGAGCACCTGCGCGATCCGCGCCAGCACGCGGCGCTGCGTCGGCTTATCGAAGTAGATCATCACGTTGCGGCAGAACACGGCGTCGCATTGCGACGCGAAAGCCGCCACCTGCGGCCAGCGCTCGAGCAACAGGTTCAGCTGCGCGAAGTCCACGGGCGCCGCCAGCTCGGGCCGCACGCGCACCATGCCCTCGTTGGACCCGCGGCCACGCAGAAAGAACCGCTTCAGCCGCTGCGGGCCACAGGCCTGCGCGGCCTGGCATCGGTAGACGCCCCGGCGCGCATGATCGAGCACCCGTGTGTCGATGTCGGTCGCCAGCACACGCCAGTCGGCCCGTTCGCCGAGCGCCTCGGTCAGGGTCATGGCGATCGAGTAGGGTTCCTCGCCCGTGGAGGCGGCGGCGCACCAGACGCGCAGCGGGGTGCCGCGCGCAACGGCCCACTGCGCCAGTAGCGGAAAGTGATGCTCCTCGCGGAAAAACGCCGTCAGATTGGTCGTCAGCGCGTTGACGAAGTTCTGGTGCTCGCCGTCAGCAAAGGCGGCATCGCGCTCAAAGCGGTCCAGGTACTCGCGAAACGAACCGATGCCCAGCGCGCGCAGCCGGCGCGCTAAGCGGCTGTAGACCATGGTGCGTTTGGAATCGTTCAGGCTGATGCCTGCGCGCTCGTAAATCATGCGCCGGATCCGCTCGAACTCCCGCTCTCCGAACGGGTATTCGAGCGCTTCTGGCGTCGCGAGCAGTTGCTCGACCAGCCCGTCGCGCGCACCCATTCAACGCTCCCGCCGCCCCTACCGCACCCCAGCCGCCGCGCGCGCCGAGGCGCGCGCCTGCGCAATCGCCGCGTCGGCCTGCCGCGAGCTGAAGTCGAACAGCGCCACCGCAGCGGCGAGCTTGTCGGCCTGCTGGGCCAGGCTCGCGGCCGCCACCGCGCCCTGCTCGACCAGCGCCGCGTTGCTCTGCGTTGCCTGGTCCATCTGCGCCACGGCCTGATTGACCTGCGTGACGCCGCTCGTCTGCTCGCGCGCCGCGGCCGATACCTCGTCGATCAGGTGCCGCACGCGCCCGATGCGGTCCTGCACGTCGCCGATCACCTGGCGCGAGTGCTCCACCTCGCGCCGGCCGGCGTCCACCTGTGCGACGGTGGTGCCGATCAGATCCTTGATCGCGCGCGCCGCCTGCGCGCTGCGCTGCGCCAGGGTGCGGACCTCGGCAGCCACCACCGCGAAACCGCGGCCGGCCTCGCCCGCCCGCGCCGCTTCCACCGCGGCGTTGAGCGCCAAGATGTTGGTCTGAAACGCGATGCCGTCGATGACCTGGATGATCTCGCCGATCTTGCGGCTGGCCGCGGTGATCGCCTCCATTTGCGCCACGACCGCGCCGACGGCCTCGGCGCCTCGCGCCGCCGCCTCTTCCGCCTCGGCGCCCAGCCGCGCGCCCTGTTGAGCCGATTGGGCCGTGTTGCCAACGGTGGACGCGAACTGCTGCATCGACGCGGCCGTCTCCTGCAAGCTCGCGGCCGTTTGCTCGGTGCGGCCGGACAAATCCTGATTGCCCTGCACGATCTCACGCGTCGCGTTGCGCATGCCCGTCACCTGCGCCTGCACGTCCTGCACGACTGCCCGCAGGTTGAGCGCCATCTGCGCGACCCCACGCAGGATGTCGCCGAACTCGTCGACCCGGCCGTCATCCACGCGGCCCGGCGCGGTGCGAACGCGCAGATCGCCGCTGGCTAGCCGCTCGACCAGCGGGCGGATGCCGGCCAGCGGCACGGAGACGTTGCGGTGCAGCCAAAGCCCTGCGCCCACGGCGGCAATGGCAGTGCCCAGTGCCTCCGCCCATACCGGCGCCCCCAGGAGCGCCCCGATCCCGGAGGTCAACCCCACCGCCGCCAGCGCGGCGGTGATGCGCGCGGTCGGCCGCATGGCGCGCAGCGCGTACGGCAGACGCCGCCAGCCGGTCGGCACCAGACGGCCGGCCTTCAGGCGCGCACCGCGCAGCCTCCCGGCGCGCATCTGCGCGTAGAGCCGTTCGGCCGCTTCCACCTCGTCGCGCTGCGGCTTGACGCGCACCGACAGATACGCGACCACGCGCTCGCCGTCCCGCACCGGCGTGACGTTGGCGCGCACCCAGTAATGGTCTCCGTCCTTGCGGCGGTTCTTGACCAATGCGGTCCACGGGCGCCCCGATTGCAGCGTCGCCCACAGGTCTTCGAACGCCGCCGGCGGCATGTCCGGGTGGCGAACGACGTTGTGCGCCTTGCCCAGCAGCTCTTCGCGCGTAAAACCGCTGACCGCGACGAACGCGTCGTTGGCGTAGGTGATGCGGCCTTTCAGGTCCGTCATCGACACCACCATCAGCCCGGCGTCGTAGTCGAATTCGCGGCCGGTCACGGGTCCGTTGTTGCGCATGGTCGTTCACCTCCGGCACCTGCGGAAGAACCGTTGTTAGCCTGGAAACCGCAGTTGACCGCTGGCGGCATCGATCAATGCAAGGCTTGCGCGATCGTTTCAGCGCTTCGGTGCGTTCACCCGGAAGGTGAGACCGCTACGCACGGCAAAGCGCGCACGGCAGGCCGCCTGGCGTTGTTGCTCCTGCTGGCGGGGGCCGGCCCCGCGTCGTCGTCGCGCCTAGCCAGCCGGCATGCCGCACGCACTCTGCCGCGCGTTCGACTGCGGTTTCCAGGGTTAGAACTCTTCCCAACCGTCGTCGGCCGGTTGCTGTGCGGCTTCAAACTTTGGGCTGCGGGCGGGCTTCGCCGCGGTCCGGGGCATGGCGGCAGCGGCCGGCTTGGCTGCCGCCTGCGGCGCGCGCGGCGACACGCGGCTGGCGGCCTGCGCGCGGGCGATGGCCTGCTCGGTTTCGTGGCGGCTGAGCTTGAACATCGCCAACACGGCGGCGAGTCGATCCGCCTGCTCGCGCAAACTGGCCGCCGCCGCCGCGCTTTGCTCCACCAGCGCCGCATTCTGCTGCGTCATCTGATCGAGCTGACCGACCGCCTGATTGACCTGCGCCAGCCCCCCACTTTGCTCCTGCGTGGCGGCACTGATCTCGCCGATCAGATCCGTCACCCTTTTTACCTGCGTCACGATCGCCTGCATCGTCTGCCCGGCTTCGGCCACCAACTGCTGCCCGGATTCGACCTTCGCCACCGAGTCCGCGATCAGACTCTTGATCTCGCGCGCCGCCTGCGCACTGCGCTGCGCCAAACTCCTGACTTCGCCGGCCACCACCGCAAAGCCACGCCCCTGCTCGCCAGCACGCGCCGCCTCCACCGCCGCATTCAGCGCCAAAATGTTGGTCTGAAACGCAATGCCGTCGATCACCCCGATGATCTCGGCCATCTTGTTGGACGCAGCGCTGATCTCGCCCATGCGCTCGACCACCTGCCCGACCACCGCCCCGCCTTTGCCGGCCACGCCGCTGGCCGCGGCCGCCAACTGACTGGCCTGCCGCGCCGCATCGGCATTGTTCTTGACCGTGGCCGTCATCTGCTCCATCGACGCTGCCGTCTGCTGCAAACTGCTGGCCTGCTGCTCGGTGCGACTGCTCAAATCCTGATTGCCCTGCGCCACCTCGCCGGAGGCAGCGCGGATCGTTTGCGACGCCTCATGCATCTGGCGCGCGATCTCGCGCAGCCGCTCGACCATGCCCTTGACCGCCGCCAGCACGCTGCCGGTATCGCCCTCGCGCACGGTGACTTCCTGTGTCAAATCGCCTTGCGCAACGCGCGCGATGACGGCCGCCACGTGCTCCGGCTCGCCGCCGATGCGGCGCACCACGCCGCGCGCCACCCAAGCCAACACCGCCGCGACCGCCAGCGCCACCAGCGCCATCGAAAGGCCGACCACCAGCGCCGCCGCGTTGCGCAAGGCAGTCGCGCCGTCGGTGCGGTAGGCGAGCTTGACCTTGCCGAGCGGATTGCCGGCGAGATCCGCGATCTTGTGTTCGAGCACGAGCAAGCCGTCGAACGACGCCGGCGCCGTGGAAACGTCGGCGGTCAAGGATTTGCCGCCGGCATCGAAGATTTCCGCGTACGCGAGCCCGGGATCCTTGCCCAACTGCTTGACCAGATTGCCCAGCGCGGTCAAATCGAAGTTGGTGACGTACGGCACGCTGGTGCCGGCCACCAGCGCCGCGGTCGCTTCCGCCGCCTGCCGCTCGTGGTCGCGCATTTGCGACGCGAGCAGCCAGACGGTCACGACGGCCGCAACCACCGCCGCGCCCAGTTGCACGGCGACCGTGGGCACCAGCAAGCGTTTGAACAGGGTGTCGAGTCGCATCGGATCGTTCTCCTTCCGTGACGGCAGCAGCGCGGCTTACTGCATGCGATCGAGCGGCACCGCCTTGCCGTTTCTGACCTGCGTCAGGAATATGGCCTTCGAGCCCTGGTGCTGGGTGGGCGAGAAGGCGATCTTCAGCCCGCCCAGGTCGGTCTTCAGCCCTTCGAGCGCGGCGATCAGCCCGGCGCGGGTCGGATTCGGGCCGGTCCGTTTCAGCGCCTCGACCAGCACCGCCGCGTTCACGTAGCCTTCGAGCGACGTGTAGCCGACGTCCTTGCCTTTCATGTCCGCCAGATACTCCTTCATCAGCGCAACCGCAGCATCCTGCGGCGACGGCATCACCTGCGTGATGTACACGCCGTCGCCGTCGGCGCCGGCCTCGGCGATGAAGTTCTCGGTGCCGATGAACGACACGGTCAGAAAGCGCGTCTTGATGCCGGCCTCCTTCGATTTCTTGACCACCGCCGCCAGCTGCTTGTAGGTGCCGACGAACACCACCGCTTCCGGCGCGGCCTGCTTGATCGCCGCCACTCCGGCGTCGACGTCCATTGTGTTGCGCTTAAAGCGCGTCTCGGCGGCGATTTTCATGTCGCGCTTGAACAGCGCGCGCGCGATGCCGCCCTTGACCGCCTCGCCGAACGAGTCGTCCTGCATGAACATCGCGATCTTCCTGACGCCGAGATCCTTGGTCAGGCGCTCGACCATTTCCTCCGCCTCGTCGAAGTACGAGGCGCGCACATTGAACACGTACTTGTTGACCGGGTTGCGCAGGACTTCGGCGCCGGTGAAAGGAAACAGATACGGAACCTGATGCCTGGACGCGATCGGCACCGCGGCGTTGGACGTCGGCGTGCCGACGTAGCCGAACAGCGCGAACACCTTGTCGCTGCCGATCAGCGCCTCGGTGTTGGTGGCGCAGCGCGCCGGCTCGTAGCCGTCGTCCTTGCTGACGAGCACGATCTTGCGCCCGTGCACGCCGCCGGCCGCATTGACCTTGGCGATGTACGCCTCCGCGCCCGCCTTCAATTGGGTGCCGAGTCCGGACGCCGGCCCGCTCAGCGCGTTGCTCATGCCGATCCGGATTTCGCCGGCGGTCACGCCGTCTTCGGCGCGCGCGCCGTACGCGGCCAGCGCAAGGCCCAAGGCCAGAGTCGCGGCAATGCTTTGGCGCCTGTTGATCTTCGACTGCAACATTCGATAACTCCCTTCTCCGTTCAAGGCATACAACTCAAGCACGCCGGCGAGCCGCCGTGCCGGTCTTCAATTCGTCGCGCGGTCCATCAGCGCCATGTCGGCGCTCGATATCAGCCGCTCGATGTCCAGCAGGATCAGCATCCGCTCGGCCGCGCCCTGCGGCAGCGACGCCAGCCCCGTGATGTAGCTCGCGTCCAGCAGCGCGTTGAACTCCGGCGCCGCCCGGATCTGCTCCGGGGCGAGTTCCAGCACGTCGCTCACCGAATCGACCACCGCACCGACAACCCGCTCGGCCACGTTCAGGATGATCACCACCGTGAAGGCGTCGCGCCGCGCCGCGCCGAGCCCGAACTTCACCCGCAAGTCCACGATCGGCACGATCACCCCGCGCAGGTTGATCACCCCCAGCACGTGCGCCGGCGCGTTGGCGATCCGCGTGACGGCGTCGAAGCCGCGAATCTCCTGCACCTTCAGGATGTCGATGCCGTATTCCTCCGCGCCGAGGCGAAAGGTCAGGTATTCGCGGTGGCGGGCCGCGGCAGCAACCGCGTCGGTTTCGAGGCCGGTCGATGCGCTCATGTCGATGCTCCTGCTGCAAGCCGGTGTTCAGTGCCGCGCGCGCCGAGCCAGGCTCGCGACGTCGATGATCAGTGCGACGCGGCCGTCCGCGAGGATCGTCGCGCCGGACACGCCCGGCACGCGGCGGTAGTTGGCTTCGAGGTTCTTGACGACGACCTGGTGCTGACCGAGCAGCTCGTCGACCAGCAGCGCGACACGCTGGCCGTCGGCCTCGACGATCATCATGATCTCGGCGGCGCGTCCCGGTGCGACGCGCGGCACGGCCAAGATCTCGTCGAGCGCGATCACCGGCAGGAACTGCTCGCGCACCTTGGCCACGCGACCGCTGCCGCCGACCGACTGGATCATGCCTGCGCCGACCTGGAACGACTCGACGACCGCCGCGAGCGGCAAAACGTACGTCTCCTCGCCGACGCCGATCGACATGCCGTCCATGATCGCCAGGGTCAGCGGCAGTCGCACCGAAACGCGCGTGCCGTAGCCCTCGGCCGAATCGATTTCGACCGTGCCGCCGAGGGCGGCGATGTTCTTGCGCACGACATCCATGCCGACGCCGCGGCCCGACACGTCGCTCACCTGATCGGCCGTCGAGAAGCCCGGCGCCCAGATCAGCGCCCAGACTTCCTGGTCGGTCATGTCGTCGCGCACGGGGATGCCGCGCTCGCGCGCCTTGGCCAGGATGCGATCGCGCTTCAGCCCGGCGCCGTCGTCGCGTACCTCGATCAGGACCGAGCCGCCCTGGTGCGCCGCCGACAGCGTGATGCGACCGGTCGCGGGCTTGCCCGCAGCGACGCGCGCCGCCGGCGTTTCGATGCCGTGGTCGGCGCTGTTGCGGACCAGATGCGTCAGCGGGTCGATGATCTTCTCGATCAGACCCTTGTCGAGCTCGGTCGCCTCGCCGACCGTCTTCAACTCGATGTCCTTGCCGAGCCGGGCGGCGAGATCGCGCAGCATGCGCGGGAAGCGATTGAAGACGAACGCCATCGGGATCATGCGGATCGACATCACCGCGTCCTGCAGATGGCGCGTATTGCGCTCGAGGTCGGCCAAACCCGACAGCAGCGCCTGGTGCCGCACCGGGTCGAGCTGCCCGGCCTGCTGCGTCAGCATCGACTGCGTGATCACGAGTTCCCCGACCAGGTTGATCAACTGGTCGACCTTCTCGAGTGAAACGCGCAGCGTCGACGTTTCGAGCGCGGCTCCGTTCGCGGGTTTCCCGGCGCCGGCCTTTGCGTCGGCCTTTTTCGGCGCCGCAGGCGCCGCCTCGGCCGCCTGCGCCGCCGGCAGCGATTGCAGGTCGACGAAAAAGCCATAGCCGAGATCGCTGTCGCTCATCGCGGCGGGCGGCGCGTCCGCGCGGCCATCCGCCGCGTCGGTCCGCGCCGTTTCCGCGAAGTCGTGGATACGGATCTGGTCCCTGCCGACATGGAACGAGAACAGCTCGATCAGCTCGTCATCCGGCGATCTCGTGTCGACGCGGAACTCGCGATAGCCGTCGGCCGACGGCGTGCCGCCGTCGAGCGCGGCGATCGTTCCCAGCGCTGGAATGTCGCGGAACAGCTCGGCCAGGCCGTCGGCGGTCGTCGCGTCGGCGAGCGGACCGATGCGCACGCGCAGCCGGCGCAGCCCGCCGGCGGGCGCGAGCGTTTCTCCGGCCGCGAGCTTCTTGATGCGTGCGACGAGATCGGTCGTGTCAGGGCAGTGCTGCGCCGAGCCCTGGTGACGCGCGAGCTGCGCGCGTAGCGCGTCGCTGGCTTCGAGCAGCACGTCGACCATGTCGCGCCGCAGTCTCAGCTCGCACTTGCGCAGTCGATCCAGCAGGGTCTCCAGCTCGTGCGTCAGCTCCGTGACGTCGGCAAAACCGAAGGTCGCTGCGCCACCCTTGATCGAGTGCGCCACCCGGAAGATCGCGTTCAGCTCCTCGTCGCTGGCGGCATCGACGTCGATCGCCAGCAGCAGCGACTCCATGTTCGCCAGGTTCTCGCCGGCTTCCTCGAAGAACACGCCATGGAACTGCGCGAGGTCGAAGCCCGCGCCCTGCAGACCCCGGGGGCTCACCTCGCCCATGCTTCGCTCTCGTTCGTTCGCATCGCCCATGCGCGGATCGCGCCGGCGCAGCGCCGCGCGTGCGCGCACCGCACCACGCTGCCGTCAAATCCGAGCCGCGTTCTCATTGCGGTCCGCGATCGTGTCAGCCGATCACCTTGCCGATGACTTCGAGCAGCTTGCCCGGATCGAACGGCTTGACGAGCCAACCCGTGGCGCCGGCCGCGCGGCCCTTGGCCTTCATCGCGTCGCTCGACTCGGTCGTCAGGATCAGGATCGGCGTGCGGTCGTACGAAGGCAGCGCACGCAGGTTCTTCACCAGCGTGATGCCGTCCATGCCCGGCATGTTCTGGTCGGTCAGCACGAGGTCGACCTGCGTTGCCTTGGCCTTCTCGTAGGCCTCCTGGCCGTCGGCCGCCTCGATGACCCTGTAGCCAGCCCCTTTCAACGTGAAAGCGACCATCTGGCGCATCGACGCCGAATCGTCCACGGCAAGAATCGATCGCATCGCTGAAGCTCCAGTTCAATCCGGCTCGGTTCCGCTCAAAAGAGATCGATCGATCCCGCGCCCATGCCGGCCTGCCGCACCGGCTGCATGCGCGTCGTCGCCAGCAGCGGATCATCGTCCGCCTGCGACAGCGTCCTCACACAGGCCTGCAGAACGGCGAGCCGGTTCTGCGCGTGCTGCGCGAGCTGTGTGGCCATGTCCTGAAACTGCAGCGCGGTGACCGCGATCCTCACCGCCGTCTCGATGCGTCGCCGCTCCGATTCATCGGCCGCCGCACGCGGCAAGGTCGCGCCGATCACGTCGAAGCTGGCCGCAAGCTGATC
>JBBIJJ010000035.1:0-23544 GCA_037446035.1 Burkholderiales bacterium
CGCCGACCGACGTCAAGCTCGAGCCGTTCGAGTGCGGCGCCACCGTCATCGATCCGACCAACGTCAAGGCGGTGCCGATCAAGTACTACGCGGTGGCGATCGTCTTCATCCTGTTCGACCTGGAGACCGTGTTCCTGTTCATCTGGGCGCTCGGCGCGCAGCCGCTGACCGGCTTCATGCTGGCGACGTTCTTCATCTTCGTGGCCCTGCTCGTGCTGATCCTGCTGTACGTGTATCGCGCGCGCCTGCTCGAAGCGGTGACCCGATGAAGATCGACCGCACGATCCCGATCGCGCCGGCGGGCGGCGCGGCCGCGCGCGAGAGGAGCGGCGCCTTCGAATTCATCTCGACGAAAAAGGACGAGCTGATCGGCTGGGCGCGCAAGTTCTCGCTGTTCCCCTACCCGTTCGTCACTGCCTGCTGCGCGATGGAGTTCATGGCCGTCAGCGGCACGCCGTACGACACCGACCGCTTCGGTGCGGCGCTGCCGCGGTTTTCGCCGCGCCAGTCCGACCTGCTGATGGTCGTCGGCACGATCACGCACAAGCAGGCGCCGATCCTGCTGAAGGTCTGGGAGCAGATGTGCGAGCCGAAATGGGTGCTCGCCTTCGGTGCCTGTGCCACCAGCGGCGGGTTCTATCAGAACTACGCGGCGTTGCCCGGCATCGACAAGATCATCCCGGTCGACGTCTACGTGCCCGGCTGCCCGCCGCGGCCCGAGACGGTGATCGACGGGATCATGCAGTTGCAGGACAAGATCGCGCGCGCGCGGCATCCGATCGTCACGAAGGACTTCTGATGGCCGCCGCGCACGTGTTCGATCGCATGCAGCCCGCGCTGGCGCCGCTGGCGCGCACGACCTCGATCGCGCACGGCGTGCTGGTGCTCGCGATCGAGCCGCCGAATCTGCTCGCGCTGGTGCGACGGCTGAAGGACGAATTCGCGTTCGACCTGTTCCTCGACGTGACCGCGGTCGACTGGCTGGGGCAGACGCCGCGCTTCGAGGTGGTCTGGCACTTCTATTCGACGCAGCACAAGGTGCGCGTGCGCGTGAAGACGCGTGTGACCGAAGCGGATCCGACCGTCGATTCGCTGGCGGGGTTGTACGGCTCGGCCCGCTTCATGGAGCGCGAGTGCCACGACATGTACGGCATCGCCTTCCGCGGCAATGCGGACCTGCGGCCGATCCTGCTGTACGAAGGCTTCGTCGGGCACCCGCTGCGCAAGGACTATCCGAAGCAGCAAGAGCAGCCGCTGGTGCCCTACCGGACGACGGAGTGACGCGCGATGGACATGAAGATCCCCAATCCGATCCGCCCGGCGTTCACGACACCGCTGCGCGACGACACGGTGATCGTCAACATCGGGCCGTCGCACCCCGCCACGCACGGCACGATCCAGATCGTCACCGAACTGGACGGCGAGCGCGTGCTGCGCGCCGACGTGCACTGCGGCTACCTGCATCGGGGGTTCGAGAAGGAGTGCGAGGACCACACCTGGCACAACCTGATCCCGTACGTCGATCGCCTGAACTACTGCTCGGGGCTGATCAACGACTTCGCGTATTGCGACGCGGTCGAGACGCTGATCGGCGTGCCGATCACGCGCCGCTGCAAGCTGCTGCGCACGCTGCTGGCGGAGTACTCGCGCATCGCCGATCACCTGACCTGCGTGGCGGCGGCGTTGATGGAGCTCGGCGCGATGACCGCGTTCCTGTATCTGGTCACGATCCGCGACTACATCTACGAGCATCTCGCCGATCTGACCGGCGCGCGTGTGACGTATTCGTACGGCCGCATCGGCGGGCTCGCGCGCGACCTGCCGGACGGCTGGATCGAGCGGCTCGAGCAGATCCTCGGCCAGTTCGACGAGTTCGTCGGCCGCGTGCACGGACTGATGGACCGCAACCGCATCTTCATCGAGCGCATGCGCGACGTCGGCACGATTTCGACGGCCGCAGCGATCAACCGGGGCTACACCGGGCCGATCCTGCGCTCGACCGGCGCGCCGCGCGACCTGCGCAAGGACGCGCCGTATCTGGCGTACGCCGAGCTGGACTTCGACGTGCCGGTCGGCATCCAGGGCGACAACTACGACCGCTATTACGTGCGCATGCGCGAGATGGACGAGTCCGTCTACATGATCCGCCAGTTGATCGACCTGCTGCGCGAAACGGAAGGCCAGCCGATCTGCGTCGACGATCGCCGCTGCACGCTGCCGCCCAAGGAGCTCGTCTACCGCGAGATCGAATCGCTGATCAACCACTTCAAGCTGATCATGGACGGGCCGCGCGTGCCGGCCGGCGACTGCTACGTCGCGCACGAGGCCGCCAACGGCGAGCTGGGCTTCTACATCGTCAGCGACGGCAGCGGAACGCCGTACAAGGTGCACGTGCGTTCGCCCAGCTTCGTGCACATGGGCGGCGCGCACAAGATGCTCGAGGGCTATCAGCTCGCCGACATCGTGCCGACCTTCGGCTCGATCAACATGATCGGCGGGGAGTGCGACCGGTGATGAAGAACGCGACGAGCAACGGGGGCGGAGTCGAATCTTCGCCTCGACCCTTGCGCGCGGGCACACGGCGCCCGCCGACAGTCGACTCTGACCCCGTTTTTCTTTCGGTGGAGTGCGACCGGTGAGCACGCTCGTCGCCACGCCGATCCCGAACAAGACCGGATCGATGCGGCACCTGCTGCCGGAATTCGAACGGATGAAGGCGCGCTTCCCGGCCGGCTTCGAGTCTTCGCTGACGCTGCCCTGCCTGCGCCGCATCCAGGAGGAGCGCGGCTACGTCGCCGACGAGGACATCGACCTGCTGGTCGAGTATCTGGGCGTGCCGCGCATCCAGATCGAGGAAGTGCTGAGCTTCTACACGCAGTTGCGCCGCGCACCGATCGGCCGCTGGCATCTGCAGGCGTGCCGCAACGTGTCGTGCTCGCTGCGCGGCGCCGAACGCCTGATCGACCTGCTGCAAAAGAAGCTCGGCATCCGTGTCGGGCAGACGACCCCGGACGGCCGCTTCACGCTGTCGACCGTCGAATGCCTCGGCTCGTGCGGCACCGCGCCGGTGGTGATGGTCAACGACGCGTATCACGAAAACGTCGACGCGGCGCAACTCGACGCGCTGCTGGAGCGGCTGACATGACCGGCGCCAAGGTCATCATGAACTTCCCGGTCACGCCGACCTCGCACCGGCTGGCCGATTACGAAGCGCGCGGCGGCTACGCGACGCTGCGCAAGGCGCTGGCCGCGATGCGGCCCGAGGACGTGACCAGGGAAGTCACCGCCTCCGGCCTGCTCGGCCACGGCGGCGCGGCGTTTCCGGTCGGCCGCAAATGGCAGGTCGTGCATCTGAACGACGGCCAGCCGCACTACCTGTGCGCCAACGCCGACGAGGGCGAGCCCGGCACGTTCAAGGACCGCTGGATCCTGGAGAACGCGCCGCACCTGCTGCTCGAATCGATGCTGATCGCGTCCTACGCGCTGCAGGTCAGGAACGCGTTCGTCTACATCCGCGGCGAGTTCGATGCTCCGTACCGGCGGCTCGCCGCGGCGGTCCAGGAGGCGTACGCGGCCGGCTACTTCGGCGAACGCATCCTCGGCAGCGAGTTCTCCTGCGACCTCGTCGTGTATCGCGGTGCCGGCTCGTACGTGTGCGGCGAAGCCTCCGCGCTGATCACGTCGATCGAAGGCAAGAAGGGCTATCCGCGTAACCGGCCGCCGCGGCTGACGGTGCGCGGGCTGTACCAGCGGCCGACCGTCATCAATAACGTCGAGACGCTCGCCAACGTCACCGGCATCGTGCGCGACGGCGCCGAGGCGTTCAGGAAGATAGGCACGCCGAAGAGCCCCGGCACGCAGCTCGTGTCGATCTCCGGCCACATCGCCAAACCCGGCGTCTACGAAGTCGAGTACGGCTATCCGGTCGAGAAGTTCCTGTTCGACGATTGCGGCGGCATGCTTGGCGGCAAGGCGCTCAAGTGCATCGTGCCCGGCGGCATCTCGACCAAGGTGCTGACGCGCGCGGACATCGCGGGGCTGACCTACGAGCACAAGGCGTTCGAGGCGCGCGGCTCGCAACTGGGCAGCGGCGGCATGATCGCGATCGCCGAGGGCACCTGCATGGTGCGGCTGCTGCAGGTGATGCTGCGCTTCTATCACCACGAATCCTGCGGGCAGTGCACGCCGTGCCGCGAGGGCATGGGCTGGCTGCAGCGGACGATCGACCGCATCGTCGAGGGCAGGGGACGGCCCGAGGACATCGACACGCTGGTGCGCGTCTCGGAAGCCAACGACGGCACGACGATCTGCGGCATGGGCGACGCGGCCGGCTACGCGACCGTCGGCATCATCGCCAAGTACCGCGACGAATTCGAACACTTCATCGCCCACAAGCGTTCGAAGTGCGGCGGGCGGCTCGAAATCGACCTGGGCCAGGCGGCGGAGGCGACGTATGCCTGAGTTCTTCGTCAACGGCCAGCCGGTGGCCTTCGCGAAGGGCCAGACGGTGATGCAGGCCGCACTCGCCGCCGGCTTCTACATCCCGTACTTCTGCTGGCATCCGAACCTGTCGGTCGCGGGCAATTGCCGCGTCTGCATGGTCGAGGTCGAGGGCGAAGGCGGCGGCAGCAGTTGGATGGACATCGCCTGCAACATGCCCGCGACCGAAGGCATGCGCGTGCTGACCGACTCCGAGCCCGTGCGCGCGCGGCGCAGGCAGATCCTGCAGTTCATCCTGCTCAATCACCCCGTCGACTGCGGCGTGTGCGACAAGGCCGGCGAATGCCTGCTGCAGGACCACCACTACGAATACAACGGCGCGCCGTCGGCCTCGACCGTACCGAAAGTGCATGCGACGAAGTTTTATCCGCTGTCGTCGCGAATCATCCTCGACAACGAGCGCTGCATCGTGTGCTCGCGCTGCGTGCGCTTCACGCGCGAAGTGTCCAAGTCCGGCGGGCTTGGCATCCTCGACCGCGGCGACACCTCGCTGGTGCGCGCGAGCGCGGACGGCGCGTTCGAACGCGACCCGTACTCGGACAACGTGATCGATCTGTGCCCGGTCGGCGCGCTGCTGTCGCGGCAGTTCCTGTACAAGGCGCGCGTCTGGTACCTGAAGCCGACGCCGTCGGTGTGCCCCGGCTGCAGCCGCGGCTGCGCGATCGACATCTGGCACCGCAAGCCGGAGTGGAAGCTCAACACGCTCGATCCGAAGTTGAACGCGCGCATCGAGCGGGTGACGCCGCACGACCCCACCGCGCTGCGCGCGGCCCCAAATCCCCCCGCGCTGCGCGCGACTCCCTTTTCGAGAGGGGGCAGTCCGGAGTCGGCCGCGAACCCCCGTTTGGAAAAGGCAGGCAAGGGGGACTTGCACGGTGCGGCCGCAGACGACCTCGGCCCCTGGATCTGCAACAAGGGCCGCGACCTCGCACAGGTTTTCGAGCGGCCGCGGGCCCAGCAGGCGATGCTCAAGGGCAAGCCGGTCGAACTCGCCATCGCGATCGACGCGGCGCGCCGCTTGATCGCCGAGGCAAAGCGTCCGGTCGCGCTGGTGTCGAGCTGGGGCTCGAATGAGGAGCTCGACGCATTCAAGGCCGCACTCGGCGATCGCGTCGAGTGCTTCGTCAAGACCGACCACTTGCCCGCACCCGGTGAGATCGTCGAAGACGGCTTGCTGATCCGCGCCGACAAGAATCCGAACGGGCGCCGTGCGCGCGAACTGTTCGGCGAGCGCGCGCTGCGGCTCGAAGGCGCCGACCTCGTGCTCGTCTGGGGCGAAGGCTTCGACTTCGCGCAACTGCCGCGCGGCGCGAAAGTGGTCTTCCTGAACTCGTACCTGCAGCCCGAAAACGGCCACGCCGACGCGTTCATCCCGATCAGCGTGCAGACCGAACGCAGCGGCCATTACACGAATTTCGAGGGCGTGGTGCGCCGTTTCGAGCGCTGCTTCGTCCGCAAGCCGACGGTCGCCGACGCCGAACAGGTGTTCGCGCGGCTCGGGCAGTCGCTGGTGATCTTCGCGTAGCCATGACCAACGCTTCGCGCCCCCTTGCCCCCGCCGCTGTCCGTCGAGGACAGCGGGGGGTTTCGCGCCGCAAAGCAGAGCCGATTTGCGGAAGGATCGGTTCCCCATGATCCAGGACCTCGTCGTCTACGCGGTGTACATCGCCTTCGCGATCGGCATGCTGATGACCTTCGGGCTGATCCTGACATGGGTCGAGCGCAAACAGGGCGCGGTGATGTCGGATCGCATCGGTGCCAATCGCGCGTATCTGCGCATCCCGTTCACGCAGGTCAAGCTGGTCTGGTGGGGGCTGTTCCACGGGCTCGCCGACGGCCTGAAGATGCTGGTCAAGGAGGACTTCAAACCGAAGACCTACGACTGGTACGCGTACATGGTCGCGCCCTGGGTCGCGTTCACGCCCGTGCTGTTGGTCTTCGCGGTGATCCCCTTCGGCGGCGTGCTGATCCCGGGCGAGCTGATCCCGCCGCTGGCGGACTGGTTCGGCGACCGTACCTACACGATGCAGATCGCCAAGCTCGACGCCGGGCTGCTGATCGTCTTCGCATTCGGCGGGCTGACGATCATCGGCTGCATGCTGGCCGGCTGGTCGTCGTCGAACAAATTCTCGCTGCTCGGCGCGCTGCGCGCCGGCAGCCAGATGATCTCCTACGAGCTGATCCTCGGGCTGACGCTGCTCGGGCTGATCCTGATCTACGGCACGGTCGACCTGGACGACATCGTGCGCCAGCAGTCCGGCGTCGTCGCGGGCTTCCTGCCCGCGTGGGGCATCGTGCTGCAGCCTTTCGCCGCCACGCTGTTCATGGCGGCGGCGATCGCCGAGAACAAGCGCATTCCGTTCGACCTGCCCGAGGCGGAGAGCGAGCTCGTCGCCGGCTACTTCACCGAATACAGCGCGATGAAAATGGGCCTGTTCATGTTCGCCGAGTTCATCGAGATCGCGATCATCGCAGCGCTGTTCACCACGCTTTTCCTCGGCGGCTACAACCTGCCGTACATGCACGACGGCGGCTTCAGCTTCCCCGGGGGCTACGAGATCGCGCTGAGCCATGGTGCGATCGTCGTCACGCAGGTCGCCGTGTTCCTCGCCAAGGTCTTTCTGATGTGCAGTTTCCAGATCCTCGTGCGCTGGTCGCTGCCGCGCTTCCGCTACGACCAGGTGCTGCGCTTCGCGTGGAAGTTCATGTTCCCGCTGGCGCTCGCCAACCTGACGGTGACCGCGGTCGCCGTCTGGGCCCTGCGAACGGTGAACGCATGACGCACAAGCGCTACCGCCGCAGGGCGTACTGGAACCGGCCGACGATGGGCTGGTGGGAACGGCTGTATCTGCCGGAGATCCTGCGCGGGCTCGGCATCACGAGCCGGGTGTTCCTGCGCAACATGGGCCGGTGGATGAGCGGCCGCAAGGGCGCGCTGACCACCTACTACCCCGAGGAGCGCCGCCGGGATTACGCCCGCCACAACCGCGGCAAGCATGTGCTGACGCAGCGGCCCGACGGGCGCCCGCAGTGCATCGCCTGCAACATGTGCGCGACCGTCTGCCCGGCGAAGGTGATCGAAATCGAAGCGGCGTTCGACCCGGACGATCCAGCGCATCCCAAGTCTCCGGCGCGCTTCGAGATCGACTACTCGCGCTGCGTGTTCTGCGGGCTGTGCGTCGAGGCCTGCCCCGAGGATGCGATCCGCATGGTGCCCGACGTTCCCGACCTGCCGGCGGGCCGGCGCTGGACGATGTGGATCGGCCTCGAAGAGCTGCTGACCTGGAACCCGCAGCGCGACGTGGCGAAGCCCTATCCGCCCAAGAACCCGCCCCTGCAGGGGCAGGGCTCGGTGGCGATGGGCTCCGCGCCGACGCCAGCTCAGCCCGCTGCCAACCTCTCCCTCGACGGGGGAGGCGTGCGACCGCCGACCACGGCTACCACGCGAGTCCCGCAATGATCGAAACGCTGCTCGCCAACCTCGATGCGCTGCTGCTGTACGTGTTCGCGCTGTGCGCCCTGGTCGGCGCCGCGCTGATGATCGTGCTGCGGCAGCCGATGCGGGTCGCGCTCGCGCTGATCTCGACGATGATCTTTCTGGGCGGCATCTACGGGCTGCTCGGCGTGCACTTCATCGCCGCCTTCCAGGTGCTGATCTACGTCGGCGCGGTGATGGTGTTCATGGTCTACGTGATCATGCTGCTGGACGTACGCGACCCGGCGGTGCGCCGGCGCTACTCGAAGTTCCTGCTGCCGGGCGTGGCGGCGTTCGTGCTGCTCGTCGGCGCGCTGGCGTACGCGGTGGGCGATGCGGTGCCGGCGGCATCGCGCACCGCCGGCAGCGAAGGCTTCGGCCTGCAGCTTTTCGCGACGACGTTCCTGAACGCGTACTGGCTGCACTTCGAGCTGACCTCGGTGCTGTTGCTGGCGGCGGTGGTGGCCGCGATCGCGGTGATCCGCGCGGGAGCCAGACGCGATGGATAAGGTCCAGGTTTTGCTCGCGCTGGCCGCGGCGCTGTTCGCGCTGGGCCTGCTCGGCGTGACCGTACGCCGCAACCTGCTCGTGATGCTGATGTGCATGGAGCTCGCGCTCAACGGCGCCAATCTCGCGCTGGTGACCTTCGCGCACCAGATGGGCGAGGCGGTCGGCGCGGTGCTCGTGTTCCTGATCTTCGTCGTGGCCGCCGCGGAGATCGCGATCGCGATCCCGATCGTGCTGCTGCTGGTGCGCCGCAAGCACACGCTCGATCCGGGTGCGTATTCGGATCTGAAGGGATAGGCGATGGGCACGCTGACGCTGATCGTGCTGCTGCCGCTGGCGGGCTTCCTGGCGAACGGGCTGCTCGGCAACGCGCTCGGCAGGCGCTTCGTCAGCGTCGTGGGTTGCGGGCTGCCGCTCGCCTCTTTCGCGCTGGCGGTCGCGGCTTTTCGCGCGCTCGAGGCCGGCGGCGCGCCGATCGTCGAGTTCGCGTACACGTGGGCGCTGATCGGCGACACCGCGTTCGAGATCGCCTTTTACTTCGACCGGCTGGCCGCGGTGATGACGCTGATCGTCACCGGCGTCGGCTCGGTGATCCACATCTACTCGATCGGCTACATGCACGAGGACAAGAGCTATGCGCGCTTTTTCGCGTACCTGAACCTGTTCCTGTTCTTCATGCTGCTGCTGGTGCTCGGCCGCTCGATGCTGGTGCTGTTCGTCGGCTGGGAGGGCGTCGGGCTCGCCTCCTACCTGCTGATCGGCTTCTGGTTCGAGGATCCGGACAACGCCAGGGCCGGCAAGAAGGCGTTCATCACGAACCGCGTCGGCGACGCCGGCTTCCTGCTCGGCATGTTCCTGCTGTACTTCGCGTTCGGCACGCTCGACATGGATCGCATCAACGCGGCGTTCATGGCCGGACCGGTCGCGGTGTCGGCGAGCCTCGCCGGCGTGCTGCTGTTCATCGGCGCATCCGGCAAGTCGGCGCAGATTCCGCTGCACGTGTGGCTGCCCGACGCGATGGCCGGTCCCACTCCGGTGTCGGCGCTGATCCACGCGGCGACGATGGTGACCGCGGGGGTGTACCTGGTCGCGCGCATGGCGGGGCTGTATCTGCACGCGCCCGAGGCCTCCGCGCTGGTCGCCGCGATCGGCGCGGCGACCGCGTTGTTCGCGGCCACCATCGCGCTCGCGCAGAACGACATCAAGAAGGTGCTCGCGTACTCGACCGTCTCGCAACTGGGCTTCATGTTCGCCGCGCTGGGCGTCGGCGCCTACGGAGTGGCGATCTTCCACGTGGTCACGCACGCGTTTTTCAAGGCGTGTCTGTTCCTCGGCGCGGGCAGCGTGATCCATGCGTTAAGCGGCGAGCAGGACATCCGCAAGATGGGCGGGCTGGCGAAGAAGATTCCGCTGACCTTCGCGACCTTCCTGCTCGCCACCGCGGCGATCGCCGGCATCCCGCCGCTGGCGGGCTTTTTCTCCAAGGACGAGATCCTCTGGTTCACGTTCGCCTCGGCGCGCGGCGGCTCGCCGCTGCTCTGGGCCGTGCTCGCCGCGACCGCGCTGCTGACCGCGTTCTACATGTTCCGGCTGCTGTGGCTGGTGTTCCTCGGCCGCTCGCGCGTCGCACCCGAGGAGGCGCACCACGTGCACGAGTCGCCATGGTCGATGACCGGAGTGCTCGTCGTGCTGGCGGCGCTGTCGGCGGTCGGCGGCTTCATCGCGGTGCCGCACTTCCTCGAACCGCTGCTGCCGCTGCCGCCGCTCGCCGAGTCGGCGCAGCCGCTGCACAAGCCGCTGATCGCGGTAGCAATCGCGATCGCGGCCGCCGGCATCGCAGCCGCGGCGTTGTTCTTCGGCGGCGATGCGAAGCGCGCAGCGGCCGTCGGCGAACGCTTTGCGGGCGTGCGGCGCGTGCTGGCGAACAAGTACTACGTCGACGAGCTGTACGAAGCGGCGCTCGGCCGGCCCCTGCACTGGGTCTCCGAGCGCGTGTTCCTGCGGCTCGGCGACCGCGCGCTGATCGACGGCACGCTGCACGCGCTGGCGGCCGCGGCGCGCGGCGGCGCGGCGCTGTTCGCGCGCGTGCAGACCGGCAGCCTGCAGCTGTACGTGTTCCTCGTGCTCGCCGGCGCCGCGGCGAGCCTGCTGTGGATCTGGCGCCATGTCTGAAGCCGCCGTGCTGAACGTCGTCCTGTACCTGCCGGTGGCCGGCATGGTGCTGCTGGCGCTCGCGCCCGCAGGGCGCGACGCGCTGGTGCGCCAGATCGCGTTCTGGACGATGCTCGTGCAGCTCGCGCTCGCCGCGTGGCTGTACGTGCGCTTCGATCCGGCCGCCGCCGGGCTGCAGTTCGAGACGCGCATGCCGTGGATCGAGTCCTGGGGCGTGTACTACCACGTCGGACTGGACGGCATGAACGTGCTGCTGGTGCTGCTGACGGCCTTCCTCGGTCCGCTGGTGGTCGCCGGCGCGTTTTCCGCGATCACGAAGGACGTGAAGCTCTTCTACGCGATGGTGTTCTTCATCCAGTTCGCGATGCTGGGCACCTTCGTCGCGCAGGATCTGTTCCTGTTCTACGTGTTCTGGGAAACGATGCTGATCCCGATGTTCCTGATCATCGGCATCTGGGGCGGCGAGCGGCGCATCTACGCGACGCTGAAGTTCGTTCTGTACACGGCGGCAGGCAGCATCCTGATGCTGGCCGCGGTGATCTATCTCGTCTATTCGCTGCACCAGACCACGGGTGTCACCTCCTTCGCATTCGCGGACCTGTACCGCGCGCAGCTGCCGCTCGGCGTGCAGACGTGGCTGCTGGCGGCGTTCGCGCTGTCGTTCGCGATCAAGGTGCCGATGTTCCCGCTGCACACCTGGCTGCCCGACGCGCACGTCGAGGCGCCGACGGCGGGCTCGGTGATCCTCGCCGGCGTGCTGCTGAAGATGGGGACCTACGGGTTCCTGAAGCTCGGCTTTCCGTTGTTTCCGGACGCCACGCGCGAGTTCACGCCCTTGATCATGACGCTCGCGGTCGTGTCGATCGTCTACGGCGCGTGCCTGGCGCTGGTGCAGACCGACATCAAGAAGATCATCGCGTACTCGTCGATCAGCCACCTGGGCTACGTGATGCTGGGGCTGGCGAGTCTGGATCTCATCGGCATCCAGGGCGCGATCGTGCAGATGGTCAGCCACGGGCTGACGTCGGCGGGGCTGTTCCTGATGGTCGGCATGATCTACGAGCGCTGCCATACGCGCGAGCTGGCCGCGTACGGCGGGCTGGCGAAGCTGCTGCCGGTGTATTCGGTGTTCTTCATGATCCTGACGCTCGCGTCGGTGGGGCTGCCGACGACCAGCGGCTTCACCGGCGAGTTCCTGGTGCTGCTCGGCGCGTTCAACGCGGCGTGGCCGATCTACCAGCAGGGCGACGGCTATCCGCTCGCGCTTGCGGTCGCCGCGGTGTCGGGTGTCGTGCTCGGCGCGCTGTACATGCTGTGGTTCGCGCAGCGCTTCCTGTTCGGCGCGGCAAAGGTGCCGCACGGGACGGTGACGGACCTGAACCTGCGCGAGCGCTCGATCCTCGCGGCGATCGCGGTCGGCATCTTCTGGCTCGGACTGTTCCCGAACGAGCCGATGCGCAAGACGGAACTGGCGGCGCAGCAGTATCGGGCGCTCGTGGCCGCCACGCGGGCGCCGGTGCAGGCGGCCGCGGCGTCCCTGCAGTCTGCAGCTGCTCACCCTGACGCTGTTGCGATGTCCGGGGAAAGTGAACTTGTGCGGCTGCGGGCGCCGGTGGAGGCAACGCGATGAACTGGACCGAAGTCGTCACCGCGATGCTGCCCGAGCATTTGCTGCTGGCGGGCATCTGCGTGCTGATCCTCGTCGAGGTGTTCGCGGCGAAACCGCGCGGCGCGCTCGGCATCGCGCTCGCGGCGGTGATCGCGGCGACCGCGGCCGCGGCTTCGCTCGGCTTCGGCGGCTACGAGGCCGCGCCGTTCGCCGGCCAGTTTTCGGTCGGTCCGATCGTGCTGCTCGCCAAGGCGGTCGTGCTCGGACTGACGGTCCCGGTGCTGCTGCTGTCGCGCGACGACTTCGAGGACAGCCGCTTTCATCTGCTGTTGCTGTCGTCGCTGTACGGCACGCTGCTGCTGCTGTCGGCCGACAGTTTCCTGACGCTGTTCCTCGGGCTGGAGCTGATGTCGCTGCCGGTCTACGCGCTGGTGCTGCTGGCGTTCTCGCGCGACGACAGCGCCGAGGCGGCGCTGAAGTACCTCGTGCTCGGGGGAGCGGCGACAGCCACTTTCCTGATGGGGGTAGCGTTGCTGTTCGGCGCGACCGGTTCGCTCGCGCTACCCGCATTCGTCGATGCGCTCGCCGCCGGCGACACGTTGTCCACCGCGGCGGTCGTGCTGATCGTCGTGGCGTTTTTCCTGAAGGCGGCGATCGTGCCGTTCCATGCGTGGGCGCCCGACGCCTACCAGGGCGCGAGCGTGCCGGTCACCGCGTACATGGCGACCATCATCAAGGCCGGCGTGCTGATCGCGGTCGCGCGCCTGTTCGGCACCGCCGACATCCCGCGCGGCATGGTCGAGCTGCTCGCCGCGCTGCCGCTGGCGTCGATGGTGTGGGGCAACCTCGCGGCGATCCGGCAGACGAGCTTTCGCCGGATGATCGCGTATTCGTCGATCGCGCACGCGGGCTACCTGTACTTCGCGCTGCTCGGCGCCGGCGAAGGGCGCTTGCAGGCGATCGTGTTCTACCTGCTCGTGTACGGGCTGATGAACCTCGCCGCGTTCGCCGCGCTGCCGCGCGGAGGCGCCGATGCGGCGGGCGATGCCGCCGCGGACGAACTGTCGAGCCTGAAGGGACTGTTCCAGCGTGCGCCGTGGGCCGCACTCGTGCTCGCCGCCGCGATGCTGTCGCTGGCGGGCATGCCGCCGCTGCCGGGCTTCGTCGCCAAGTTCCTGATCTTCAAGAACGTGATCGAGGCCGGCTACACGCTGTACGCGGTGATCGGGCTGGTCGCGAGCTACCTCGGCATCTATTTCTATCTGCGCGTGATCCAGTATGCGTTCATGACCGAAGCGGCCGTCGCGCGCGCCGCATCGATGCGCGCGCTGGCCGCGAGCGCCGCGATCGTCTGCGCGGTGCCGGCGTTTGTCGTAGCGGTCTTCCCCGGCTGGGTGATCGGAAAGTTCTGACCCGGCTTCGCACGGTCCGATTCACGACCTACCCGGCATTGCTCGCTCTCGCGACACGCGCCAGCCGCCCGGCTTGCGCGTTCCTCAGCCCTCGTCATTCGGAGCCCGCTCAGCCTGGTCATTCCGAGCCAACCGTTCTTCGTCATTCCGAGCCGAAGGCGAGGAATCTCCGCCGCTCGCAATGCCGAGATCCCTCGCATCCGCTCGGGATGACGCGCGTTCGGCATTCCGAGCCGACCGTTCTTTGTCATCCCGAGCCGAAGGCGAGGAATCTCCGCCGCTCGCAATGCCGAGATCCCTCGCATCCGCTCGGGATGACGCGCGTTCGGCATTCCGAGCCAACCGTTCTTCGTCATTCCGAGCCGAAGGCGAGGAATCTCCGCCGCTCGCAATGCCGAGATCCCTCGCATCCGCTCGGGATGACGGAACCGGCGCCGGCGAGCGCGAAGCGCACCCGCAAGGTGGCGGCGTCACGACAGCGGGTGACCCACGATAAACCTAGATTCGGCAATTGGCGTCACGTCGAAACGGCAGAAAGCCAGCATCCATGCGGGTTTGAAGCCAATTCCGACGACTGCGGAGCAGTTCGAAGTGGGTGATGGTCGTGCTCACTGCAAGCCTTTGGCGCGAACGGGTTTCTCGGTACTCCACCCACTTCAACTGCCGTTTCTAGGATAAACGCCCCGAGCACGGACAAAAGCAGACGGCTCTTTCCGGCGGTCCCGGTGCTGGCGGTGCAATCACCGCCCCTTCGAATGCGATGGCGCTCGCACGGCGAACGCGCTACGCGCCCGCCTTCTTCGCGATCGGCGAGTACATGTCGAGAAGCTGCAGCCGCGTGGCCTGCAGGCGTTCGGAGACGACCTCCAGCAGCCGGTGCATGAAGGCGTAACCGAAGGCCGCGTCTTCCTGGCACGCCTTGATCAGATCGGCGCCCTGGAAGGCGAGCGCTTCGACACGCTCGAGCGCGCGCGCCTGGAAGTGCTTGCCGCGGCCCATCAGCATCGCCGACCAGCCGAACTCGTCGCCGCCTCTGAGCGTCTGGATCCGGAACGTATGCCCGGGGGCGGCGATCTCCAGCGCCACCAGCCCCGAGACGATCAGGTAGAACTCGGAGCACTCGTCGCCTTCGCGAAAGATCACCTGGTCGCGCTCGAACGTCACTTCGCGCGCCAGCGCCGCGAGCTTGCCGATCTGCGGTTCGCCGAAGGTCTGCACGAACGGATGCTTGCGCAGCGCCTGCTCTGCCGTGGCCGTCGTCATCGCCCTGCCCTCCCTGTGGTCGTCTCCCGTTGGCGCCTGCGAAGCATTCGCCGAAGCGGCGCTGCGGACGTTGACACGTGTCAAGCCCCGGCGCGGGCCCCGCAATTAGGGTTCACACGATGAGTTTGCGCCGCAGGTTTACGTGGATCTGCGCATGGCGCGAGCGCGCGACCAAACGAACCGCCGATGGCGCTGCACACGTCGAAAAAAGGCCTGGACCTGCCGCTCGCCGGTGCGCCGGCGCTGCAGCTGGAGGCTGCGCCGGCGGTTTCGCGTGTCGCGCTGCTCGGCGCCGACTACGTCGGCCTGAAGCCGGCGCTGCTCGTCGAGCCCGGCGCGCGCGTTCGGCGCGGCCAGCCGGTCATCGCCGACAAGAGCAACCCGCGCATGCAACTAACCGCACCGGCCGGCGGCGTGGTGGCCGAAGTCCATCGCGGCGAGCGGCGCGCTTTCGTCGCGCTGGTGATCGAAGTCGGCCCCGAGGACGCCACACCGCTGCGGTTCCAGCATCACGACGGCCGCGCGCCGCAGGCTTTCGACGCGCCCGCGCTGCGCGCGCTGTTGCAGGAGTCCGGCTCATGGGCCGCCTTGCGCACGCGCCCTTTCGGGCGCGTTCCCGCGGTCGACGCCACGCCTGCGGCGCTGTTCGTCACGGCGACCGACACGCGTCCGCATGCGCCGCCGCCCGCCGTCGTGCTGGCCGAGCGCGCCGAGGCGTTTCGCACGGGCCTGGCCGCGCTCGCGCGGCTGGCGCAGCCGCTGTTCCTGTGCGTGGCGCCGGGCACCGCGGTCGAGGCGCCGCCCGGCGTGCAGGTCGAGACTTTCGCCGGCCCGCATCCGGCGGGCAACGTCGGCTGGCACATCCACCGGCTGATGGCGGTGCACGCCGGCCGCAGCGTCTGGCACATCGGCTATCAGGACGTCGTCGCGATCGGGCATCTGCTCGCCACCGGCGAGCTGGACGTCACGCGCGTGATTTCGCTCGCAGGCCCGGGCGTGCGGCGCCCGCGTCTGCTGCGCACGCGCATCGGCGCGTCGACCGATGAGCTCGTCGCCGGCGAACTCGTCGCGGGCGAGCAGCGCGTGATTTCCGGCTCGGTGCTCGACGGCCGCGCGGCGCGCGGCGCGGCCGAGGGCTATCTGGGCCGCTATCACCTGCAGATCGCCGCGCTGCCCGAAGGACGCAAGCGCGAGCTGTTCGGCTTCATTGCGCCAGGCGCGGAGAAGTTTTCGGTGACCGGTGCGGTGCTCGGCGCGTTCCGCCGTGCGCACCGCTTCGTCTTGTCCACGTCGACGCACGGCTCGCCGCGCGCGATGGTGCCCATCGGCACCTACGAGCGCGTGCTGCCGTTCGACATGCTGCCGACGTTCCTGCTGCGCGCGCTGATCACCGGCGAGGACGAACGCGCCGCCGAGCTGGGCGCGCTGGAGCTCGACGAGGACGACATCGCGCTCGCCACCTATGTGTGCCCCGGCAAATACGAGTACGGCCCGCTGCTGCGCGCCGCGCTCGAACGCCTGCGCAAGGAGCACTGATGAGCGTGCGAAAGACGACGACTGCGGTGAACGCTCATCCGCCCTCTCCCCCGCCCGTGTCCCGCACGCGGGACACGGGCGGTACCGGCGGCGGGTGGTCTTACGACGATCCGCCGAAGGATCGGTAATGCCGTCGCTGCGCGCGCTGCTCGATCGCCAGGCCCGCCACTTCGAGAAGGGCGGCCGGCTGGAGAAGTTCTACCCGCTGTGGGAGGCGATCGACACGTTCTTTTACACGCCGGCGTCGGTCACACGCACGGCCGCGCACGTGCGTGATGCGCTCGACCTGAAGCGCATGATGATCCTGGTCGTCGTCGCCGCGCTCCCGTGCGCGCTGATGGCGATGTACAACACGGGGCTGCAGGCCAACCTCGCGCTCGACCCGGCGAAGACCGCAACGCTCGCGGGCTGGCGGCACGAGCTGATCCGGCTGCTCGGCGTCGGCTATTCGCCCGACAGCATTGTCGCCAACTTCGTCCATGGCGCGCTGTACTTCCTGCCGCTGTACATCGTGACGATGGCGATCGGGCTGGCGTGGGAAGTCACCTTCTCGATCGTGCGCCGGATCGAGGTCAACGAAGGCTTCTTCGTCACCGGCATCCTGTACGTGCTGATCCTGCCGCCGACCACGCCGCTGTGGCAGGCCGCGCTCGGCATCAGTTTCGGCGTCGTGCTCGCCAAGGAGGTGTTCGGCGGCACCGGCATGAACTTCATCAACCCGGCGTTGGCGGCGCGCGCCTTCCTGTTCTTCGCGTACCCGGCAGAAATTTCCGGCGACAAGGTGTGGACCGCGGTGCCGGCCGGCGCCGCCGTCGACGGCTTCTCGGGCGCGACGCTGCTCGCGCAACTGCGCGTGATGACGCAGCCGTTCGAGGCCGCGGGCTTTTCGTGGTGGAACGCCTTCGTCGGGCTGGAGCCGGGATCGATGGGCGAAACCTCGGCGCTGGCTTGTCTGGCCGGCGCGGTGCTGCTGCTGGTCACGAAGATCGCGTCGTGGCGGACGATGGCGGGCGTCGCACTCGGCACGATCGCGATGGCGCTCGTGTTCAACGCGATCGGCTCGGCCACGAACCCGTGGTTCGGCGTTCCGTTCTGGTGGCACATGGTGCTCGGCGGCTGGGCCTTCGGCACCGTGTTCATGGCGACCGATCCGGTGACCTCGCCGTTCTCGGAGGCCGGCAAGTGGGTCTACGGCTTCCTGATCGGCGCGCTCGTGGTGCTGATCCGCATCGTCAACCCCGCCTACCCCGAGTCGATGATGCTGGTGATCCTGTTCATGAACGTGATGGCACCGCTCATCGACTACGGTTTCGTCCGCGCCGACGTGCGGCGCAGGCGCGCGCGCCATGGATAGCGACCGCCTCAACTCGACGCGCTACACGGTGCTGTTCGCGACCGCGGTGTGCGTCGTGTGCGCCGCGCTGGTGTCGGTCGCCGCGGTCACGCTGCAGCCGCGCCAGAAGGCGAACGCGCGACTGTACATGGAGAAGAACGTGCTGGTGGCCGCGGGGCTCGTCGCCCCGGGCGCGGCGGTCGACCGCCGGCAGGTCGAGCGTTTCTTCGAGCGCGACATCCGCGCGCGGCTGGTGGACTTCGCCGCGGGCGAACTGCTGCCCGCGGACCGCATCGACGCGCGCAACTACGACCAACGCGCCGCGCGCAACGATCCGGGGGCCAGCCGCGTCGCACCGCCGAACGACGCCGGCATCGGGCGGATTCCGCATTACGGGGTCGTGTACTTCGTGCTGAAGGACGGCCGCGTCGAGCAGATCGTCATCGCGGTCGAGGGGCTCGGCATGTGGGGGACGATCTACGGCTTCGTCGCGCTCGACCGTGACGCCAACACGGTGCGCGGGCTCACCTATTACGACCACAAGGAGACGCCGGGCCTCGGCGGCGAGATCGGCAACCCCGCGTGGCAGGCGCTGTGGCGGGGCCGCAAGGGCTACGACACGAACTGGCGCGCGGGCATCACGGTGATCAAGGGTCAGGCGGGGCCGCCCGATGTCGATCCGCTGCACGTCGACGGGCTGTCGGGCGCGACCGTGACCAGCAACGCGATCACGCGGCTGATGCGTTTCTGGCTGTCCGACGACGGCTACGGAAAATTTCTCAAGCGCTTCCGCGAAGGCGCGATCGAGGGGGTGAGCTGATGAGCGCGCTCGGCATGAGCTTCGGCAAGCGCGAGCGGTCGATCCTGCTCGCGCCGGTACTCGCCAACAACCCGATCGGCGTGCAAGTGCTCGGCATCTGCTCGGCGCTGGCGATCACCACGCGCGTGGACAAGGCGCTGGTGATGACCGCCGGCGTCGTGCTGGTGGCAATGCTCGCCAACCTCGCCGTCAGCCTGGTGCGCAACCACACGCCGTCGTCGATCCGCATCATCGTGCAGCTTTCGATCATCGCGTCGCTGGTGATCGTGTTCGATCAGGTGCTGAAAGCCACGCTGTACGAGCTGTCGCTCGAGCTGTCGGTGTTCGTCGGCCTGATCATCACCAACTGCATCGTGATGGGGCGCGCCGAAGGCTTCGCGATGAGCCACCCGCCGTACCCGTCGGTGCTCGACGGCATCGGCAACGGGCTGGGCTACGGGCTGGTGCTGCTGCTGGTCGCGTTCACCCGCGAACTGCTCGGCGCCGGGCGCGTGTTCGGCTTCACCGTGCTGCCGCTCGCCAAGGACGGCGGCTGGTACGTGCCGAACGGGCTGATGCTGCTGGCGCCGTCGGCGCTGTTGCTGATCGGACTGCTGGTGTGGGCGCTGCGGCAGTTCAAGCCCGAGCTGCAGGACAAGGACTGAGCGATGGAGCATCTGCTGAACCTCGGCGTGCGCTCGATGTTCCTCGAGAACATGGCGCTCGCCTATTTTCTCGGCATGTGTTCGTTCCTGGCGTGCTCGAAGAAGGTCGAGACCGCGATCGGGCTAGGCGCAGCGGTCATGTTCGTGCAGACGCTGACCGTGCCGCTGAACAACCTGCTGCTCGCCGGGCTGCTGCGCGAGGGCGCGCTCGGCTGGCTCGCCCCGCAGCTCGCGGGCGTGAACCTGAGCTTTCTGTCGTTCATCCTGTTCATCGCGACGATCGCCGCCACCGTGCAGGTCGTCGAGATGGCGATCGACCGCTTCGCGCCGAAGCTGTACGCCACGCTCGGCGTGTTCCTGCCGCTGATCGCGGTCAACTGCGTGATCCTCGGCGGCTCGCTGTTCATGCAGGAACGCGAATACTCGTTCGCCGAGAGCGTGGTCTTCGGGCTCGGCTCGGGCGCCGGCTTCGCGCTCGCGATCGTGGCACTGGCGGCGATCCGCGAGCGACTGACCTACTCGAACGTGCCCGCCGGGCTGCGCGGGCTCGGCATCAGCTTCATCGCCGCCGGGCTGATGTCGCTCGCATTCATGCTGTTCTCGGGGATCCAACTGTAGCCATGCTCGACGTCGTCGTCGCCGTCATGGTCTTCACCGGCGTGGTGCTGGCGCTGGTCGCCGTGCTGCTCGCGGCCCGCCGCAAGCTGGTGCCGGCGGGCGACGTTTCGATCGTCATCAACGACGACCCCGGCAAGGCGCTGCGCGCCGAGGCCGGCACCACGCTGCTGGGCGCGCTCGCGAACAACCGGATCTTCATTCCGTCGGCGTGCGGCGGCAAAGGCTCGTGCGGCGTGTGCGAGGTCGTCGTCAAGGAAGGCGGCGGCGAATTGCTGCCGACCGAAACGGGCTTCATCTCGCCGGGGGAAGCGCGGCGCGGCCTGCGGCTGGCGTGCCAGGTCAAGGTCAAGCGCGACATGAAGATCGAGCTGGCGCCCGAGGTCTTCAGCGTGCGCAAGTGGACCTGCCGCGTGCTGCACAACCGCAACGTCTCGACCTTCATCAAGGAGCTGAAGCTGGCGCTGCCCGCGGGCGAGGACGTGCCGTTCCGCGCCGGCGGTTACGTGCAGATCGAGTGCCCGCCGCACGAACTCACGTACCGCGAGTTCGACATCGACCCGCAGTTCCGCGAAGAGTGGGACCGCTTCGACCTGTGGCGCTTCCGTTCGGTCGTCGACGAGCCGGTGACGCGCGCGTACTCGATGGCGAACTACCCGCTGGAAAAAGGCATCCTGCTGTTCACGATCCGCGTGGCGTTCCCGCCCGAGTATCGCGAGGACATCCCGCCGGGCAAGATGAGCTCGTGGCTGTTCAGGCTCAAGCCCGGCGACGAGGTCACCGTGTCAGGCCCGTTCGGCGAGTTCTTCGCGCGCGACACCGACCGCGAGATGTGCTTCGTCGCCGCCGGCGCCGGCATGGCGCCGATGCGCTCGCACATCTTCGACCAGCTCTACCGGCTGAAGTCCAAGCGCAAAATGACGTTCTGGTATTCGGCGCGCAATCTGAAGGAGGCGTTTTACGTCGAGGAGTTCGACCGCCTCGCCGCCGAGCACCCGAATTTCGAGTGGCATCTGGTGCTTTCGGAGCCGCGCCCCGAGGACAACTGGACCGGCCCGGTCGGGCTGGTCCGGCACAACGTGCTGCGCGATCTGTACCTGAAGCACCACCCGGCGCCGGAAGACATCGAGTACTACCTGTGCGGGCCCGACGTGATGAACAAGGCGGTGATCCGCATGCTGCTCGACCTCGGCGTCGATCGCGAGAACATCATGCTCGACGACTTCGGCCTGTGAGGCCGGACAGGGGGCACCATGCAAACGACGGTTGAAACGGTCGTCCGCAACAAGGCCAGTGGCGAGCTGATCGCGGTGCCGGCGGGCGCGACCGTCGCCGAAGCGGTCGCCGCGATGGTCGGTCACCGTATCGGCGCGGTGCTGATCCGCAACGAGGACGGCCTGGTCGACGGCATCTTCACCGAGCGCGACGTGCTCACGCGCGTCGTGCACGCCGGCCGCGATCCGAAGACCACGCCGATTTCGCTGGTGATGACGCGCGACGTGCGCTTCGTCACGCCCGGCACGACGGTGGAGGCGGCGCTAAGCCTGATGACGGTCAACCGTCACCGGCATCTGCTGGTGATCGACGGACCGCGCGTGTACGGGCTGGTGTCGATCGGCGACCTGGTGCGCGAGATGATCGAGCACGGCGAAGGGCGGTTCGAGGCCGCCGTGCGCGAAGCCGAACGCAAGCAGGGATGAGGAGTCCACGATGGATGCATTGCTGACGACACGCCGCCGCCTGCTGCTGGGCGCGCTCGGCACGCTGGCGCTGGCCGGCTGCGGCGAGCGCCGCCCGCGCGGCGAAACGGATCTGCTGCACTTCGGCGGCGACACGATGGGCACGCGCTACAGCGTCAAGCTCGCCGGCCGCTTCGACGATGCGCGCGCCGCCGCGCTGCGCGAAGCGGTGCACGCCGCGCTCGACGGTGTGGATCGGCGCATGTCGGTGTATCGCGCCGACTCGGAACTCGCCGCGCTGAACCGTGCGCCGGCCGGCGCGCCGTTCGCGCTGTCGGCCGATCTGTACGCGGTGCTCGCCGCCGCGCAGACGGTCGCGCAGGCCTCCGACGGCGCGTTCGACGTGACGGTCGCGCCGCTGGTGGACACCTGGGGTTTCGGCCCGCCGCAGGGGCGGACGACGCGCGGCGTGCCGCCGCTGGCGCGCGTGCAACGGCTGCGGCCCGCGGTCGACTATCGCGCGCTGCGCCTGGACGCCGCGGCACGCACGGCGACCAAACTGCGCGAAGGCCTGCGCGCCGATCTGGGCGGCATCGCCAAAGGCTACGGCGTCGATCTGGCCGCGCGCGCGCTCGAAGCGGGCGGCGTGCGCGACTACATGCTCGAAGCCGGTGGCGAGGTGCGCGTGCGCGGCCGCCACGCCGACGGCCGGCCGTGGCGTATCGGCATCGAGCGTCCCGATGCCTGGCCGCCGCGCGCGCACTACGTCGTGCCGCTCGCGGGCGGCGCGATGGCGACCTCGGGCGACTACCGCATCTACTTCGAGCAGGGCGGCAAGCGCTACTCGCACGAAATCGATCCGGCGAGCGGCTCCCCGATCGATCATCGGCTGTGTTCGGTCACGGTCGTCGCCGACGACTGCATGACGGCGGACGCACTCGCCACCGCGTTGATCGTGCTCGGCCCGGAACGCGGCTGGGCGCTCGCGCAGGCGCAGGGGCTGGCGGCCTACTTCATCGAGCGCAACGCCGCCGGCGGCCTCACGGACCGCGCGACACCCGCGTTCGCCGCGCTCGGCGGCGCGCGCGCCTGACGCTTCCGTTCGTGTTGAGCCCGTCGAAACACGAACAGCCACCGACTGCGAGCCGCGCAAGATGCACAGCTTCTGGCCCGTGTTCCTGATCGTCGTCGTGCTGATCGGCGTCGCGATCGCGGCGATGGCGCTCGGCGTGATCATCGAGCGCCCCTGCCTGCGCGGCTCCTGCGGCGGACCCAAGGTGCTGGGCCCGGACGGCGAGCCGATCTCCTGCGCGAACTGCCCGAACCGCGACGTGCACTGACCGACGCCGGCGCGGAAGGCGGAAGATTGCACCACCGAGACACCGGGATCACCGAGAAAGGCTTTTGCTTTTCTCCGTGCCCTTCGTGTCTGCGTGGCAAGACCGCAGACTTCGAAGGCCGAGGATGCCGCCATCGAGGCGCAGCCGGCGGGCCGCCGACGACGCGACCCCGGATATTTCATGAGGGACGCGGCAGTTGCGCGAGCGGATGCGCGCGGCAGGTTGCGCGAGACGGCCGCAGTCGCGTGCCCGCAGGCACGCGCAAGCAGTTGAGCGCAAGATGACCGCGCAGACGCCGCGCAAGCCCGCGTAGCCCCGGCGCGCCAGATCGCTGCGCGCCGCGCTCGTTGCAAGTGCTCGACGAAGCTGCCAAAACGACGCATTCGGGGGCGACCTCGGTAGAGTCGAGATGTGGCGCGGTGACTGTAGGTCGAGGCATCGCTGTTGCCGCCCCTTTCGGTTGGCGGTGCCCTATGAGCCCGACCGTGGCTCCGTTTCCACATCCCGCTCAGCGAACCGGACGTGCGGTTTGCCCGCATCCGGCTCTCGGACAAGACACTCATGCGTTCGCCCACGGGAGGTCGTGGGTGCGAGGGGCCAGATGAACCAGCCCGAGTACCTTGTGCAGGTACTCATCGG
>JBBIJJ010000036.1:0-23416 GCA_037446035.1 Burkholderiales bacterium
GCGCCGCAGGTGCGCTCGTCTTCTTCCCCCCTTTTGAAAAAGCGGGACCGAGGAGGATTTTGAAGGCGCCGATGCCGCGACGATGGTGCTGACGGCGGCGTCGTGCCGACGTCTGAGAAGGTGTGAACCTAGAAACGGCAGTTGAAGTCCGTGAAGTATCGAGAAACGCGTTCGCGCCAAAGCCTTGTAGCGACCACGACCATCACCCATTTGGAACTGCTCCGCAGTCCTCGGAATTGGCTTGAAACCCGCATGGATGCTGGCTTTCTGCCGTTTCGACGTGAGGCGAACTGCCGGATTTAGGGTGAAGATTTCGTCGCGAGCGGGCCGCTGGCTAGGCGCACGCAGCCGCAGGGCCGAGACATATCAAGTAGATAGGCGAGGCCCGAGCAGCGCGCAACGACGCCAGCGGGCCGCGCAGCAGAAAGATTCACACCTTCTGAGAAATCCCCCCCTTTACGATAGGGCGTGAAGGCGATCTTCAGGGCGCCAGTGCCGCGGCGATGCTGCTTACGGCGTCGCCGCGCAGGCGTTCTAGAAATCCCCCCTGCCCGCCTTTTCAAAGGGGGGTGTGACGCTACCGCCTGCTTCACTTTGCAGAGGGGTGTCATCGCACGGCGTCGCGCATCGCAGCCAGGATCTGCGCCTGCACGTCGGGGCGCATGACGCTCTCCATGTGCTGCGCTCGCTCGACCGCGATCAGGCGTTTCGGCTCCTTCGCGGCGGCGAGGAGTTGCTCGCTGTGCTTGAACGGGATCACCCGATCCGCGCGGCCGTGCACGAAGATCAGCGGCACGTCGATGCGTGCGAGCGCGGTCAACGGGTCCTTGTCGGCACCGGGCAGCAGCGGCAGCGCAAGCGGCAGCAACGGCGCGAGCACGATCGACTGCAGCGCGGCGTCGCGCGCGATGCCGCGGTAGCTCGCGAACGCCGAGTCGATCACCGCGAGCCGTACGCCAGCCGCATCCTCGGCAAGCAGCCGCAGCGCCGTGGCGCCGCCCAAGCTCTGGCCGAAGACGATCAGCTTGGTCGCATCCACGTCGCGGCGCGCACGCAGATGCGCGAGCGCCGCACGCGCGTCCGCGAGCACGCCGTCGAGCGTCGGTCGCCCTTCCGAGCGGCCGAAGCCGCGGTAGTCGAGCATCAGCACGTCGAAGCCGGAACGCGGCAGCCAGGCCACGAGCGGCAGATGGTTGCTGACGTTCGCGGCGTTGCCGTGCAAGTGCAGGACCGTGCCCGCTGCCGTGCCCTGCGCCGGCAGCCACCAGGCGTGCAGCTTGACGCCGTCGGCCGCGGTGAGCGAAACGTCCTCGTGCGCGAGCCCGTAGTCGGCCGGCCGCGTGTATTGCACGCGGTCGGGGTAAAAGAACATGCCTTCGATCACGTTGCAGCCGGCCAGCACCGATGCGGCGAGGGCGACAAGGCAGGCGCGGGCCGATGCCGACCCGACCAACGAGGGCCCGCCCATCGTCGTGGCTGCGCGCCAGGGAAAAGAAAAGCCCACCGCGTTGCCGCGGTGGGCCGTCTGCCAGCAAGACCCCCTAGTCTGTTC
Organism: Burkholderiales bacterium; assembly: GCA_037446035.1. Classification (GTDB taxonomy): domain Bacteria; phylum Pseudomonadota; class Gammaproteobacteria; order Burkholderiales; family Burkholderiaceae_F; genus DSNY01. The sequence continues at coordinate 1,553 of JBBIJJ010000036.1, forward strand.
GACTAGCGCTTCGGGGCCTTCTTGGCAGGCTTCTTCGCTGTCTTCTTCATAGCGTGACCTCGCATGAAGCGCCGCCACACGACGGCAGGCGAAGTGTCCGCGCAAGCGCTGCGCGCTGTCAAGACATTCGTGGTCGGTCAGTCCACTGATCCGCGGGCGGCGTTCGCAGCGAACGCCGCCTGCGCACCGAGTTCACCTCACGCGGCCGATGCCGGCCCCGCAGCCGGCCAGGCTGCGCTCCACACCTTGGCGGCCTTACGCCGCCGGCGCGCGCTCCGCAACGAAGGCACTGACCGGCGGACAGGCACAGAACACATTGCGGTCGCCGTACGCGTCGTCGACGCGCGCCAGCGCAGCCGGCCAGGCTGCGCTCCACACCTTGGCGGCCTTACGCCGCCGGCGCGCGCTCCGCAACGAAGGCACTGACCGGCGGACAGGCACAGAACACATTGCGGTCGCCGTACGCATTGTCGACGCGCGCGACCGGCGGCCAGTACTTCTGCCGCTTCAGTTCCGGCCGCGGAAACGCAGCCTGCTCGCGCGAGTAGTCGTGCGCCCAGGTCTCGGCCATCACCATCGCCGCGGTGTGCGGCGCGTTCTTCAGCGGGTTGTCGTCGCGGTCGACGCGGCCTTCCTCGACCGCGCGGATCTCCGCCCGGATCGCGATCATCGCGTCGATGAAGCGGTCCAGCTCGTGCTTCGCCTCGGACTCGGTCGGCTCGACCATCAGCGTGCCGGGCACCGGGAAGCTCAGCGTCGGCGCATGGAAGCCGTAGTCCATCAGCCGCTTGGCGACGTCCTCGGCGGTGATCCCGCAGGCGTCCTTGATCGGCCGCAGATCGAGGATGCACTCGTGCGCGACGAGCCCGTTACGTCCCGTGTACAGCGTCGGGTAGTACGGCGCTAGGCGCTTGGCGACGTAGTTCGCGTTGAGCAGCGCGACCTCGGTCGCGCGCCGCAGGCCCGCGGCGCCCATCATCGTGATGCACATCCACGAGATCGGCAGGATGCTGGCGGAGCCGAAGGGGGCGGCGCTCACCGGCCCGACGGCGGGGCCGGCTGCGCCCGTGTCCGCATCCGCCGGGACTGGGAGTCGCCTAGACGGAAGGTAAGGCGCGAGGTGGCTCTTCACAGCGACGGGGCCGACGCCCGGGCCGCCGCCGCCGTGAGGGATGCAGAAGGTCTTGTGCAGGTTCAGGTGCGAGACGTCCGAGCCGTACTGGCCCGGCTTGGCCACGCCGACCAGCGCGTTCAGGTTGGCGCCGTCGGTGTAGACCTGCCCGCCGTGCGCATGGACGATCTCGCAGATCTCGCGGATCGCTTCCTCGAAGACGCCGTGCGTCGAGGGATACGTCACCATCAGCGCGGCCAGATCCTGCGCGTGCTGCTCGGCCTTGGCCTTGAGGTCGGTCACGTCGACGTTGCCGTTGGCGTCGCATTCGACGACGACGACCTCCATGCCGCACATCTGCGCGCTCGCCGGGTTGGTGCCGTGCGCGCTCTCGGGGATCAGGCAGACGTTGCGATGCCCTTCGCCGCGCGCGCGGTGCCAGGCGCGGATCGCGAGCAGCCCTGCGTATTCGCCCTGCGCGCCCGAGTTCGGCTGCAGGCTCACCGCGTCGTAGCCGGTGCACTCGGCGAGCATCTTCTCCAGCTCGTCGATCAGTTGCGCGTAGCCCGCCGCCTGCTCGGCCGGCGCGAACGGGTGGATGTTGGCGAACGCCGGCCAGGTGACCGGGATCATCTCCGCCGTGGCATTGAGCTTCATCGTGCACGAGCCGAGCGGGATCATCGTGCGGTCGAGCGCCAGATCGCGGTCGGCCAGCAGCCGCAGGTAGCGCAGCATCTCGTGCTCGGCGTGGTACTGGTTGAAGACCGGATGCGTCAGGTATGTCGAACTGCGCACGAGCGACGGCGGGATCGCGTCGCCGACGCTGGCGTCGAGCGCATCCACGCTCGCGGTCACGCCGAAGACACGCCACAGCGCCTCCACGTCCGCGCGCGTCGTCGTCTCGTCGAACGAGATGCCGACCGCGCCGGCGCCCAGGTCGCGCAGGTTGAGCCCGCGCGCGTGCGCGTCGGCGTGGATCTTCGCCGCATCCACACCGCGTACGGCGATCGTGTCGAAGAACCGCTCGTTGACCTGCAGCCCCGCCGCCTTCAGCCCAGCGGCGAGGATCGCGGTCAGCCGGTGCACGCGCTGCGCGATGCGCTTGAGCCCCTGCGGGCCGTGGTAGACGGCGTACATGCTGGCCATCACCGCGAGCAGCACCTGCGCGGTGCAAATGTTCGAGGTTGCCTTCTCGCGCCGGATGTGCTGCTCGCGCGTCTGCAGCGTCAGCCGATAAGCCGGCTTGCCCTGGGCGTCGACCGATACGCCGATCAGCCGCCCGGGCATCTGCCGCTTGAACGCGTCGCGGCACGCGAGGAAGGCCGCGTGCGGGCCGCCGAAACCCAACGGTACGCCGAAGCGCTGGCTCGAGCCCACGACGATGTCCGCGCCCCATTCGCCCGGGGGCTTGAGCAGTGTCAGCGCGAGCAGATCGGCCGCGACCGCGACGAGTCCGCCGCGCGCGTGCACCGCCTGCACGATCCTCGCGTAGTCGCGCACGTCGCCGGTCGAGCACGGGTACTGCAGCAGCACGCCGAAGGCATCCGCGCTTTCGCCCGCCGCGTCGTCGCCGACCTCGACCCGGATGCCGAGCGGCTCGGCGCGCGTCTTCACGACTTCGATCGTCTGCGGGTGGCAGTCGGCCGAGACGAAGAACAGGTTCGACTTGCTCTTGCACGAGCGCTTGGCGAGCGTCATCGCCTCGGCCGCCGCGGTAGCCTCGTCGAGCAGCGAGGCGTTGGCGATTTCCATCGCGGTCAGATCCGCGACCATCGTCTGGAAGTTGATCAGCGCCTCCATCCGCCCCTGCGAGATCTCGGCCTGGTACGGCGTGTATGCCGTGTACCAGGCGGGGTTCTCGAGGATGTTGCGCAGGATGACCGCCGGCGTGTGCGTGCCGTAGTAGCCCTGGCCGATGAAGCTCTTGAAAACCTGGTTCTTCGCGGCGATCGCGCGGAGCTTGGCGAGCGCTTCCTCTTCACTCACCGGCGCGGGCAGCGCCAGCGGCTGCACGAGCTTGATCGACGCCGGCACGATCGCGTCGACCAGTGCCTCCAGCGAAGGCAGGCCGACCACCGCGAGCATCTGGGCGATCTCTTCGTCGTTCGGACCGATATGGCGGGCGATGAATGCGTCGTGCTGTTCGAGTTCCGTCAGGGTCATTCTGTTCGTCTCCGCCTGCGCGCAGATCCGGGTCGTTGGTCGGTTGACTTGAAGTCGTTGGGTCCCCGCTTGCGCGGGGACGACCACGCGCGCTTGCGGCGGGCGGGATCCCTCGTCACTGCGTTACTCGGGATGACCTTGCACGCTAGCGCGCGCAAGGTCACTTGTTCGCGGCGATTGCGGCTTCGTAGCCGGCAGCGTCGAGCAGCGCGCCGAGGTCGCCGGCGTTGACGGGCTTGAGCCGGAACATCCACGCCCCGAAGGCGTCGGCGTTGATCGACTCGGGTTTGTCCTTCAGCGCCTCGTTGATCGCGACGACTTCGCCGGCGATCGGCGCGTACACGTCGGAGGCGGCCTTGACCGACTCGACGACCGCGCAGGCTTCGCCGCCCTTGACCTGGCGGCCGACCTCGGGCAGCTCCACGTACACGAGATCGCCGAGCGCGTCCTGCGCGAACTCGGTGATGCCGATCGTCACGGTGCCGTCGGCTTCCTGCCGCACCCACTCGTGGCTGCTGGTGTATTTCAGATTGGCTGGGACCTTCATCGGATGCTCCTGTCTGCTCGTTTCGTCCGTTCGTCCTGAGCCCGTAGAGGGGCGTACATCCACTCCGCAGTCGCGCTTACCCGCGGGCCGTTCGCGTTTCGACGAGTCTGCCCCGAGCTTGTCGAGGGGCTCGGCTCGAACGGACCGATCGCGCGTTCACTCAAATCAGCGCTTTGCCGTGCCGCACGAACGGGTACTTCGTCACGACCGCGTTCGCCGGCTTGCCGCGAATGTCGACCTGCACCGTGTCGCCGACCGCAACCCCCGCCGGCACACGCGCGAAGGCGATCGAGCACTCGAGCGTCGGCGAATACGTGCCGCTGGTGATTTCGCCTGCGCCGTGCGCCGTCGCCACCTTCTGGTGCGAGCGCAGCACGCCGCGGTCGAGCAGCTTCAGCCCGACGAGCTGACGCAGGTTGCCGGCGGCGAGCTGCTTTTCCAGCCCAGCGCGGCCAATGAAGTCGCGCGGCTCCTTGAAATCCACGGTCCACGCCAAGCCCGATTCGAGCGGCGTCACGCGCTCGTCCATGTCCTGCCCGTATAGCGCCATGCCGGCTTCGAGCCGCAGCGTGTCGCGCGCGCCCAGCCCGCATGGCGCGACGCCTTCCGCGACGAGCCGCTGCCAGAGGTCGGGCGCTTCGTCGGCCGGCAGCACGACCTCGCAGCCGTCCTCGCCGGTGTAGCCGGTGCGGGCGATGAAGAACTCGTCGACCACCGCCGCGGCAAACGGCTTCAGCCGGTCGATCGCCGCTGCGGCGTCGCCGTCGAGCCCTTCGATCACCTCGCGCAGCAGCGCGCGTGCCTGCGGGCCCTGCACCGCGATCATCGCGAGCTCCCGCCGCGGCAGGATCGACACCGGCAGCCGGCGGACGTGCGCGACCCTGTGCATCCACGCGCTGTCCTTGTCCGCGGTCGCCGCATTGACGACCAGCCGATAGTGATCGGTGTGGATCCAGTAGACGATCAGATCGTCGATGACGCCGCCCGAGTCGTCGAGCATGCACGAGTACAGCGCCTTGCCCGGCGTGAGCTTGAGCACGTCGTTGGCGAGCAGCGTGCGCAGGAAGTCGCGGCTGCCCGCGCCGTCCAGGTCGACCACGCGCATGTGCGAAACGTCGAACATGCCCGCCTTGCGGCGCACGGCGTGGTGCTCTTCGATCTGCGAGCCGTAGTGCAGGGGCATCTCCCAGCCGCCGAAGTCCACCATCCTGGCGCCGGCGGCGACGTGCGTTGCGTAAAGCGGCGTGCGTTTCAGGCTCATCGGGCGCTCTTCGGCGAAAAACGAAAGGGGCGCGGACCGGCTCGCGTCGGTTCGCACCCCTCTGTCCTTTTGCCTGAGAGTTTGAGGCGGTGAGCCGCCTGCTGCCCCTTCGGCGCCGGCGGCACGTGCCGTGCGCCGGTCTCTCCAGAGTCGCTCGCTGCGGCGCGGTTCCTTGAACCTGAGCGATTACGGGTGAATTGCGCCTTCGGCGGCGCCGGCCGAACCCTTTCTTGACCGGCACGCTCTCCCGCGTCGCGCTGTGAGCGAAGGCGGAGGATACCGCAGCCCATGTGAGACCTTGCGAAAAGCCGTGTCCTCACGGGATCGGCGGCGTCTCCGGCTCGGTCCACTCCGCCGAGGTTGCGCATCGAAGCCGGCCGGTTCGGCCCAGCGAGGGCGCGGCTGCGCGTGCGCCAGGGTCAGCCGCCCCGGCGCCCGCCGCAAGGAAGCGTTCCGGAGCGCCGGACGCGTGCGCAAGCACGCCGATCGGAACGATCTTCTGCGGTGCCGCCGATCCAACGTGACGCCTTGATGGCTGCAACGAAAGTAGGCGCTATGAACCGGATGCGATGGCAGGACTGGACTGCGGTGGTTCTGGGTTGTGGCTGATCGTCGCGCCATGGGTGCTGGGCTATTCGGACGTGGGCGCCGCGACATGGAGCGGCGTTCTAGCGGGGCTCGGCGTGATTGCGCTCGAATTCGCCGACGCGCTGCGTCCCGACCCTTGGCCTGAGCGGGTCAGCTTCCTGCTCGGATTGTGGATCGCCGTGTCGCCGATGCTGCTGGGCTTCGCGACGCACACCCTGGCGATGACCAACACGGCGGTCGTCGGCGTGCTGATCGTCGTGCTGTGCTTGTCGGCGATGCCGATGCTCCGCAAGGAATCCAGCCCGATCCACTAAAGCCGGACCACGAGGGCCGCGATGGCGGCCCTCGCTTCTTTTCCGGCGCGCGCGTCGACGGACCTCCTACGCCTTGCCCTTGGCTCGTTCCGCTTCGTACCGCGCCTTGTTCTCCGCGTTCGGCGGATAAAGCCCCGGCAGCGCCGCGCCCTGCTCGACCTCGCGCATGATCCAGGCCTCGAGCCGCTCCTGCTCGACCGCCTGCGCGATCACGTCGTCGAGCAGTGCCGCGGGGATCAGCACGGCACCGTCGGCGTCGGCGACGATCACGTCGTTCGGGAACACCGCCACGCCGCCGCAGCCGATCGGCTGCTGCCAAGCGACGAAGGTCAGCCCCGCGACCGAGGGCGGCGCGGCCGCCCCCCGGCACCACACCGGCAGTCCGGTCGCGAGCACGCCGGCGAGATCGCGCACCACGCCGTCGGTGACGAGCGCGGCCACGCCGCGCCGGTGCATCCGCGCGCACAGGATGTCGCCGAAGATGCCGGCGTCGGTCACACCCATCGCGTCGACGACCGCGATGCAGCCGGCGGGCATCGCTTCGATGGCGGCGCGCGTGGAGATCGGAGACGACCACGACTCCGGCGTGGCGAGGTCCTCCCGCGCGGGCACGAAGCGCAGCGTGAACGCGCGTCCGACCAGGCGGGGTTGCTCGGGCCGCAGCGGCCGCGCGCCGCGCAGCCAGACGTTGCGCAGCCCTTTCTTCAGCAACACCGTCGTCAGCGTGGCGGTGGTGACGCCCGTGAGCGCCTCGATCACGCGCGCGTCGAGCGGTTGGGGTTCGGTATTCATTCGTTTCCCTTTCCTGCGGCCGTCATCCCGAGCGAATGCGAGGGGTCTGCGGGCGGCCAATCGTCGAGATCCCTCGTCACTGCACTCCTCGGGATGACGGCGTAGCGTCGAGCTGCTTCAGCCGGTTGTCCTGACGCCGAACCAGGCGTTCGATGTCGGCGATGTCGGCGGCGGAGAGCTTCGGTCCCGGTTTGCGCACGGCGCCCGACGCGATCACGCCGCGCCTGACCAGCAGGTACTTGCGCACCGCCAGTCCGACGTTCGGCTGCTGCTCGTAGCGCGCCAGCGGCAGGTAGGCGTCGAACAGGTCGTGCGCGCGTTCGATGTCGCCGCGCGCGTGCGCGGCAACGACGTCGACCATCATCTCCGGATACGCGAAGCCGGTCATCGCGCCGTCGGCGCCGCGCGCAAGCTCCTCCGGCAGGAACAGCCCGCCGCCGTTGCCGGTCAGGATCGAGATGCGGCGCACTTCGCCCTTGTCGCCTGCCGCGCGGATCGCCGACAGTTTGGCGAGGCCGGGGCACTCCTCGTGCTTGAGCATCACGCAGGTCGGAACCGACTTGATCACGCGCAGGATCACCGAGGTCGGCATCAACACGCCGGTGGCGAGCGGATGATCCTGCAGCACCCACGGCGTCTTCGGGCCCAGCGCCTCGGCGACGCTTTCGAAGTAGTTGACGATCTGCTCGTCGCCGCGCAGCCCACCGGCGGGTGCGACCATCACGCCCGCGGCGCCGAGGTCCATCACGCCCGCGGCGAGTTCCTTCATCGCGGCGAGCCCCGGCGACGACACACCGACCACGACCGGCACACGATCGCGCACGCGGTCGAGCACCCGCTTGACGAAGCTGCGCGCCTCGTCGGTCGTGAGCTTGGGCGCTTCGCCCATGATGCCGAGCAGCGTGAGCCCCGTGGCGCCGCGCTCGAGACAGAAATCGACCATGCGGTCGGTGCTGTCGAGGTCGAGCGCGCCGCTGTCGGTGAAAGGGGTGACGGCGATCAGATAGACGCCGTGCGCGGATTCGTCGAGTCGGGCCATGTGTTGTCGGTGGGTTGAGGGGGTTTTTTTCCCCTTACCAAGAGGCGAATCGCGGGGGCGACCCCTTGCGCGCGCCTGCGGCGCGCCGGACCTCTTATGCCGAGGGGGATTCTGCCTTGGTCGCGACTTCGATGCGGCGGAACACATCCCCCTGCCCACCTTTTCAAAGGGGGATGAAGGACAGTCGCGTCATGTGGCAGTCCGGAACACCTCGCGCGGGCGGTCGCTGACGCAGTCGACGTAGTACTCGATGTGCCCGTTGTTGCGCAGCTTCACCAGGCCGTGGATGTCGGTTTCGAAGCCGGGGAACTTCAGGTTGAAGTCGCGCGCGAACTTCAGGTAGTTGACGATCTTGGCGTTGATGCGCTCGCCCGGAATCAGCAGCGGGATGCCGGGCGGATACGGGGTCAGCAGCACCGCGGAAACGCGGCCGTCGAGCGCGTCGATCGGCACTCGCTCGACTTCCCAGTGCGTCATCTTCGCGTACGCGTCCGCGGGCCGCATCACCGGTTCCATCTCCGACAGGTACATCTCGGTGGTCAGCCGCGCAATGTCGTTGGCGCGATACACGGCGTGGATCGCGTCGCACAGCTCGCGCAGGCCCATGCGTTCGTAGTTCGGGTGCGCGCGCACGAACTCGGGCATCACCCGCCACAGCGGCTGGTCCTTGTCGTAATCGTCCTTGAACTGCTGCAGTTCGGTGACCATCGTGTTCCAGCGGCCCTTGGTGATGCCGATCGTGAACATGATGAAGAACGAATACAGCCCGGTCTTCTCGACGATGATGCCGTGCTCGGCGAGATACTTGGTGACGATGGCCGCCGGGATGCCGGGGTCCGCGAACGAGCCGTCGACGTCGAGCCCCGGCGTGATCACGGTCGCCTTGATCGGGTCGAGCATGTTGAAGCCCGGGGCCAGCTCGCCGAAACCGTGCCAGCGCTCGCCGGGCTTGAGCATCCAGTCCTCGCGCGTGCCGATGCCTTCGTCGGCCAGATGCTCGGGGCCCCAGACCTTGAACCACCAGGACTCGCCGAGCTCGGCGTCGACCTTGCGCATCGCGCGGCGGAAGTCGAGCGCCTCGGCGATCGACTCCTCGACCAGCGCCGTGCCGCCGGGCGGCTCCATCATCGCGGCGGCGACGTCGCAGCTGGCGATGATCGCGTACTGCGGCGAGGTCGACACGTGCATGTGATACGACTCGTTGAACTGGAAGGCGTCGAGCGCCTCGCGCTCGGAGTCCTGCACGAGGATCTGCGACGCCTGCGACAGCCCGGCGAGCAGCTTGTGGGTCGACTGCGTGGAAAAGATCATCGACACCTTGTTGCGCGGCCGTCCCGTGCCGATCGCGTGCATGTCGCGATAGAACTCGTGGAACGCCGCGTGCGGCAGCCACGCTTCGTCGAAGTGCAGCGTGTCGATCGCGCCGTCGAGCAGGCCCTTGATCGTCTCGACGTTGTAGACGATGCCATCGTAGGTGCTCTGCGTGATCGTCAGCACGCGCGGCATGCCGGATTCGCGCCGGATCAGCGGGTGCGTGGCGATCTTGCGCGCGATCGACTCGGGCTTGAACTCGTCGAGCGGGATCGGCCCGATGATTCCGTAGTGGTTGCGCGTCGGCATCAGGAACACCGGGATCGCGCCGGTCATCACGATCGCGTGCAGCACGCTCTTGTGGCAGTTGCGGTCGACGACGACGACGTCGCCGGGTGCGACCATGTAGTGCCAGACGATCTTGTTCGCGGTCGACGTGCCGTTGGTGACGAAGAACAGATGGTCGCAGCCGAAGATGCGCGCCGCGTTGCGTTCGGCAGCCGCCACCGGCCCGGTGTGGTCGAGCAGCTGGCCGAGTTCCTCGACGGCGTTGCAGACGTCGGCTCTGAGCAGGTTCTCGCCGAAGAACTGGTGGAACATGTGGCCGACGGGGCTCTTCAGGAACGCCACGCCGCCCGAATGCCCCGGGCAGTGCCACGAGTACGAACCGTCCTGCGCGTAGTGCGTGAGCGCGCGGAAGAACGGCGGCGCCAGTCCGTCCAGATACGCCCTGGCCTCGCGCACGATGTAACGGGCGACGAACTCGGGCGTGTCCTCGAACATGTGGATGAAGCCGTGCAGCTCGCGCAGCACGTCGTTCGGGATGTGGCGCGAGGTGCGCGTCTCGCCGTACAGGAACATGGGGATGTTCGCGTTGCGCCAGCGGATCTCCTGCACGAAGGCGCGCAGCGCCTCGACGGCCTCGTTGCCCGGTGTCGACGGGTCGTCCGCGTGGCCGGCAAAGCTGTGCCGTGTTTCGCCGAACTCCTCGTCGTCGATCGACACGATGAAGGCCGACGCGCGGCTGCTCTGCTGCGCAAAGCTCGCCAGATCGCCGTAGCTGGTGACGCCGAGCACTTCGACGCCCTCGTTCTCGATCGCCTTGGCGAGCGCGCGGATGCCGAGCCCGCTGGCGTTTTCGGAGCGGAAGTCCTCGTCGATGATGACGATCGGAAAGCGGAAACGCATCGGCACGGCGGTCCTGCGCGCGGCGGCGCGCGCCCGTTCTTCCGGAAGAAGCCGCGGATTATCGGCGCCGAGAGGAGCGTGTCAAGGAACGCGACGCGCCGCTCCGATGCCGCCGGGCGGCGCGCCGGCGCGCTTGCCGCTACTGGCTGCGCACCATCTGCACGATGCGCGCGACGTCGACGGTGCGCGCCTGTTGCTCGATCTGCGGCGCGTACTGCTGCTGCAGCGACTTGGCCTGTCCGAGCATCGCGGCGAACGCCTCCTTCAGCATTTGCGCGTTCATCGTGCGACCGCCCGCGTAGTAGCGCTTGGCCACGTGACCGAGCGCGTAAGTCGTCGCGAAAGAAAACGCCATGCCGGTCGCGCCGCGCGCCAGCCCGCCGACCATGCGCCCCGCGCCCTTGCCGAACAGTCCGCCGATCAGCTTGCGGCCGATCTCCTCGAGGTACTGGCCGGTGAGCCCCACGCCGACCGTGGCGAGGAAGTCCTTCACGTGGCCGCGATCGAGTTCGTAGCCGTGCGCCTTGCCGATGCGGTAGACCATCTTCATCTGCAGGGGAATGATCGCCAGCGAGGCCATCGACTGCGGCAGCAGCTCGAGCGCGCCGTTCAGGATCGCGTAGTTCAGGATCGTCTTGTCGAGCTCGGCGTCGGACACCGACGGCGCCGACGCGACGACCGCGCCGGGTTGCGGCTCGAGCGGCACCGTCGCCAGCGCATCGGCGGTGGCGGCCGGTTCGGCCATCGCGGGCTGCGACAGTCCGAGCGCCTGGCCGAGCCCGGCAAGAAAACGCGTTTCCGCGTCGTTGCGCAGGCCGTCGGCATCGCATACGCCGACCGCCAGCTCGAACGCAAGCTGGCGCAGCTCCGGCGAGGCGAGTTTCCCGGCTTCCGCCGCGAGCGTCGTACGCTTCAGCAGCACGTCCTGGTACAGCGCCGCGAAGTTGACTTCGCCGCCGCCGAGCGCGTCGGCCACGCGCCGGACTTCCTCGCGCTCGCGCTCGGCCTTGGCGCCGTCGGCGAACGCGGCGAAAACGGCGATCGTCAGCAGGGCTTTCTGTTCATTTGCGGTCATCGTCGGCCTCCTCGCGGCGCATCGGGTCATCGCCCTAAGCATATCGGGTGACGTCGCCGCCCCCGCTCGCGGAAACCCGCCTGCGACCAGGGGCGGCATCGGGGCGTTCGCATCGGCCGCCGGTCCGGAATATGCTCACGACCTGCAGAGCTGGATCCCGCCGCGACCTGCCGATGAACGCCGTGACCGATAACGACATCTCGCGCATCGCCCGCGTGCTGCCCTCGTTCGCCTTGCTGCCGACCGAGCTGCGCGAGGCGGTCGCGCAGAACGTGACGCTGATGAACTTTCCCGCCGGCGCTTCGATCTTTCGCGAGCGCGACGGCTGCACGGGCCTGCCGATCGTGCTGCGCGGGCGCGTACGCGTGGCACGGCGGCTGCCCAACGGTCACGAGGTCGGACTGTACGACGTCGAAGCCGGCGAGACCTGCGTGCTGTCGACGAGCTGTCTGCTGGGCGGTTCGAGCTACGGCGCGCACGGCGACTGCCTGACCGACGTGGAGATCGCCGTGCTGCCGCCCGCGCTGTTCGACCGCCTGGTCGCCGAGCACCGGCCGTTCCGCGAGGACGTGTTTCGCATCTTCGGCGAACGGCTGATGCGGTTGATGGAACTGGTCGAGGCGGTGGGCTTCCAGCGGCTCGACCAGCGGCTGGCGGCCGCGCTGCTGGGCAAGGGCCAGCGCGTCGAAACCTCGCACGAGCAGCTTGCGCGCGAGCTGGGTGTCTCGCGCGAGTCGGTCAGCCGGCAATTGAAGCACTTCGAGGAAAACGGCTGGGTCAAGCTCGGCCGCGGGGTGATCGAGATCGTACAGGCTCGCGCGCTGCGCGCGCAGGCCGCCGGCGGCGCAGCGGCCGTGACTGCAGTCACTGACCCGTCCGGCCAGCCCTCCTAGGCTTGCCCTGCCGTATGCGACAGGCAAGTTTGCTCAACACGAACCTTTGAGGAGGAATGTCATGAAAGCCAATGTCGGAGGCGCGGATCGCGCGATCCGCATCGTCGTCGGTGTTGCGCTCATCGCGCTGACGCTGTTGAACGTCATCGGGCCATGGGGCTGGATCGGCATCGTGCCGCTCATCACCGGCGTGTTTCGCTTCTGCCCGGCGTATTCGCTGTTCGGCATGAGTACCTGCCCGCTGAAGGACGCCACCGCGTCGAAGTAAGCGCGGCGCTGCCGCGTCCGGGCCGCCCGGGTTCGCCCGTGCGGCCTTTTTGTCGCTCGTCATTCGTCCCCGCGCGACTGTGCTCTAGACTGCGCGCCGTCCCTGCAGGAGAGCGTCATGAAGATCCTGGTTCCGGTCGACGGCAGCAAGTTCAGCAAGGCGGCGGTGGACTTCATCGCTTCGCGCACGACGCTGATCGGCGCCTCGCCCGAGGTGGAACTGCTGAACGTGCAGTTGCCGATCCCGGTGCGTGCCGCCCGCGTCGTCGGCAAGGAGGTCGTCAAGTCGTACTACGAGGACGAATCCGGACGCGTTCTGAAGCCCGCACTGGCGGCGCTGAAGAAAGCGGGTCTGGCGGCGACGACGGCCTACGCGGTGGGCCATCCGGGCGAACAGATCGCGGCGGCGGCCGATCGCGACAAGGCCGACCTGATCGTGATGGGCTCGCACGGCCACGGCGCGCTCGCCGGGCTGATTCTCGGGTCGACGACCAACGCCGTGCTGGCGCACACCAAGCGGCCGATCCTGGTGCTGCGTGCGAAGGAGGCGCCGCAGGGCGATTCGCTGAAGGTCGGCATCGCCGTGGACGGCAGCAAATACGGCAAGGCAGCCGTGCGCTACGTGCTGAAGCATCGCGACCTGTTCGGCGCCGCGCCGCAGCTCGTGCTGATCCATGTCGTCCCGGACTTCGCCGGCGCGGTAATGCCGGACATGGCCGGCATCGCGATGCCCGCGTTCACCGAGGACGAGATCAAAGCGATGCAGAAAAAAGCCTTCGACGCCGCGCTCGATCCGGTGCGCAAGCTGCTGGAGAAGGAGCGCCTGAGCGTGGAGGAGGTGTGCCTGGTCGGCAATCCGGGCGACGAGATCTCGGCGTTCGCGAAGAAGAAAAAGCTCGATGTGCTGGTGATGGGCTCGCACGGCTACGGCGCGTTCAAGGCGGCCGTGCTCGGCTCGACCGCAACGCGCGTGGCCGCGCACTGCGACACGCCGCTGCTGCTGGTCCGCGAGGCATAGCCGCCGTGGCGATGGCGGCACACCGCCACACTTCTCGCGAGCGCTGACCGCGGACGGTCGTCGTCCGCTTGAGCGCGCTCGCGGGCGCCGCCGCGTTGGCCCGCGCTCCGGCCCGCTGCCGCACGTCGATGGGACAATCGGCGCCGTGATGGACGCCGCTCGCACGGATCCGACGCTGCGGCCGCCCGCCGCAACGGCGCTGACTGCCTCGCCGGTCCTCGCATGGTTTTTCGTCGTCGTCTGGGGCAGCGGCTACCTTGCGACGAAGGTCGGGCTGCAGTACGCGCCACCGTTCACGTTCCTCGCGCTGCGCTTCGCACTCGGGGTGCTCGTGCTGGTGCCGCTGCTGGCGTTGTGGCATCGGCGCGAGCCGCTGCGCTGGCCCGGGAACGCGCGCGACTGGAGCCACGTCGTCGTGGCCGGGCTGCTGATGCATGCGGCCAACCTCGGCGCGAGCCACTACGCGCAGTACCTGGGCATGTCGGCGGGCATCGTCGCGCTCGTGCTCGCGGTGCAGCCGCTGGCGACCGCGATCATCGCGGCGGCGCTGTTGAGCGAACGGCTGCGGCCGTACCAGTGGGCGGGGGTGCTGCTCGGGCTGCTCGGTGTGGCCTTCGTCGTCTGGCACAAGATCGACGTGCGCGCGGTGAGCCTCGGCGCGACCGCCGCGGCGCTGACCGCGCTGGCGGCGATCACGATCGGCACGCTGTACCAGCGCGCGTTCTGCCCGGCGGTGGACCTGCGCGCGGCGTCGCTGATCCAGTTTCTCGCCACGCTCGCCGCACTCGCGCCGCTGGCGTTCGCGGTCGAGGGCTTCCCGGTGCGCTGGGCGTGGGGGCTCGCCGGCGCGATCGCGTATCTGGTCATCCTGGCTTCGATCCTCGCGGTCAACGCACTGCACACGCTGATGCGGCGGGGCGAGGCCACGCGCGTGACGAGTCTGCTGTATCTGACGCCGGTCATCGCGGTCATTCTCGAATGGGCGATGTTCGACGTCGTGCCGACGGCGCTGACGCTGCTCGGCATCGTCGTGACCTGCGGCGGGGTCGCGCTCGTGGCGTACCGCGCGCGAAGCCGCGCATAGCCGGCGCGGCAAGGCGCAATCCGCCGGCGCCGCCCGCGGGTCACCGCGTAAACTGGCGGCACAAGAAGATTCATGCCGCTGTCGCGCATCATCGCGTTCGTCGTCCTGTCGCACACCGCCTTCGGTGCCGCCCGTGTGACGGCGTCGCTCTACGCGCTCGCCCACCATGCGTCGGCCTTCACGGTCGGCGTGCTGATGGCGCTGTTCGCGCTCGTGCCGATGCTGCTGGCGATGCGCGCCGGTCGCTGGCTCGATGCGATCGGCCCCTGGAAACCGCTGGTCACGGGCACGGCGCTGATGGGCGCGGGCGTGCTGCTGCCCGCAGCGTTTCCGTACGAAGTGGCCGACATCGGTCCGCTGCTGGTGGCCTGCGCGCTGACCGGCACCGGCTTCATGCTGCTGCAGATGACCGTGCAGCAGATCGTCGGCCATCGGGCCGCCCCTGAAAATCGCGCGGCGGCCTTCTCGGTGCTCGCGCTCGGATTCTCGACCTCGAGCCTGATCGGCCCGATCGCCAGCGGCGTGCTGATCGACACGCTCGGCCATCGCGCCGCGTTCGGCGCGATGTTCGCGCTGCTCGCCGCGGCCGCAGCGCTGCTCGCGCGCGAGCGCCGCCACCTGCCGTCGCACCCCGCGACGGCAGCGACGGGCAACGACAGGCCGATGTTCGAACTGCTGCGCCACCGCGGCATCCGCAACGTCCTGATCGCCAGCGGCCTGGTGTCGATGGCCTGGGATCTGCAGACCTTCATGATCCCCGTGTACGGCACGCGCGTCGGCTTGTCGGCGTCCGAGATCGGGCTGGTGCTCGGCAGCTTCGCGGCGGCCACGTTCACGATCCGGCTGGCGATGCCGCGCATCGCGCGCACCTATCGCGAGTGGCAGGTGCTGACCTTTACGCTGTTCACGGGCTGCCTTGCCTTCGCGCTGATCCCGCTGTTCGAGCGTCTGCTGCCATTGATGGCGGCCGCCTTCCTGCTCGGCCTGGGGCTGGGCGCCGCGCAGCCGAACGTGATGTCCTTGATCCACGCGCGCTCGCCGACCGGCCGCGTCGGCGAGGCGCTCGGCCTGCGCGCGACGATCATGAACGGCAGCCACGTCGTGCTGCCGCTCGTGTTCGGCGCGTTCGGCGCGGTGCTCGGCGCCGCCGCCGTGTTCTGGACGATGGCCACGCTGCTGGGCGCGGGCGGCGCGGCGGCCTGGCGTCACCTGCGCGCGCACGCATGAGGCGCAACACGAATCACCGCGCCGCGACGGTCGCGAGCCTGATCGACCTGCCACGGCTGTCGCCGCACGAGCTGGCGCAGTCGCTGGCGACGACGCTGGCGCACTGGCATGGTGGCGAGCCGCTGTGGGTGTTCGGCTACGGTTCGCTGATCTGGAATCCGGAGTTCGAGTTCGACCGCCGCGTGCCGGCGCGGGTGTACGGCTATCACCGCAAGCTGTGTCTGCGTTCGGTACGCAACCGCGGCACGCCCGCGTGCCCGGGGCTGGTCGCGGGACTCGATCGCGGCGGCTCGTGCGCCGGCATCGCCTACCGCGTTCCGGCCAACAGCGTGCGCGCGCAGTTCGCGCGGCTGTGGGAACGCGAGATGCTGATGGGCTCGTACGTTCCGCGCTGGCTGCACGTGCGGCGGCTCGACGGCCGCGGCGGACTGACCGCGCTCGCGTTCGTCGTCCGCCGCGACGCGCCGAACTATTGCGGCCGGCTCACCGAGCGCGAGACGATTGCGGTGCTCGCACGCGCCTGCGGCCGCTACGGCACCAGCCTCGACTATCTGCTGCGCACCGTCGAAGGCCTGCGCGCCGAAGGGCTCGCCGATCCGCACCTGGAACGGCTGGCGCACCGCGCGCAGCGGCTGCTCGGCGGCAAACCCGTGCGCCGCTAGACTGCGCGCGCCATGAAGTCCATCGCGCAGATCCGCACCGACTACAAGCGCGGCGCGCTCGACGAAGAGCACGCCGACACCGACGCGATCCGCCAGTTCGCTCGCTGGTGGGACGAGGCGGTCGCCTCCGAGGTGCTCGAAGTCAACGCGATGACGCTCGCCACCGCCGACGCGCAGGGGCGTCCGGCGGCGCGCACCGTGCTGCTGAAGGGCTTCGACGACGCGGGCTTCGTCTTTTACACGAACTACGAGAGCCGCAAGGCACTGGAGCTCGCCGCGAACCCGCGCGCCTGCCTGCTGTTCTTCTGGCCCGAGCTGGAACGCCAGGTGCGCATCGACGGCGACGTCGAACGCACCAGCGCCGAGGAGTCGGACGCGTACTTCGCGAGCCGCCCGCTGGCGAGCCGCATCGGCGCGTGGGCCTCGCCGCAGAGCCGGCCGATCCCCGGCAAGGCGTGGCTGCTGGCGCGCGCGGCAGAAATGGGTGTGCGCCACGGCCTGCAACCGGCGCGGCCGCCGTACTGGGGCGGCTTTCGGGTGCGCCCGCAGGCCATCGAGTTCTGGCAGGGGCGTCCGTCGCGGCTGCACGACCGCCTGCTGTACACGCGCGAGCGCGACGGCTGGTCACGCACGCGGCTCGCGCCCTGAAGGACGCCCGCGTCCTAGCGCCTGCGGGCTAGGCCGTCTGCCGGCGCGCGGTGCCGGCCGGCAACCGTGGCTAGAATCAAACCTTCTGAGAGGGGCACCCCATGGGCGAAGAGAACATCTCGGTCATCATCGTCGAGGACGAGCCCGAGTTCCGCCGGCGTTTTGCGCAGATCGTCGAAAACGAACCGAGCATGCGGCTCGTGGGCGTGGCCGCCAACAAGCGCGAGGCGCAGGCGCTGATCGAGCGCGAGAACTTCGACGTGATGATGATCGACCTCGGGCTGCCCGACGGCAGCGGGATCGACCTGATCCGCAGCGTCAGCCAGAAAAAGCCCGACGTCGACATCATGGTCGTCACGGTCTTCGGCGACGAGCAGCACGTCGTCTCGTCGATCGAAGCGGGTGCGACCGGCTACATCCTGAAGGACTCGACGCCGGCCGACGTGATCTCGTGCATCCGGCTGCTGCGCGCGGGCGGCTCGCCGGTGAGCCCCGTGGTCGCGCGCAGCGTGCTGCGCGCGATCCGCAACCGCATGGGTCCGAGCGCGCCGACGCGCGTGGCCAATCCCGAATCCAATCCGCTGTCGGCGCGCGAGACCGAGATCCTGCAGCTGCTCGCCAAGGGCATGAGCTTCAACGAGATCGGCGAGATCCTCGGCATCTCGCCGCACACGGTGACCGCGCACATCAAGAAGATTTACCGCAAGCTCGCGGTGCACTCGCGCGGCGAAGCCGTCTACGAAGCGACCCAGATGGGTCTGCTGAAGAGCTGACGCGACGCGTGTCCGCGATCGCGATCGTGCCGCCGGCGACGCGCGCGTTGCGCCTCGTCGCGGCCTTTGTACTGACGCTGCTGCTGGCGGCCGCACCGGCGCGCGCGGTCCTCATCAGCGCGGTCGAATGGACCGCCACCGGCGTCGGCGAGCCGCCGCCGCGCGACGCGCAGTGGACCCGCTTCGACCTGCCGCTGCGCTGGTCGGCGAGCGAAGCGACCGCACTGCAGGGCGTGGCGCTGCGCATGAAGTTCGATCTCGCCGCGCAGCCCGCCGAAGCGTGGGCCGTACTGCTCGGCAACGCCGCCAACGGCGGCCGCGTCAGCGTCAACGGCCGCTTCATCGGCGCGATCCGCATGCCCGACGGGCGCTCGCACGTGCGCTGGCGGCGTCCGCACCTGCTGGCGATCGACCCGTCGCTGCTGGTCGCCGGCGAGAACACGCTGCTGGTGCAGACCGCCTACCGCGGCGGCATGCACGTGTTCGCCAGTGTCGAACTCGGCACGCTCGCGCAGATGTCGGCGCGCTACGACGAGCGGTTTTTCCTGTCGTACACGCTGCCCTGGATCGGCGCGACGCTGGCAGCGGTCGTCGCGCTGCTGTTCGGCGTGCTGTGGCTGCGGCGGCCCGAGCCGCTGCTCGCGCTGCTGGCGGTTGCCGCGGCGCTGTGGGTGGTGCGCTCGAGCTATTTTCTGATCGAAACGATGCCGCTGGCGTTGCGGCTGTGGTTGCGGCTCGCCTACTACGCGGCCAGCGGCGGCTTTGCCGCGGTGATGACGATGGCGCTGCTGCGGCTGTCCGGCCGCCGCGAGTCGCGCGACCTATGGCTCGTGCTCGGTTACGCGGCGATCGGCCCGCTGCTGCTGGCCGCCACCGCGCAGCACGCCGCGCCCTTCATCGAACAGCTCTGGATGCCGGGGCTGGTCGTGATGGCGGCGATCGGCTTCGGCTACGCGGTGCTGCAGCGATCGCGCCGGCGCGAGGCGCCGCCGCTGCTGCTGCTAGCCGCGATGGCGCTGACGCTGGCCGCCGCGGTGCACGACTTCCTGCTGTCGCGCGGCGTGCCGCTGCTCGGCGACACGCTTGCGCTGCACTGGGCCGGACCGCTGCTGCTCATTGCGCTGGCCACGCCGCTGGTCGACCGCTTCGTGCGGATCCTGCGCGAAGCGGAAAGCGCGCGCGCCGAGCTGGAAACCCGCGTGCGCGAGCGCGAACAGCTGCTCAAGCGCAACTTCGAGCGGCTGCGCGAGAGCGAACGCCTGCAGGCCACCGCGCAGGAACGCCAGCGCATCATGCAGGACATGCACGACGGACTCGGCTCGCAGCTTCTGTCGTCGCTGATGCTGGTCGAGCGCGGCGCGGTCTCGCAGGAGCAGGTCGCGCAGATCCTGCGCGAGTGCATCGACGACATGCGGCTGGCGATCGACGCGCTCGCTTCCGAGGACGCGGGACTGCTGTCGGCGCTCGGCAACCTGCGCTTCCGCATGGAGCCGCGCCTGCGCGCCGCCGGCATCGAACTCGCCTGGGACGCGCGCGGGCTGCCCGAGGAGATCGACATCAATCCGGACGCGGTGCTGCCGATCCTGCGCATCGTGCAGGAAGCGTTGACCAACGCGCTGAAGCACAGCCGCGCGCGCGCCGTCCGGGTCACCGTCACCATCGAGCACAGCTGGGACTCGAGTCTGCTGACGATCCGTGTCGCCGACAACGGCCGCGGCATCACCGAGGAGCGCGTCGGCGGCCGTGGCCTGCTGAACATGCGCAACCGCGCCGGCCGCATCGGCGCGCAGCTGAAGCTGGAGACGGTGCCGGGCGCCGGCACCCTAGTGCAGCTCGTCTACCGCCTCGAAGCGCCGAGCGGCACGACCACCCAGATATCGCAGCTTCCGCTGAACACCCAAGCGGTCATCGAACGCGCCAAGCAGATCTGAGAAGGTGTGAAGATTTCGTCGCGAGCGGGCCGATGGCTAGGCGCACGCAGCCGCAGGGCCGAGACATATCAAGGTAGATAGGCGAGGCCCGAGCAGCGCGCAACGACGCCAGCGGGCCGCGCAGCAGAAAGATTCACACCTTCTGAGCGGCGCGCCCGCGCCGAATCGTGCGCAGTGCGCATGCCGAATCGGCACTTCCCCCGCCCGCGCGCTGCGCCTAACGTGCGACGCATCGGAGGTAAAACCAGCATGTCGCATCGGCAATGGCAATGGCTGCGGCTGGCGGCCGTCGAGGCCGCAATCCTGGCGATCGGCATCGGCTCGCTATTGCTGCTCGACTACGCGCTCGACGCCGCGTTCGACGCTGCGCTACGGGCGGCCGGCATCGACCTGTTCGCCGACTGAAACGGCTGCGCTTCACGGCCACGGGAGGCGGGTCTGTCTTCCTCCCCCGTTCGCAAAGGGGCAGCAAGAGGGGATTTCGCCGCGCCACCGCCGTTTCGTACACTGCCCGGCGTGAACCCGCGCGCCGGCGAATCGCTGTTCGAGGACGACGACGAGGCGTTCGGCTCGCCGGCGGGCGCTCGCCGCACCGTCGAAGCGGCCTCCTTCACCGACGAGCTGCTGCGGCTCGGCCGGCAGCTTCCGCACGGCGTGTACCTCGGCACCTCCTCGTGGAGCTTTCCCGGCTGGCGCGGACTCGTGTACGGCGGCGACTACCCCGAAGCGCAACTTGCGCGCGACGGGCTCGCCGCGTACTGCCGCCACCCGGTGTTGCGCGCCGTCGGTCTCGATCGCGGGTTCTACCGGCCGCTCGGTGCCGGCGATTACGCGCGTTACGCGGCGCAGACGCCGGACCGCTTCCGCTTCCTCGTCAAGGCGCCGGCGCGGCTGACCGACGCGGTCCTGCGCGGCGAACGCGGCGCACCGGCCGCCGCCAATCCGGACTTTCTCGACGCCGCGCGCGCCAACGACGCGTTCGTGCGTCCGGCCATCGAGGGGCTGCGTGCGAAGGCGGGCGTGCTGCTGTTCCAGCTTCCGCCGCTGCCGCGCGAGGCCACGGTCGGCGCGGCCGGGCACGCCACGATCGAGCGCATCGGCGCCTTTTTCGATGCGCTCGCGCGCTCGATCGACGGCATTGCGCCGACCTACGCGCTCGAGCTGCGCAACGCCGAGCTGCTGACCCCGCGCCTGGTCCGCACGGTGCGCGCCACGGGCGCGCGGCTGTGCGTGGCCGTGCATCCGCGCATGCCGGCGGCTGCGCGCCAGAGCGCAGCCCTGCGTGCGATGGACGCCACGCCCGACGAGGGCGACGCCTGGCGCTTGAAGGGGCCGCTGGTCGTGCGCTGGACGCTGCACGCCGGGCTGGCCTACGAAGAGGCCAAGAACCGTTACGCGCCGTTCGACCGCCTGATCGACGCCGACATCGCCACCCGCGGCGCGCTCGCCCATCTGGTGCACGTCGCGCTGCGCAGCGCGCAGCCCGCCTATGTCATCGTGAACAACAAGGCCGAAGGCTGTGCGCCCGCCAGCTGCATCGAACTGGCGCGCGCCGTGGTCGGGCGCTGACGGCGCTTGACGCGCCGGTCGACTCGTCGAGCGCATCCGCAAACCGTCGCCACGTCGTCGCGCAGGCCCGTGCGCCGCGCAGCGTGAGCCCAGGTGCCGCCGTCCGCAGCGCAGGATGCCGGATCCCGATCGCATTCATGTCATCCCGAGCCACGCGAGGCACCTGGAGGATGCAAACGGACGAGATTCCTCGCCTGCGGCTCGGAATGACAAGGCTTGATCCTAAATCCGGCAGTTCGCCTCACGTCGAAACGGCAGAAAGCCAGCATCCATGCGGGTTTCAAGCCAATTCCGAGGACTGCGGAGCAGTTCCAAATGGGTGATGGTCGTGGTCACTACAAGGCTTTGGCGCGAACGCGTTTCTCGATACTTCACGGACTTCAACTGCCGTTTCTAGGTTGAT